>PNJK01000093.1 GCA_013821825.1 Rhodobacter sp.
CGGAACGGGTTGTGGGTGTTCCAAAGCTGCATGTTGGTGGTGTCGGTCGCATAGCGGATGTTCAGGGGGTCGAACATCAGAAGGCCGCCGTAGTCGCGCGCGACCAGCCCCGCCACCAGCTTTTGCCAACGGTCGTGCCGCATCCGGCCAAGGTCGGGGAGCAGCAGCCCCGCCGCCTGCCATTCCCGGAACGCAAGCTGCGTTGGCCCGATTTCAACCCGGTCATTGTCATTCGGGGTGCCATCGGCAAGGCGATCCCCGCGCGTCGGGTCGATCTTGCGGCGGTCGCGTTGGTAGCTGGTCATTGCGGGCCTCCCTGCCTGAAAGGATCGGCCTAAGCTCAGCCCAGCGTCCGTTCTCCGGCCGACACGGTGTCCTGTCGTTTTTTGGCTCGCGCGGCGGTCAGAAAGTCATCCCCAGACGGATAGAAAACGTGCGGGAGTCGGTCTCATGGGTAAAGCCGGGGAAGCCAACGCTGCCATAATCGCCGTCAAGCCGACGCCCCAGATACTCTGCGCCAAGGAAGACGTTTTCAGTGATGCGGTAGTCCACGCCGATGCCGTAGTTGATCCCATCGGAAGACAGGTCGTTGGCGGGATCGCTGCTCTCCAAAGTCGTCGAGAAGGTATAACCGAGCACGCCATAAACCAAGGCCTTCCCCATGGATTAGCCAAGCCGCCCCTTAAGGTCGATGTAGTCCTCGCGCAGGCCTGTGTTATTGGTCCCATTCACTTCAAACGGCGCAAAAGCAAGCTCGCCGCCATAGACCAGCGCACCATTCTGCACGTTGTATCCCAAGAAGAGCCCCGCTCCGGATCCTTCGAAATTCTGTTCGGAGACAAAAACCCCACCACCCAGGAGATCGTCGCTGTCATCCGTCATGCCGGCCGAGAGGCCCGCATAGAACCCGCTCCAGTCCGCACCCGGGACCGTCTGCGCCGAAACAGAATACGCGTAGGTTGCACCAAGGAATGCGAGAGTCACAGCCAGTTTCATGCCAACACCTTTTGCTTGATTGCCCCAAATAACATATCACAATAATACAGGCCGTGTCGATATTCCCCAAGAAACGCCACTGGCTGTTGCGGGTCGAACACGATGCCCGCAGGGATGTGGTCGCACTACTGCCCGCGACGCCCCTAGTCGCAAACAACCCGGTTGCAGACACCTTCGACGCATGGTCAAAGGCTGGCCATGGCAAACCCGATGCAAGACAGGCCGATCCTGCAGGACCGGCTGCCCCACCTTCCCTGGATGGACCCGCGCACCCGTCGGCTGCCCGGCATCCTGCCGGTCGAGGGCCGGGACTGGCTGCGCCGGGACGAGGCCTATGCCCCCCAGATGGCGTTGCGGGACCGGCTGATCGATGCGCAGCGCGACGTGGTCCACGCACTGTTGCCCGAAGGGCGGGCAGCGGCGGATGAACTTTTCGCGGCTGTCCTTGGCTGGATCGCGGCTGATCCCGGCTTCAACGTCCGTGCAGG
Organism: Rhodobacter sp.; assembly: GCA_013821825.1. GTDB lineage: Bacteria > Pseudomonadota > Alphaproteobacteria > Rhodobacterales > Rhodobacteraceae > Tabrizicola. The sequence continues at coordinate 1,485 of PNJK01000093.1, forward strand.
CAATGTCCAGAGACCCGATGGGGTGACGGTGGCGCTTGACCCCGCCCAGCCGCTTCTGACCCTTGGCCGGCTGGTGCAGGAGGATCTGTGCCTGATGCAGCACGAAGGCGCGGAATACCGGCTGAGCGGAGCGATCCTGTGCTTTCCGGCCAGCTGGAGCCTGCACCAGAAGCTGGGCCGCCCGATGACCGGCATTCACCAGCCTGTCTATGTCTATGACGCCGGTCTTGTCGCCCGGGTGAACCGTCTCTTCGACGCGATCCGACCCGAACAGCCGCTGTGGCGGATGAACTATCTGACCTATGACGATTTCGTCCTGCACCAGCCAAGACGTGAGGGGGAAAAGCGGGTGCAGCCAAAGGATCACGTCTATATCCGGTCGGAACGTCAATGTTTGCTGCGGCTGCCCGTTACCCGGGCAGTGGTGTTCACCATCCATACCTATGTGGTGGACTCAGGCAGCGTGACGCCGGAAGAACTCGCAACCCTGCGCGACGCAGTGCACTGACAAGCGGTCAGACTTGTAAAGAAACGGAGCATCACATGACAGGCATCATCCGGCGAAGTCTGCTTGGGGCGGGGCTGGTCGCGGCGGCGGCGGGCCTTGGCTGGTGGCGCTGGGGCGGCGGCGCCGCCGATGTGGCCTATGGTCCGGGCGAAAGGCAGGTCTTCGACGTCACGCTGCCCAGAGGGGCGGGGCCGTTCCCGGTGTTGCTGATGATCCACGGCGGCGCGTTCCAGAGTGGCGACAAATCCGATCTTGCCATCCCGCCCGAGGTGCTTGCCGCCGGAATCGCGGTGGTCCGGATGAACTACCGGCTTTCGGCCACCGATGCCTGGCCCGCGCAGGCCGAGGATGGCCTTGCCGCAGTGGTGCATCTGCAGCGGCAGGGGGCGGAATTGGGGGTTGATCCGTCGCGGATGGTGTTGCTGGGCCAGTCGGCCGGAGCCTTCCTTGCGGTTTCCACCGCGCTAAGCCTGGTCGAGGTGGGTTTGCCGCCAAAGGCCGTGGTCAGCCTCTTCGGACCGATGGATTTCTCGACCCTTGATGCGGACATGGCAAAGTTGCAACGAGTGCCTGTCATGGGACCCGCCGATGCGGCGGAAAGCCCGGAAAGCCGGCTCTTGGGCTATCCGGTCGGTGAAAACCGGGCGGCGGCGCGGGCGATGGGGCCGCTGGGTCGGCTGGACCGGATCCGCGAGCCGCTGCCTCCGATCTTCATCCGGCACGGCGATGCGGATCCGGTGGTGGCCGATCTGCAGGCCAGGCGACTGCGCGATGCCTGGCTGGCGGCGGACCCTTCTGCGAAGGTTGACTATGCGCTGGTCCCCGGCGCGGGCCACGGCGGAGAAGCGTTCGAGACGGGCAAGGTCAGCGCCGAAAGGCTGGCCTTCCTGCAAGCGGCGCTAAGTTGATCAGTCGGGGCTGATCAGTCCGGAAGCCCAAGCTTGCGCAGGTCTTCGCCCTTGATGTGCTTCCACAGCGCATGCGCGAGGCCGTAAGGCAGGGCGATCAGGCTGGAGACCCAGCCGATCAGATAACCGGACACCTGAATGGCAGCAGTCGCGACCGGGCCGGGTGGGCTCGGGGGGGCGACAGGACCCTTGACCCCGCCAGCAGGTTTGCGGCCGTCCAGATCATCGCGGATCGACAGCAACGGATCGTCGTCCAGCTGCATCGGCTCCGGCAGGACCACGGGTTCGATGGCTTCCGGCACAGCGGGCGCAGGGTCGGGTTCGACCGGCATGACCTCGGGCAGGGTGCCATCCGGCCAGAGATGCGGCTCGATCCGCGCGACAAGGGAATTGCCGCGTTTCACATCCGGGTCGGCCGTGGCGCTGGCGTGGGCAAGGACGGCGGCCAGGTTCTTCACCCATGCCGCTACCCGCTGATGCGACGGCACAAAGCGCGCGGCGCGGCCAAGCTTCGCCTCGGGAATACGGCCCGCCCCCGCGGCGACGGTGACGGCGATCCGGCGAAAGCTTCCGGCTGCCCAACCAAGCAGCGGCGCTACCCCACTCCGCCCCAGAAACAGGCTGGCCCGCCCGAAGGCCCGAAGATCGAAGGGCGGACGCTGGCCACCCTCGGCCCAGATTTTCGGCTTGCCGCTGTCCGGTTTCCGTTTCTTGGGGAAATCGATCATCTTGGCCCCCTGTCGCAGGAATACCTGGCGAGAGGTTAGACCCGACCCTTGGAGCTTTCAATCGCCGGAAGTGAAAAAGGGCGCCACCGGGGCGCCCTTTCGCATCGTTGTGCGGACCGGATCAGCAGCTGTAGTACATCTGATACTCGATCGGGTGCGGCGTGTGTTCGTAGGCGTAGACCTCTTCCCACTTCAGCGCGATGTAGCCTTCGAGCTGGTCCTTGGTGAAGACGTCGCCCGCCAAGAGGAAGTCGTGGTCTTTCTCCAGCTCCTCCAGCGCCTCGCGAAGCGAACCGCAGACGGTCGGGATTTCGGCCAGTTCTTCCGGCGGCAGATCGTACAGGTCCTTGTCCGAAGCCGGGCCCGGGTCGATCTTGTTCTTGATGCCGTCAAGGCCGGCCATCAGAAGCGCGGCAAACGCCAGATAGGGGTTTGCTGCCGGATCGGGGAAGCGGGCTTCGACACGCTTGGCCTTCGGCGATTCCGTCCACGGAATACGGACGCAGCCCGACCGGTTGCGGGCCGAGTACGCGCGCAGAACCGGGGCTTCGAAGCCAGGGATCAGGCGCTTGTAGCTGTTGGTTGCGGGGTTGGTCAGCGCATTCAGCGCCTTGGCGTGCTTCAGGATGCCGCCGATGAACCACAGCGCTTCCTGGCTGAGGTCGGCATATTTGTCGCCCGCAAACAAGGGCTTGCCGCCCTTCCAGATCGACATGTTGACGTGCATGCCCGATCCGTTGTCGCCCTTCATCGGCTTTGGCATGAAGGTCACGGTCTTGCCGTAGGCGTGGGCCACGTTGTGGATCACGTATTTGTACTTCTGGATGTTGTCGGCCTGTTCGACCAGACCGCCGAAGATCATCCCCAGCTCATGCTGGCAGGTCGCAACCTCGTGGTGGTGCTTGTCGACGCGAATGCCCATCCGCTTCATCGTGGACAGCATCTCGCCCCGGATGTCCTGGGCTTCGTCCACCGGGTTGACCGGGAAGTAGCCGCCCTTGTGGCCCGCGCGGTGGCCATAGTTGCCGCCTTCGGTCACGGTGTCGGTGTTCCAGGCAGCCGCTTCGGCGTCGATCTCGTAGGCCACCTTGCGGGGCGTCACCGAATAGCGCACGTCGTCGAAGAGGAAGAATTCGGCTTCCGGCCCGAAATAGGCCGTATCACCCACGCCCGAGGACTTGAGGTAGGCTTCCGCCTTCAGCGCGGTCTGGCGCGGGCAGCGGCTGTAAGCCTCGCCCGTGTCCGGCTCGACCACGACGCAATGCACGCACATGGTCTTTTCCGCATAGAACGGGTCGATATAGACCGAGGCGGCATCGGGAATGAGTTTCATGTCGGACTGATCGATCGACTTCCAGCCCGCGATCGACGAGCCGTCGAACATGAAGCCTTCCTCGAAGAAATCCTCGTCCACCAGGTCGCTTACCAGCGTCACGTGCTGCAGCTTGCCCTTGGGGTCGGTAAAGCGGATGTCGACGTATTCGACGTCTTCGTCCTTGATCAGTTTCAGAGCCTTGGCAACGGCGCTCATCTGACTGCCTTTCGGTTTGGGGTTGATATTTCAGGCCGATAAGGCCGGTTCAGTGATCAGGTTTGGTGCCTTCAGTCCGAAGACCGGCACCCGGTTTCCGGGACGCGCTCAGACTGCTTCGTCCCCGGTTTCGCCGGTACGGATGCGGATGGCCTGCTCGACGGAGGTCACGAAGATCTTGCCGTCGCCGATCTTGTCGGTTCGGGCCGCCCCGATGATCGCCTGCACGGCGGTGTCGACCATGTCGTCGGTCAGCACGACCTCGATCTTCACCTTGGGCAGGAAGTCCACGACATATTCGGCGCCGCGATAGAGTTCCGTGTGGCCCTTCTGACGACCGAAACCCTTGATCTCGGTCACGGTCAAGCCCTGGATCCCGGCTTCCTGAAGCGCTTCCTTCACCTCATCCAGCTTGAACGGCTTGATGATCGCTTCGACTTTCTTCATTGGGCCGACTCCCCCCGGTTCCGTCTTGCCCTCTCTCACCACTTCCCCGCGGGGGGGACAATGTGACAGGGTTTTGCATGGGCGATTGGCCGGGGGATTCCTTCCGCCGTGACCATTTAATATGCGAAGCGATCAATATTTGTGCGGTTTGAAAACATGCTGGTGAGAAAATGACCGAACTCCTGACCGCCGCGCAGATGCGGGCCATCGAAGCGGCTGCGATTGCGTCCGGTGAGGTGACCGGCCTTGAACTGATGGAACGCGCCGGGCGGGGCGTGGTCGAGGCGATCTTCGAGGAATGGCCGGAGCTGAAAGCGACGTCGCACCGGGCGGTGGTCCTTTGCGGGCCGGGCAACAACGGCGGCGACGGGTTTGTCGTGGCGCGGCTGTTGAAGGAGTGGGGCTGGGAGGTGGAGGTCTTCCTCTACGGCGACCCGGAGCGGCTGCCGCCGGATGCGCGGGTGAACTATGAGCGGTGGCGGGGGATGGGAACCATTTCCCCGCATGACAGGGCTGCTCCGGACTTCTTGGGATGCGAGGGGCTGGTGATAGACGCCGTTTTCGGCACAGGCCTTTCGCGCCCCCTTTCTGGGGAGGCAGCGAAATTCGTCCGCGCAATGGCACGACAGGGCGTTGGAGTGTCAATTGACCTTCCGTCTGGCTTTTGCGCTGATAGCGGGCGATTCTTGTCGGCCGAAGATCCCGAAGCTTACAACTGCCCCGAGCCGCAGTTGATTGTAACCTTTCAGCGAGGCCGAGTGGGCCACATGCTGGACCAGCTTGCACGGGTTGATGCGCGTCTGAAGGTAGTAGAGATTGGAATTGAAGGGTTCGTTCCAAAGAGGGTGCGCAACCCCGGTGGTCCGGGCGACCCGTCAATTGTGGCGCTGACCAGCAGAACAACGGCGCGCCGATCGCACGAGAAGTCGGTGATTTTGGGTGTCAGTCGTCCTGCCCCGCACAAATACACCCACGGCCACGCCCTTATCCTCTCCGGCCCCTCCGGTCGCAGTGGCGCGGCGCGGTTGGCGGCGCGGGGCAGCTTGCGGATCGGGGCGGGGGTGGTGACGGTGGGGTGTCCCTTGGACGCGATCCCCGAGCACGCCGCTCGCTTGGATGCGGTGATGCTGCGGGGGGTGGCGGATGCTGCGGCGCTGGCCGGGGTGCTGGAGGACCGGCGGATCAATGCACTTTGCCTCGGGCCGGGGATGGGGACCGGGGCGCGGGAGGCGGGGTTGGTTGGGGCGGCGTTGGAGAGTCGGGGTGAACCCCGACCTACGCCGGACCATGTAGGTCGGGGTTCACCCCGACTCGTCCTCGACGCCGACGCACTGACCATCCTCTCCCACCACCCCGACCTATTCGCCGCCCTGCATCCGGGGTGCGTTCTTACCCCACATGCCGGGGAGTTCGCCCGCCTCTTCCCGGATATCGCGGCGAAACTGGCCGAGCCCGCCACCAAAGGCCCCGCCTATTCCAAGGTCGATGCCACCCGCGAGGCGGCGGCCCGCGCCGGCTGTGTGGTGCTTTACAAAGGCCCGGACACGGTGATCGCCGACCCGACGGGGCGCTGCGCCATCAACTCGGCCCACTACGACCGCGCAGCACCATGGCTGGCGACCGCCGGTTCCGGGGATGTGCTGGCGGGGTTCATAGCGGGCCTGATGGCGCGGGGTTTCGGCCCGTTCGATGCCGCCTGCACCGGGGCCTGGCTGCATGTGGAATGCGCCCTGAGTTTCGGGCCGGGGCTGATTGCCGAGGACCTGGCGGAGGAATTGCCGAAAGTGTTCCGCGCATTGGGGATTTGAGGGCGCACGTGACGGCGCACCCACTGCTCTCTTTACCCGACATAGTCCTTCAACACCGCCGCCGTGCCCTTTTCCCACAGCGCATTCAGCGCCTTGGTGAAGGCTACGACGAAGCGGACATCCTTGTTCAGCTCGCCATAGATCGGTTTCATCTGCAGCCAAACGACCGGAGCCGCCTTCGCCGCCTTCGACTGCGCTTGCAGGTAGTCCCAGTTCGGATCGTTCGAAGCGATCTCGGCACCGCTGTCGGTCGTCCCGTGGCAATACCTGCACCACAGCGCCGAGACGAGCGCCAGCCCATCAACCGTGCCACCTGCCGCCAGCGCGTCGCGGACCGAGGGAATGATGAACTTCGGCTGCCGGTTCGAGCCATCAAGGCAAAGGCGGCGTTCAGTATCCGCGATCTCGGGGTTGGAGAATCGCTCGACAATAAGTCTGAAGTAGTCCGCGATATTGGTGTCGGGGACGGGGGGGACGTAGGGGATGATCTCTTCCTTTTCGACCCTTTCGAGAAAGCCTCTGACCAAGGGGTGGGCCATTGCCTCGTGGACATATTCGATGTCCATCAACCCGCCGGGGTAGGCGATGATGGCGTGCCCGCCATTCAGGATGCGGATCTTCATCATCTCGAAGGCATGGACGTGCGGCGTAAAGGTCACGCCGACCTTTTCAAGCGCCGGGCGGCCAGTGGGGAAGTGATCCTCCAGCACCCATTGCCGGAACGGTTCGCAGGTCACGGGGACCGGGTCGGACAACCCGAGCGCTGCGGCCATCTCGCGCTCGCGCGGGCCGGTGGCTGGGGTGATACGGTCGACCATGCCGTTCGGGAAGGCGACATTGCTGTCGATCCACTCGGCCAACGCAGGGTCTGACAGCTGCGCAAGGCCCACGATGGCGGCCTGCGTGACATGGCCGTTGCCGGGCAGGTTGTCACAACTCATCACCGTGAAGGGCGGAGTGCCAGCGGCCCGGCGGGCCTTCAGCGCGGCGATGATCGCGCCAAAGGCGGTGCGATGCGGATTGGCGGCATCGGCGGCGATTTCAGGAGCGCGCGGATCAAACCTGCCGGTCGCGGGATCGATGAAATAGCCGCCTTCGGTCACGGTCAGCGACACGATGCGGATTTCCGGTTTGGTCATCGCGGCGATCATGGTGGCGTTGTCAGGTTCGACGGGCAGAAAGCCGATCATCGCGCCGATGGTGCGGGCCCGGCGGCCCGACGGATCAAGCTCGATCACCGTCGAAAGGCAATGCTGGGCGACAAGCGCATCCCGCATCCGGGCGTCGCCTTCGCGGACCCCTGCGCCAAGGATAGCCCAGTCATGCCCCTCTCCCAGAGCAAAGAGGTCATCAAGGTAGACGGCCATGTGTGCGCGATGAAAGTTGCCAAGCCCGATGTGGACGATGCCGGCAGTAAGCTTGCTGCGGTCATAAGCGGGAAAGGCCGGGAGAGAAGGGGCAGGGGTCATGGTCAGGCCATCCAGTTGCCGCCGTCCACGCCGAAGCATTGGGCGACGATGTATTTCGCTTCCGGCGTGGCTAGGAAGACGGCCATGCCGGTCAGGTCAGTGGCGGTGCCCATGCGCCCGAAGGGGACGGCCTCGCCGACTTCGCGCTTTTTCTGGCCGGGAGCCTTGCCTTCGTATTTGGCAAAGAAGGCATCAACACCGTCCCAGTGTTCGCCATCCACCACGCCGGGTGCGATCGCGTTGACGTTGATGCCGTGCTTGATCAGGTCGAGGCCCGCCGACTGGGTGAGCGAGATGACAGCAGCCTTTGTCGCGCAGTAGACGGCGACCAGGCCCTCGCCGCGCCGTCCGGCCTGTGAGGCCATGTTGATGATGGTGCCCGATCCGCGCGGGATCATGTGGCGGGCGGCGGCCTGCAGGCAGAACAGCGTGCCGGCGACGTTGACGGCAAAGAGCCGGTCATAGTCGGCACGGGTGATTTCGATAATCGGGGCGGCAGAGAAGAGGGCAGCGTTGTTGATCAGGATATCGAGTTGTCCCATCCGGTCCACGGCGCTGGCAAAACCGGCGTCGATGCTGTCCTGACGTGTCACGTCCATCTGCACCGCTACGGATTTCGGCCCCAGTCCGGCTACCGCCTTGTCCAGCGCCGCGGCATTGATGTCGGCAATGGCCACAGTCGCCCCTTCGGCGATGTAGGCGCGGGCAAATTCAAATCCGATGCCTCGCGCAGCCCCGGTGATCAGGGCGGTCTTGCCTGCCAGTCTCATGCCAGTCGCTTTCCGTCCGCTCCGAAGCGGTGGATCTTTTCAGCCTGCGGCGAAAGCTGCACGCGGTCGCCATGGCGCAGGCCGACTTCGCCGCCCGCACGGACGGTCAGGGTGCCGATGTCATCCACCGTCACTTTCATGAAGGTGTCCGATCCAAGGCGTTCGGTCAGCCCGACAATGCCCTGCCACGCGCCGTCGTCAAGGTTGATGTGTTCCGGGCGGATGCCGATGGTCGTGGCGTTGTACTTTGCCGCTTCGGCGCCCTCGATCAGGTTCATTTTCGGGCTGCCGATGAAGCCTGCGACGAAGGTGTTCTTCGGAGTGTTGTAAAGCTCCATCGGGCTGCCGACCTGTTCGATCCGGCCCGCGTTCAGCACGACGATCTTGTCGGCCATGGTCATGGCCTCGACCTGGTCGTGGGTGACGTAGATCATGGTCGTCCTCAGCGACTGGTGCAGTTCGCTGATTTCCTGCCGCATGCCGACACGCAGGGCGGCGTCGAGGTTGGAGAGCGGCTCGTCAAACAGGAAGGCAGCGGGCTCCCGCACGATGGCGCGGCCGATGGCGACGCGCTGGCGTTGACCGCCTGAGAGCTGGCCGGGCTTGCGGTCGAGGTAGTTGCTCAGGTTCAGGACCGAGGCCGCGCGCTGGATGCGCTGCTCTGCCTCGGCAGGGTCCATTCCGGCCATCTTGAGCGGGAATCCGATGTTCTTTTTCACCGACATATGCGGATAAAGCGCATAGCTTTGGAACACCATCGCAAGGCCGCGTTTGGCCGGGGGCAGGGCGGTTGCGTCCTTGCCGTCGATCGAGATGGTGCCGGAGGTCGTATCCTCGAGCCCCGCGATCAGGCGCAGGAGGGTGGACTTGCCGCAGCCCGAGGGGCCGACGAAGACGACGAATTCACCGTCCTTGATGTCGAGGTCGACACCGGGAATGACGTCCACCTCGCCAAAGGATTTGCGGACCTGGTTGAGTGTGATCTGTCCCATGTTTCCCTCACTTCACCGCGCCAAAGGTCAGGCCGCGGACGAGTTGTTTCTGGCTGAACCAGCCAAGGATAAGGATCGGCATGATGGCCATGGCCGACGCTGCCGAAAGCTTTGCGTAGAAAAGACCCTGCGGCGCCGAGAAACTGGCGATGAAGGCCGAAAGCGGGGCCGCCTTGGTGGTGGTCAGCACGATGGTCCAGAACGCCTCGTTCCAGGCAAGGATGATGTTCAGAAGCAAGGTCGAGGCGATTCCGGGCAGCGCCATCGGGGTCAGGACGTGGACGATCTCGCCCCACAGGGACGCCCCGTCCATGCGCGAGGCTTCC
>PNJK01000094.1 GCA_013821825.1 Rhodobacter sp.
CTTATCAAAGATATGCACGGCGCTCCTTCGGAGCGCTTCTTGCATAGGCAAAGTCCACATCAGCGCCACCTCAACGTTTGACTAGTCCCCCTGAAAAGCGGGGACTTTCCACGTTCTGGCCTCGACAACTCCCCAGTTTCGATGCGGCCCCACTTCAGAATCGGATCAGCGCCAATCGGGATGTGGGCGATGCATCGGCTCATTCGATCGCTGGGAAAACGCCCGTGTGCTTCACTGACCCATAGACGAAACTCGAGTCGATTGAGGCAATCCCGCCAATCGGATGGATGCGATTCCGGATGAAATCCTCGTAGGCGTCCAGCCCCGCAACCACGACGCGCAACAGATAGTCGGCGGGGCCGGTCATTAGGTGACATTCCAGAACCTCGTCCAGCGCGCGGATTCGCGATTCAAAGTGGCGGACCGTCTCGCCGCTATGGCGTTCCAGCCGAATTCGGATAAAGACCGTCACGGGCAGGCCATAGGCGCGCTGATCCACAATCGCCCGATAGCCAAGGATCGCGCCGCTCTCCTCCAAAAGACGTATTCGGCGCAGGCAGGGCGAGGGCGACAGGTTCACTTCGGCCGCAACTTCCAGATTCGTGGCGCGGCCATTGCGCTGCAGCGCGCGGATGATCTGGCGATCTTTCCCGTCCATTTTCGCCTTTCGTGGCATAAAGTGCCAAAGTGGTGACTTAGAGTGGCATTAATGGCAACAAAATGCCACAGCAACAAGCGCAGAATGGGGCGAACCAGAAGGACATGACCATGCGCGAAGCCCCACCAAGCTTTGCCACCCGCGCCATTCACCATGGCTATGACGCGCAGGACCATCTGGGTGCCTTGAACCCGCCGGTCTATCTGTCCTCGACCTTCGCCTTCGAGACCGCCGAGGCTGGGGGGGCGATGTTTGCCGGTGCGGCCGAAGGGCATTTCTACAGCCGCATCTCGAACCCGACCCTGGCCCACCTCGAAAGCCGGATCGCCAATCTGGAAGGGGCCGAGGCCGGGCTTTGCACCGCTTCGGGCATGGGGGCGATCACCTCGACGCTGTGGACCTTCCTGCAGGCGGGCGATGAGGTGATCCTCGACAAGACGCTTTACGGCTGCACCTTCGCTTTCCTCACCCACGGGTTGCCGCGCTTTGGCGTCAAGGTGCGCCCGGTCGATCTGTCCGATCCGGCCAATCTGGCCGAGGTGATCGGGCCGAAGACCCGGATCGTCTATTTCGAGACGCCGGCCAACCCCAACAACCGGCTGGTGGACATTGCGGCGATTGCGGAAGTCGCCCATCGCCACGGGGCCAAGGTGGTGGTGGACAACACCTATGCCACGCCGGTGCTGACGCGACCCATCGAACATGGAGCCGATATCGTCGTGCATTCGGCCACCAAATACCTCGGCGGGCATGGCGACGTGATTGCCGGGCTGGTGGCGGGGCGGGCCGAGGATATGACGCAGATCCGGCTGGTGGGCATCAAGGACATGACGGGGGCGGTGATGTCGCCGTTCAGCGCCATGCTTCTCTTGCGCGGCATCAAGACGCTGGAGTTGCGGGTCAAGGCGCATTCCGCCGCCGCGCTGACCATCGCCCGTATGCTTGAGGTGCATCCGGCGGTGAAATGTGTGCATTATCCGGGGCTTGCCAGCTTTCCGCAGGCGGCTTTGGCCCGCCGCCAGATGTCAGCCTTTGGCGGCATGATCCCGTTTGAGGTGGTGGGCGGCAAGGCGGGCGGCATTGCGATGATGAACCGCCTTCGGCTGATCCAGCGCGCGGTTTCTCTGGGCGACGCCGAAAGCCTGATCCAGCACCCGGCCTCGATGACCCATTCCACCTATACTCCCGAGGAACGCGCCGCCCATGGCATCGCCGAGGGGCTGGTGCGCCTGTCGGTCGGGCTGGAAGGGGTGGACGATATTCTGGACGATCTGATGCAGGCGCTGGCCGCGCATAATGCCGAAGCCGCCTGATCCCCCATTCCCGGCAACCGGAGAACGTGATGACTGACACCAAAATCCGTGGTGATGCGTCCAGCCACGGCCCGCACCTGACCAGTGGCGGCTGGCTGAACAACCTGGACCGCAAGCGCGCCGCCGGGCCGTTCCTGCCCGGTCAGGGACTGCCTGCGGCAGGGCCTTCATCCACGGCGGTTCATGCCGGAACCCATGACGATCTGCTCACCGGGGCTGTGGGCACGCCGATCTATCAGGCCTCGACCTTCCTTCTGGGTGCCGATCAATATGGCGCGATCGAGCAGGGCTTCGCCCGCGACCGTTTCATCTATTCGCGCTACGGCAACCCGTCGCAATGGGCGGTGCAGGAAAAGCTGGCGGCGCTTGAAGGGGCCGAATCCGCCATCGTCTTCAGTTCGGGCATGGCGGCGATCACCGCCACGGTGCTGGCACTGGTGGACAAGGGCGCGCATGTGGTGGCCTCGGCCGATCTTTATGGCGGCACCTACAACCTGTTCAATCAGGAGTTTCCGACCTTCGGCATGTCGGCCACGCTGGTCGATCCGCAGGATTTCGCAGCCATTGAGGCGGCGATCCGCCCTGAAACCCAATTGATGTATTTCGAGGCAATCACCAATCCGCTGTTGAAGATCATCGACATTCCGCGTCTGGCCGACATCGCCCGCCGCCATGGTCTGCGGCTGGTGATCGACGGCACCTTTGCACCGCCCATCGCCATGCGGGCGCTGGAGCAGGGGGCTGACGTCGTGGTGCATTCGGCGTCGAAATACCTCAACGGCCACAGCGACCTGATCGCCGGGGTGGCCGCCGGTCCGCGCAAGCTGGTCGATATGATCTGGCCGCGTCTTCTGAACTATGGCGGATCATTGGACCCACATGCCTGTTTCCTGCTTGAGAGGGGCCTGAAGACATTGGCCATCCGGATGCGCGCACATGAAGAAAGCGCCCATGCCTTGGCGCAGTATCTTGAGCGTCACCCGAGGGTGACCCGTGTGTTCTACCCGCTGCTAGACAGCCACCCCGATCGCGCGGTGGCGCGGCGATTGCTGAAGAACGGCACCGGCAACGTGACCTTCTTTGTCGAAGGCGGCGATGCGGCGGCGCTGGCCTTGGTGAACGCCTTGCGCATCCCCAAGCAGGCCACCAGCCTTGGCGGCGTCGAAAGCCTTGTCAGCCTGCCCTTCAACACCTCGCAAGCCAGCTTTACCCTTCGGCAACGCGCGGCCATCGGCATTCACCCCGGCTGCGTGCGCCTTTCAGTCGGGATCGAGGATGCCGCCGACCTGATCGCCGATTTCGACCAGGCACTGGCCCGGATCCATCCAGCAAAGGAAGCCGAAAATGCGTAACAGCCTGCCCATCGCCGCCCTGTCCGAATTCGTCAACGAAGTCACCGTCACCCCGGAAGAGGCGATCATGGATTACGGAGTGGTCCTTGACTGGGAAAGCGGCACAAGGTCGCGCGCCGAGACCAAGCCGATGCGCGTCGGGCCGCACCGGGTCAGCCGTTCCTTCACCTGGAAAGCGGATGAGCCGCGCCAACTGATGGGTAACAACCACGGGCCGAACCCGCAGGAATTGCTGCTTTCGGGGCTGGGGGCCTGCATGATGGTCGCCTTTGTCGCCGGGGCCAGTGCCGAAGGCATCCAGTTGGAAAGTCTGCGCATTGACATGGAGGCCACGCTGGACTTGCGCGGTTTTCTGGGGATCGGCAGCAACGCCCCCGTGGGGTTCCCGGAAATCCGCTATCAGATCCATGTGACCGCAGATGCCACACCCGAACAACTGGCCGCGCTGCATGCCAAGGCTGTGGCGCACAGCCCCAACGCACAAACCGTCCTGAGCCCGGTCGCATTGCGGGGCGAGATCGTCTCGACCCGCTCGGATGTCTGAGACCCCAAGGAGCCGCCGATGACCCCCGCCGATCTGACCCATCTGAAGACCATCGAGCAGCGGCTCTTGTGGCTGTCGCACTGGATGATCCATCACGCGAACCATGTCCGGCCAAAGGTTGACGGCATCAAGATCGGCGGGCATCAGGCCAGTTCCGCCTCGATGGTGTCGATCCTGACGGCGCTTTACTTTCACGCGTTGCGGCCCGAGGACCGGGTGGCGGTCAAGCCGCATGCCTCGCCCGTTTTTCACGCCATTCAATATCTGATGGGCAATCAGACGCGCGAGAAGATGGCGAGTTTCCGCGGTTTCGGCGGGGTGCAAAGCTACCCGAGCCGGACCAAGGATATCGACGATGTCGATTTCTCCACCGGTTCGGTGGGGCTGGGGGTGGCGATCACCTCGTTCGCCTCGCTCGTGCAGGATTACATCGCCGCCAAGGACTGGGGCCGGGATATTCCTTTTGGCCGCATGGTGGCGCTGGTGGGCGATGCCGAGCTGGACGAGGGCAATGTCTATGAGGCCCTGCAGGAAGGCTGGAAGAACGACCTGCGCAATTGCTGGTGGATCATCGACTACAACCGCCAATCGCTGGACGGCATCGTCCGCGAGGGACTGTTCGGTCGGATCGAGAAGATCTTCGACGCCTTCGGCTGGGATGTGGTGCGGCTGAAACACGGCGCCTTGCAGCGTGCGGCCTTTGCTGAGCCAGGCGGTGTTGCCCTGCGCGACTGGATCGACGCCTGCCCGAACCAGCAGTATTCGGCGCTGACCTTCATGGGTGGGGCGATCTGGCGCAAGCGGCTGATGGAGGATCTTGGCGATCAGGGCGAAGTATCGGCCCTGATCGACCGCCGATCGGATACCGAACTTGCGGCGCTGATGGAGAACCTTGGCGGCAATTGCGTTGAGACCATGGCCGGGGCCTTTGCCGCCATCGATCACGATCGCCCGACCTGCTTTCTGGCCTATACGATCAAGGGCTGGGGCACCCCGATTGCGGGGCATAAGGACAATCACGGCGGGCTGATGAATCCGACGCAATTCGCAGCCTGGCAACAGCACATGGGCGTGGCGCAGGGGCAGGAATGGGAGCCTTTCGCCGGGGTCAGCGATGCTGCCGCCTTGCGCGGTTTTCTGGATCGGGTGAAGTTCTTCTCCAAGGGCCGCCGCCGGTTTCACGACGCCAAACTGCCGGTTCCGCGGATCGCCTTTGACACCGACCGCGAGATTTCCACCCAAGCGGCATTCGGCAAGATTCTGGACGAACTCTCCAAGGGCGACAGCGCGTTGGCGACACGCATTGTCACCACCTCGCCGGATGTCACGGGGACCACCAACCTTGGCCCCTGGGTCAACCGCCGCAAGCTGTTCGCGCGTCAGCGGCAGGCCGATGCCTTCATCGAACACCGCATCCCATCGACCGCGAAATGGGAGTTTGCACCCGAAGGCCAGCATATCGAACTCGGTATTGCCGAGATGAACCTGTTCCTGCTTCTGGGCGCGGCAGGGTTGAGCCACAGCCTGTTCGGCAAGCGGTTGTTTCCGATCGGCACGGTCTACGACCCCTTCATCCATCGCGGCTTGGATGCGCTGAACTACGCCTGTTATCAGGATGCGCGCTTCATGATTGTGGGCACGCCGTCGGGGGTGACACTGGCCCCCGAGGGCGGTGCACATCAATCCATCGGCACACCCCTGACCGGCATGGCGCAAGACGGGCTGGCCGCTTTCGAGCCTGCTTTTGCCGATGAACTGGCGGTCATCATGGAATGGGCCTTCGACTACCTGCAGTGTGATGGGGGCGGAGACCCGGACGAACGCACCTGGCTGCGTGATGAAACCGGCGGTTCGGTCTATCTGCGGCTGACCACCAACCCGCTGGAGCAACCCGGAAAGCGGCACGATGATGCTTTCCGGCAGGGCGCCATCGACGGGGCCTATTGGCTGCGCAAGCCGGGGCCGAATTGCGATGTGGTGATCGCCTATCAGGGAGCGGTCGCGCCCGAGGCCATCGCGGCGGCGGGTATCATTGGTGAGCATCGTCGAGATGTGGGCGTGCTGGCCGTCACTTCGGCCGACCGGCTGAATGCGGGCTGGACGGCGGCACAACGTGCCCGCGCGCGAGGCAATCCGCACGCCCGAGGACATATCGAGATGCTTTTGGCCGATCTTCCCCGCGATTGCCTGATCGTCACCGCGATCGACGGTCACCCAGCCACGCTGGCCTGGCTGGGCTCGGTCGGCGGCCATAAGGTCGTCTCGCACGGGGTCGAGCATTTTGGTCAGACCGGCACCATTGGCGACCTCTATCGGCACTTCGGGCTGGATCGGCACGCGCTTGCGCAGTCGGTGCTGGAACTATCTGTCGGCCCTCGACCCGCTGCTCGGGTCTGAATTCCGGGAACAGTCGGCTGCAGCCCCCTTCCGTTACCTGCAGGTCCTCGCCTGGTCGGCCGGGCTGTACTCCACCACGGGCGGGCAACGTGCTAGTCCGCTAGAACCGCCCATCGCGCAGGCGGTCAGTCAGAGCATCGCGGTCAGCATGGCGGTGGCTGGCGGCATCCAGGATCTGGCGTTGGATTTCACGGGTATTCTCCGATGTTGAAATCCGGTCGGCCAAGCGCCCGACGCGTTCCCCAGCGCGGCGGAGGTTCAACAGAAGTAAGCGGCCCCGCGCCATTGGTTCGAGCTGGCTGCGAACGCGATTGTAAGGGCGGCCAGCATCGGGCCAAGCGCCCTGCGCGCCGGGCCGCTGGCGAGGATGGCGGTGACCCAGCCGATCAGCGCTGGCCCTGCTTCCAGTCGTCGATCTGGGCGCGGGCGGCCTCGGCGAACGCGACCGGATCGTGGTTGGCCATGGCGATGTCGAAGGCCGTCTCCGGCATGGTCTTTGAGGCAGGCGCGCCGCCGACGACCTGGTTGTCGCTGGGGCTGCGATAGCCCAAGCGCACGATCAGCGACCTGCCGAAGCGGCTGCGCAGGAACTGCAGCTTGTCCATGGCTTCCGTGTTGGTCTTGATCGCGCCGGAGCCGCGACAGGCGCACTCGGCGGATGAGAAGCTGGGCCAGCGCCAGGCGCTCTCCGGCACGTCGCGGAAATGGGCAAAGGTTGTGGTCGGCATGGTGGGTCTCCAGAAATGCAAGACCCGCCTCTGGAGCGGGAGAGGGGCAGGTTCAGTGGTGACGGGATCGTCGGTCAGTCGGTGCGGCCGCGCTGGAAAGCTTCGAACATCAGGTCGCGCATGGCGCGGATGCCTGTCTCGATCCGCTCCAGCCGGTCGACATCGGCCTTGCGATCTTCAGCATGCAGCTTGTCGTTCCGTTCGCGCTCGAGGCCGAGTTCCCGGTCGAGCCGCACCAGCATGGCCTTGCGGTTGACAGCGGCCGCAACGACGAGGCAGCCGCCGGCCAATGCGGTGATCGACGGCGGTCAGGCCGTTGTCTCGGAAGGCCTGGCCGACCTCCTGCAGGATGTTGGTGCGTTCGATCAAGTTGGTCCCTTCAATAGTCAGTTTCGATCTAGACGCCAGAGCAGTCGCAGGCGACGGCGGCGGCTGTCGCGCCGGTGTGAAGGTAATGGCGGGGCGAAAGGAATTGCGTGTTGGCGGGCAGGTCAGCGGTGATCTGCTACTCAAAGACCGCGCTTGTCACTTCGTTCACCGCACGAACCCAAACAGAACCTTCATTTGGCAGCGCAGCGATGAACAGGGTCAGCACGCTGCCGATGGCAATGGCAAAGGGCGCGCCCATGTCGGTCAGGGTCGGCGCGCCGGTGCTATCGTTGGCGACCAGCTGCCAATTGGCATGGGTGCCGCGCTGGAAGCCGATCCCGATGCGGTTCAGGATGGTGGCCAGCGCCTGCAGGGTGAGTAGCCAGAAAGGATCTCACCATCAAACCGCGGGATCAAACTCCTGCTTCACCGCCAACGGCAATGCCAAGGTCTTGAGATCACCGGCTGTCGGCAAATGTCCGCGGCTGGGACACTACCAGCGCTTCAGCGCAGCCTCGTCCGCATCCTTTGCGGCGACCCAATCCTCCCCATCAGCCCCGATCTCTTTCTTCCAGAACGGGGCCCGGGATTTCAGGTAGTCCATCAGGAATTCGGCGGCGGCAAAGGCGTCCCCCCGATGCGGCGCGGCGGTCGCGACCATCATGATCGCCTCGCCGGAGGAGAGCCGCCCAAAGCGGTGGATCACCAGCGCATCCGCCAGCGACCAGCGCTGCATTGCCTGACCCACGATCCCGGCGATCGCCTTTTCGGTCATGCCGGGATAATGTTCGATCTCCATCGCCGAAAGCGAGCCACCCTGATCCCGCACGAGCCCGGTGAAGGTGACCACCGCCCCGGCACCGGCGACGCCCGCCGTGAAGGCAGAGGTCTCGGCGCCGGGGTCGAAGGGCGCGGACTGGACCGCAACCCTCACCTCAACCTCCGGTCATCGGTGGAAAGAAGGCCACCTCGCGGACCCCGGCAAGCGGGGCGTCGAACGAGGACAAGTCCTGATCCAACGCCACCCGGAGGGCGCTCAGGTCGGCAAAGGCGGCGGCATAGCGGTCTTCACGGGCGCGCAACTCGTCGATCAGCCCCGCCACCGTCGCGGCCGAAGTCTCGACCCTCTCACGCGGAAGCCCGATACGTTCCCGGACCCAGGCAAAGTAAAGGACGTCGATCATTTTTAGTCCCGCAGATAGGGCAGCGATTTCGAGAAGTATTCCCAGCCGGTCACAAGGGTGAGGGTTGCAGCCAGCCACATCAGCCAGATCCCGACCAGGTTCGCATAGGATGCGCAATCGCGCTTGCCGCAAGCGCGGATCGGGTCGGCAAGACCTGCCGCCACCGCCTCGACATACTGCTCGGGGGTCATGCCCTGCATTGCGACGCCGTTCAGGTATTCCAGCCCGGTCCCCAGAAACAGCACGGCAATTGCGACCATCTGCGCGGTGGTCTTCCACTTGGCCAGCTTGGTGACTTTCAGAAGCCCCGCCTTCGCACCCAGAAACTCCCGCAAGCCTGAAACAAAGACCTCGCGGAACAGGATGACGGTTGCAGGCAGGATCAGCCAGGGGTTCATCCCATTATAGCCGGTGATCACCATCAGCGCGATAACCACCATGGCTTTGTCGGCGATGGGGTCCATCATGGTGCCGAACTTGGATTCCTGCTTCCAAAGCCGCGCCAGATAGCCGTCAAACCAGTCGGTGATCGCGGCGCTAACGAACAGCGCCAGCGCGAACCAGTCGGCCCAGGGCCGGTGGAAATAGAGGAACATGACGGCTACGCCGGGGGCGGCCAGAAGCCGAAGGACTGTAAGAGAGTTCGGGATCGTCCACTTCATCAGGAATTCGTAGACTATGGGAAAGGGTGGGGGAAGGGGTAGTTCGTCCCGCAGTGACGGAACGCATGTGATTTCCTGAATCAATTTGCATGCGGGCTTTCAAAGGCTTGGATCGGAATCGTCAGAATTCCGGCTCCCAGCCCCCTACCCGCGGGCCGAGAAGTAGTCGGCGATGGTGCGGGCCATGGCTTCGGAAATGCCATCAACGGCCTGAAGATCGGCCAGCCCGGCGCGGGCCACTGCCTTCGCACTGCCGAAATGCTGAAGCAGCGCGCGCTTCCTTGTGGCGCCGATGCCGGGGATGTCGTCGAGGGGGGTCAGGCTGACGGCCTTCGCCCGCTTTGCCCGATGTGCGCCGATGGCCCAGCGGTGCGCCTCGTCGCGCAGGCGCTGCACGAAATACAGCACCGGATCGTTGCGTTGCAGGGCAAAGGGTCGTTCGCCGGGGCGGTGGAACTCTTCCTTGCCCGCGTCGCGGTCGATGCCTTTCGCCACCCCGACCATGGGGATATCCTCGACCCCGAGTTCCGACATGATCTCGGCCACGGCCGAGACCTGGCCCGCGCCGCCATCGATCAGCAGCAGGTCAGGCCACATTTCGGTCTTCCGCTCCGGGTCCTCTTTCAGCAACCGCTCGAACCGGCGGGTGAGGACCTCTTTCATCATCCCGAAGTCATCGGAATTGGCGCCCGCCGCCGATTTGATGTTGAACTTGCGATACTGGCTTTTGAGGAACCCCTCTGCCCCGGCGACGATCATGCCACCCACGGCATTGGAGCCCTGAATGTGGGAGTTGTCGTAGACCTCGATTCGCCGCGGCGGGGCGTCGAGGTCGAAGGCCTCGGCAAGGCCGGCCAGCAGTCTGTTCTGCGTCGTCGATTCCGCCATCCGCCGCGCCAGACTTTCCCGCGCGTTGCGCGTTGCGTTTTCGACCAGCTCGGCCTTTTCACCACGCCTCGGGACCGCAAGATCCACCTTGCGACCAGCCCGCACGGCCAGCGCCTCGGCCACCAGATCGGGGTTCTCCACGGCATGTGACAGCAGGACCAGCCGGGGCGGGTCCTTGTCGTCGTAGAACTGGGTAAGGAAGGCCTCCATGATTTCCGGCTCTTCCGCGCCCGCGCCGGTTTTCGGATAGAAGTCGCGGTTGCCCCAGCTTTGGTTGGCGCGGATGAAGAAGACCTGCACGCAGGCCTGCCCATGTTCGAGGTGCAGCGCCACCACATCCGCCTCGGTCACGCCTTGCGGGTTGATGCCTTGGGTCTGTTGCACCTGCGTCAGCGCCTTGATCCGGTCGCGCAGGGCGGCGGCGCGTTCGAATTCCATCTGCGCGGAGGCTTCTGCCATCGATCTGGCCAGATCGGCCTGAACGGACGTGGTCTTGCCCTCCAGAAACCGCGTCGCATCCGCCACGAGGGTTGCATAGCCCTCACGGCTGATCTTGCCCACACAAGGGGCCGAACAACGCTTGATCTGGTATTGCAGGCAGGGGCGGGTGCGGCTTTCGAACATGCTGTCCGAACAGTTGCGCAAGAGGAACACCTTCTGCAGCTGGTTCAGCGTGCGGTTCACCGCTCCTGCGCTGGCGAAGGGGCCGAAGTAGGCGCCCTTCTCGGACTTCTTGCCGCGATGCTTCTTAATCTGCGGGAACGGGTGTTCGGCCGAGATCAGGATGTTCGGAAA
>PNJK01000095.1 GCA_013821825.1 Rhodobacter sp.
ACCCCCGCCCCCCTGTCCACCGTGGACAGAAAGCCGAGCTCCCTTGCGGCCCCCCGCCGCCCGTGCCACCCTCCCCCCGTAACCCCCGCCAAGGCCTCGCCTTTGGCTGCGATCCTCAGTCTCCCCGTCAAAGCGCCCGCATCCAGAATTGCAGGGGCTTTTCGGTCTCGGCGCCGTCGCCCAGGTCTTTCCAGCTGAAATGCGCCACGACGCCCGGCAGCGGCACATAGCCACGCCCGCGCCAGAATTCGTCATTGGTCCGGTAGACGGCTGGTCGGGCCGGATGATCCTCGGGACGGATCACCGAGCAGAAGGCCACATGCGTGCGGCCAAGCGCCCGGGCATGCGCCTCGCGCAGGTCGATGAAGCGGTGACCAAGGCCAAGGCCGCGATAGGGCCGCAGCAGAACCGATTCCGCGCCGTAAAGAATACGCGCCGGGGCAATGCCCAGCGCCTCGATCGGTGCGGCGAATTCGGGGGCATGGTCCTCCATCGGCGTCGAAGTCGAGGCTCCGATCAGGCGGCCGTCATGGAAGGCCCCCACCAACAAGGCACCGGGGTTGTCGCGGTAGGTGTCAAGGTACTGGCGTTCGTAATCAAGGGTTCCATCATAGAGGTAGGGCCAGTCGCGGAAGACCGTGATCCGAAGCCGCGCCACCGCGTCAAGGGCAGCTTCCAGGTCCGGGCCGTGCAGAGCGCGGACGTCGATCTCGTCGATGTTCATGCCAAGACCTGCGCGATCCAGTCCTGCAGGTTGTAAAAGGTGGAGATGCGGGCGATCTTGCCGTCTTTCACGTCAAAGAATGCCCCTGCCGGCAGGGTGTACCGCTGGCCATTCGCCTCGGGAAGGCCAGGGTCGGTTTTCAGATATTGCCCCTGGACCACGAATTCCGCCGCCGCGCGGGTGCCGTCGTCGCTGGAGAAGATCTCCATGTCGCGAAGTTCTTCGCGATAGCTGACGCCCATGTGGCTGCAGAATTCGGCGAACATCGTCTTGCCGAATCGGGGCCGACCCTCGTTTACCCGATGTTCGACAGCGTCGGTCAGACACTCTTGCATGTCCGCCGCGTTGCCTGCGTTGAAGGCGTCGTAGTAGCGGCGGATCAGGGCAAGGGTGGTGGCGCGGGGCATGGGGGTCTCCTTTGGATGGGGAGAGAGTAGCGGGCTGCGATGGGGTCGCCAAGCCGGGGGGGACGGGTTGGGCGTAGAAAGCGACCTTGCCCGATATGCCCCGGGCAAGGTTCTCTAGGGATAGAGGCGGATCCCGAAGGATTGCCGTGGTTGTCATTCAGTTGTCAGGATTTTGCGGGCCGGGATCGGGATAGTCCCATTCTCGCTCTCTCCCCCGCAAGGGGGGCGGGAAGATCCGTCTGACCAGCAGGATCTGCGGCGCCAAGCGCAGCGGTGTAGTTTTCGGCATACCAGCCATTGCGCAGGATCGTGGCCGGAATGCCGCTGACCGTCAGCGCGGCTTCGGTGGCGATGTGATCTGCGGCCAGAAGCATCGGGTTTGCATCACCTTTCAGGATCGAAGTATAGACGATCCTCCCGACCCCCGCCTCTTTCGCGGCGGCGATTGCGTTTCGGTGCTGGCCCGCGCGGTCGTTGAAATCGCTGGAAGAGATCAGGACCAGCGTATCCACCCCTTTCAGCACCGCCGGATTGGCGGACGCGCAGTCAAAGGGACGGACCTCGACGCCCGGACCGGTGGCCTTTTCCGGGCTGCGGACAAGGGCAACCGGCTTCTCGCCGCGGGCTTGCAGGGCGGCAATGGCAAGGCGGCCGGCGTTACCGGAGATCAGGGCAGAGCAAGGGCGGATCGCGGCAGAGTGAGGGATCAAAAGACCACCGCAGGAGACACTGAGGAGATATTCACCGGATAAGAGCGGCGCGCTGCAGCGCCCCCTACCCTTCGGTCGGCGGGCCGAACCGGGCCAGCATCCGGTCCCTGATCTGGTCCCTCGCCTGTCGGTAGGCAGCGAGCTTCGCCTCGCGCGTCTCTCCGAGGCCCGTGGGGTCGAGGATCGGCCAGTACTCGATATCAAGATGGTAAAACCGCGTCAGTTCCAGCGCCATGCGCTGCGAAGCCGGGGAAAGCGCGACGATCAGGTCGAACTGGGACAAGTCATCGCCCCATTCCTGCATCTCCTCAAAAGTGCGGGAGCGGTGGCGGGAAAGCTCGATCCCCAGCTCCTTGCAAACCGCGACAGAGAAGCTGTCGATCTCCATGTCGTTCTTGACGCCGGCGGATTGGACATAGGCCCGCTGGCCGTAGAGGTGTTTCATCAGCCCCTCGGCCATGGGCGAGCGGACGGCGTTGTGGTCGCAGCAGAACAGCACCGACTGGGGGAAATCGGCCAAGGTCAGCCCCAGTGCAGAACGCAGATCAGAGTGAACAGGCGGCGGGCGGTGTCGGTGTCAACCTCGGCCTTGCCCTCCAGCCGTTCGCGCAGGATGGAGGCGCCTTCGTTGTGAATGCCACGGCGGGCCATGTCGATCGCCTCGATCTGGGACGGGGGCAGGCGTTTCACGGCGTCGAAATAGCTTTCGCAAATCTGGAAGTAGTCCTTCACCACTTGGCGGAACGGGCCGAGCGACAGGTGGAATTCGGCCACTTTCTCGTGGTCTTCGGTGCTGATGTCGAAGACCAGTCGCCCCTCGCGGATCGCCAGAAGCAAACGGTAGGGCCCGTCAGGGTTCTGCCGGTCGGGCTTTCTTGGCAGGCTGAAGACGTTGTCTTCCAGAAGATCGTAAATCGCCACGCGGCGTTCCTGCTCGATATCGGGCGTCGGGCGCGCCAGGCCCTTCTCGTCGATCTCGATATGGCAGATGCGGTTCATGGCGGCATTCTTTGCTGAAAGCGTCAGGCTGTGATGCCCGAGGCGGGGCAGCCGTGCAAGGGGAAGCGATCAGCCGTTCAGCCGGTCCAGCCGGGCGCGGACGCTGAGACCATGCGCCTGAAGACTTTCGCTGATGGCCAGGCGTTCGGCGGCCGGACCGATGGCTTTCAGGGCGGCGGGGGTCATTCTGGCCAGCGTCGTGCGCTTCAGGAAGTCGAGGACGGAGAGGCCCGAGGAAAAGCGGGCCGATCGGGCGGTCGGCAAGACGTGGTTCGGGCCGCCGACGTAATCGCCGATCGCCTCGGGGGTGAAGGCGCCAAGAAAGATCGCGCCGGCATGGGGGATTTTCGCGGCCAGCGCGTCGGGATCGGCGACCATCAGTTCCAGATGCTCGGGGGCGATGCGGTTGGCCAGAGCGGCGGCCTCGTCCAGGTCGCGCACGGTGATCACCGCGCCATTGTCGCGCCAGCTGGCCCCGGCGATGGCGCGACGGTCCAGGGTTTCAAGGCGGGTGGCGACGGCCTGGGCCACAGCCTTGCCAAAGGCGGGATCGGTGGTGATCAGGATCGACTGCGCGCTTTCGTCGTGTTCGGCCTGGGATAGAAGATCCAGCGCCACCCAATCGGGATCGTTGTCGCCATCGGCGATGACCAGGATCTCGGACGGGCCGGCAATCATGTCGATCCCGACGCGTCCAAAGACCCGGCGCTTGGCGGCGGCGACATAGGCGTTGCCCGGCCCGGTGATCTTGTCCACCGGGGCGATGGTTTCCGTCCCGTAGGCAAGCGCCGCAATCGCCTGTGCGCCGCCGATGCGCAGGACCACGTCCACCCCGGAAATCTGGGCGGCCAGCAGCACCAGCGGGTTGACCACCCCGCCCGGGGTCGGACAGGCGACGACCAGCCGCTCCACCCCGGCGACCTTGGCCGGGATCGCGTTCATCAGGACCGAGGACGGATAGGACGCCAGCCCCCCCGGCACATACAGCCCCGCCGCCGAAACCGGCGTCCAGCGCCAGCCAAGTTCGGCGCCAGAGGGTTCGGTCCAGCGGGCATCCTCGGGCCTCTGCCGGGCGTGATAGGCGCGGATGCGGTCGGCGGCGAGTTCCAGCGCCGCCCGATCCTCGGCCGAGACCTTGGCGATCTCGGCGGCAATCTCGGCCCTGGAAAAGGCCAGCCGGTCGGCGGTCAGCGTCATCCGGTCAAATCGCGCGGTCAGGTCGATCAGCGCCGCATCGCCCCGCGCGCGCACGTCGGCAATGATCGAGGCGACAGCTTGATCCACATCTTCGGCCTCTTCGCGCTTGCGACCCAGAAGGGCAGCAAACCCGGCTTCGAAGGCCGGATCGGGAATATTCAGGAAGACCGGCATCACATCACCTTTCGCGGATCCCGCCCCAGATAGCGCGCAAGGCAGGCCCCCTCAAGCCGAAGCTGCCATTCCCCTGTTCCCAAACAGCCTTGAGACCAGCGGGGCCAATCTGCCTGGAAGGCCAAACGTCCCCTCTCGGGCCCCGTTTGGGGCGAAGTCCGCAAAGTGGGACGCCTCTCTTGCCGCGCCAACGTGGCACATAGTGAAAAACGTCAGTCGTGTCCCGGCACCTTGCCCGAGGGCGCGCGGTAGGGGCGGGTCACGTCCTCAAGCCGGAGGTCCAGCGCCTCGACATCCAGCGCCAGCGCGCCGTCCCCTGCCAGCACAAAGACCAACCGCCCGGTGCCATCCGTCCGCGGCTCGAAGCTGATCGACAGCAGCGACAGCAAAAGGTCCTTGTCGGCACGGTCAAAGCCTTGACTTCTGACCGCCAGCACATCCTCGACCACCAGAACCGACCGCACGCGTTCGTAGGCCCGGCCCACTGCCTCGGCCTGGGAACGGTCTTCCCAGCGGAAGCGGTTCAAGAGCAGGGCAAAGCGGCGGCGGCGGGCGTCGTGCCGGATTTCGGTGACCGGCAGGACGGCATCCTGCACCAGGGCCGAGATGACCTGCAGATCATCGGCGTCCTGCGCCACAAGGTGCAGCGGCGCTTCGCCCCCATCCTGAAACCTTGCGTCGGTCATGCGGTGATGCGCTCGATATGGGCCCCGCAGGCGCGCAGCTTTTCTTCCACCCGCTCATAGCCGCGATCAAGGTGATAGACCCGGCTGACCACGGTTTCGCCTTCGGCGGCAAGGCCTGCAAGGATCAGCGACACCGAAGCACGCAGGTCGGTTGCCATCACTGGCGCACCTTTCAGCTTTTCGACCCCGGTCACCGTGGCGGTGCCGCCGTGGACATCAATCCGCGCGCCCATGCGTAGAAGTTCGGGCGCGTGCATGAAGCGGTTTTCGAAGATCTTTTCTTCCAGAACCGAGGTGCCTTCGGCGGTGCAGAGCAGCGCCATCATCTGCGCTTGCAAGTCGGTCGGGAAGCCCGGGAAGGGTTCGGTCGTCACGTTCACCGCCTTCACCCCGCCATTCCTTCGGCTGACTTTCAGACCCCGGTTCGTCTGGGTGACCGACACCCCGGCCTGATCCAGCTTTTCGGCGAAGGCGCCCACGAGTTCCAGCGTGCCGCCAAGGCATTCCACCTCGCCGCCGCAGATCGCCGGGACCAGCATGTAGGTGCCCAGTTCGATCCGGTCGGTGACCACGGGATGCGTGGCGCCGCCCAGCCGGTCGGTGCCTTCGATGGTGATGGTCGATGTGCCCTCACCCTCGATCCTGGCGCCCATCTTCTTCAGGCAGCGGGCAAGGTCGACAATCTCCGGCTCGCGCGCGGCGTTCTTCAGGACGGTGGTCCCCTTGGCCAATGTGGCCGCCATCAGCGCGTTTTCCGTGGCCCCGACCGAGACAAAGGGGAATTCGATGACAGCGCCCTTTAGGCGGCCGCCAGGGGCCTTGGCGTGGACATAGCCGTCGCGGAGATCAAGTTCCGCGCCCATCGCCTCCAGCGCCTTCAGGTGCAGATCGACGGGCCGCGCGCCGATGGCGCAGCCACCCGGCAGCGACACGACCGCATGGCCATAGCGCGCCAGCATCGGCCCAAGCACCAGGATTGAGGCGCGCATCTTGCGCACGATGTCATAGTCCGCCGTGTGGTTGGTGATCGAATGCGAGGACATTGCCAGCACCAGGCCGTCTTGCAGCGATGCCACCTCGGCCCCGAGCGACTGCAGCAGCTGGGTCATGGTGGCGATGTCGGACAGGCGCGGCGCGTTGGTCAGTGTCAGCGGCTCGTCGCTCAGCAACGTGGCGGGCATCAGAGTCAGGCAGGCGTTCTTCGCCCCCGCGATCGGAATCGCCCCCGACAAAGCCCCGTTGCCGCGCACCAATATCGAATCCATCTGCCCTATCCGCCTCAAAATCAGTTGTCGTCGGTTTCCCCGGACGCGGTTTCCCCGGCGTTCCGGGCCTTTGCCTGAGCCTTCCTGCGCGCCATATTGGCCTTGAGCGCAGCCTTCAACCGGTCTTCCCTCACCTTTGCGGGCTTGGGACCTTGCGGCCGGTCGCGGTTCTGCGGGTCGGATGGGGTGCGCATGCCCCTTCCATAACGCAGCCGGGCAAAGGGGTCCAGTGACCGGCAGGTCGGCCGCCACATCGCCGCCGGCGGACAGGTGGGAGACTGATCCAGAGGTCGGGGGAAGTCCGGGGGGCAAGCCAAGGAAAACCCTCTTGCACCCTCCTGCGATTGCGTCTATCTCCGCCGCCACCAACGGCGCTGCAGTAGCTCAGTGGTAGAGCACTCCCTTGGTAAGGGAGAGGTCGAGAGTTCAATCCTCTCTTGCAGCACCATTTCACTCTTCAGACCCGAAAATCCCCCTAAGAACTTGAAGGGGAACGAGAATTCTGGAGTTCCATACACTCCATTTTGGCTGTACCTCAGAGGCTCTGCGAAAGCCAATCTGAGCACTGTTTGGCGCATTGCATGATCGCCATTTTGGTATAGATTCCAAGGGTTTGCTAAGAACTCAAGCGCGAGTTCAATGCAATCCTCTAGGCGTCCCTTCGGAGGGATAGTTTTGTCGAGACGCTCTTGAAGAACGATCTTTTGGCGTTCGAGCTTGTCGATCCTTGCTTCATAGGCAACCAAGCCAAAGAGTTTGGCGCGCATGTGCGCAAAGGGGAGGCCGGATCACTGGTCGTCTATGCCAACACCATAACCAAGTCCGAAGAGCAGGAGGACGGCACCGAGGAAGAGCGGAAAATCCCGTTCATGAAAGGCTACACCGTATTCAACGTCGCGCAGATCGAAGGCTTGCCCGAGCGTTTCTATGCTAAGCCCGAACCTGTGGCAGCCATGCCGGAACGGATCGCACACGCTGATGCATTCTTTGCGGCAACAGGCGCAGTTGTTCGCCATGGAGGGAACTCAGCGCACTACAGCGGAGGGACAGATCACGTGCAGATGCCACCCTTCGAGGGCTTTATTTGCCGTGAAGCCTACTATGCAACCCTTGCCCATGAGCTTACGCACTGGACCAAACACAAGAGCCGCCTTGACCGCGACTTTGGCCGCAAAACTTGGGGTGATGAAGGTTACGCAAAAGAAGAGCTGGTTGCGGAACTTGGTGCGGCGTTTCTTTGTGCTGACCTTGGCCTCACCCCCGAACCCGGCACCGACCGTGCCGCCTACATTCAAAGCTGGCTAAAGGTACTGAAGGACGACAAGCGCGCGATCTTCTCCGCAGCGGCGCATGCCCAGAAGGCCGCAGGTTTCTTGCACGGATTTGAAAAAACCCAAACGGAAGCAGGAGTCGCCGCGTAAGCGGCGACCTCAGGTACGAAAGCAAGTTACAGTGGATATAGTGGCCAAGAATATTGCACGGCCATCCAGAGGCTACTACCCTTCTTGGGATGTACACCCTGAAACCTGACATCAAGAAAGACCCCAAGAGGCGTTGGGCCTTGCCTGACAGGATTTTCTTTGGCCATGGGGCTTGTCACATTCTTGCAGGAGTGTATTTGCGCGATCCCCCGCTGGAAGGGTTTTATGCTGAACGCATCATTCCCTCTGGTGACATGGCAGGTAACCATATCTTTGTCACGAACGGAACAATTGCGTTCGACTACCATGGGTACAGTGGTCGCGAACGACTTCTTATGCACCACAGAAAAGTCTGGTCTGCTCGGTATTCCTCTTGGAACTGCGAAGTCGAGGCCATCAATTTTGAATTATTGAACACGGATAGTTTGAACGCACGCAAAATGCTTGGCCCCGATCAGTATCTCCATGATCCCGTTGAGCGAGCTGGGCATTATTTGTCGCGGATTAACCATCCGCAAGCCTTCTCCCGATGTGTTGATTTGTTAGCCAATGCGACCAGGGCTTATCGCTGTCCGGTCAGTGTTGTTTGAGAACAAACCAAATTTCGCGCCCGCTGGGCAGCGGGCGCGAAGACCAGAGGCCCCGTCTAAGGTAAAGGGACGGGACCACGTGGTGACGGTGGCACACAACAGCGCGTGCGGAGCACGGCTTCGATGCTGTCGAGCGACGTCTTTAAATTGATGCGATCTTGCTCGCTGAGGTCGTCGATGCACAGGCGTTGACGGATCACACTGCGAAGCTTTTCGAGCTCTGATGTGCTGAGTCCGTCCAGCGCTTGACGATTGAAGATTGTGGACATGATGGCCTCCTATTCCGATTGAGACCCGGATCATCCAGGTCTTTCCAAGCTCGGAAGCAGGCGCAGTCCATGGGGATCGAAACACCTTAGGGGCGCAGCGGACGTGTAGCAGGGCATGACAGCCCATGCCCTTGTTTCGGCGCGATCACCTGACTGTGCAGTTGCAGATTTGCCCCCAAAAGACCTGAGAGCCGCGCGAAAGCGAAAGAGGGAGGGCGGAGTTCGCCGCAGCTTTGATCGTCTTACCGCCTGCCTCGCACCCGACGAAGAGGTAGTTCTTCCGCCCGAGGGCGACGGCGCGCATGCCGCGTTCGGCGGCGTTGTTATCCAACTCAAGGATGCCATGGTCGAGGTATGGGCGCAGGCGTTCCATGCGGGTCAACGCGTATCGGATGGCGGATGCGAGCGGGGATTTTCCAGAGATCGTGGTGAGTTGCAGGGCGAGCCATCGCTCCAGATCGTCGAAGACCGGGGCGGCATGGGTCTTGCGGAGTTCGACGCGGCGATCAGGTGGCGACCCTCTGGCCTGTTTCTCGACAGCATAGAGCTGGGCGATCCGGCCGATGGCTTCTTCGGCGATCGGGGAGCCTTGCGACCGGTGGATGTCGACGAACTTGCGCCTGACATGGGCCATGCAGGCGACCTCGCGGACGGCACCGGAACGATACAATTCCTCGAACCCGGCATAGCCGTCGGCATGCATCCAGCCGCGGAATCGGGCGAGGTGATCCTTCGGGTGCTGGCCCTTGCGGTCAACGGAGAACCGATACCAGGCGGCGGGCGGGGCCGCGCCGCCCCAGGGCCGTTCATCGCGGGCACAGGTCCAGAGCCGGGCGGTCTGGGTCTTGCCGGTGCCGGGGGCCAGCATGCTGACGGGCGTGTCATCCGCGAAGATCGCCTCTGCCGACAGGACATGGCGGCCGATGGCATCGGCCAGAGGTTCCAGCAGGGCGGTCGTCTTTCCGACCCAGTCAGCCAGGGTGGAACGGTCAAGATCAAGGCCTTCGCGGTCGAATATCTGGCTCTGGCGGTAAAGCGGCAGGTGGTCGGCATACTTACTGACCAGAACATGGGCCAGCAGGCCCGGCCCCGGACGGCCGCGCTCAATGGGGCGCGAAGGCAGCGGGGCTTGCACGAACCGTTCGCAGCAGGCGCATGTGAGGCGGGGCCGCACGATGCGGTTCACGATGAAGCGGCCGGGGACGTATTCCAGCTCCTCGGTCACATCTTCCCCGATCCGGCGCAGGCGTCCGCCGCAATCGGCACAGGCTTCGGCACCCGGCGTCAGTTCGACTTCCATCCGGGGGATGTGGTCCGGGATCGGGCGGCGCTTGGGTTTGTCCTTCTCCTCGAGGTCGGGCAGCTTCATCCGCGCCGTCATAGCGGCGGCGGCAATCTCGCTGGTCTCAAGCGCCAGCTGAAGCTGTTCCGCGGTCTCGGACGACGCACCGAACCGGTGCGCCCGGTGCCCGGCAAGCTGATGGCGCAGCTTCTCGATCAGGATCGCCTGCGACTTCACCTCCGCCAAAAGCCGCGCGGTGAAGCTGCGCAGCTCCTCGGGGTCTTCCGGCAAGGTCAGGGTTTGATCCAGCATGCAAGAAGTTTATCCCACTGTATTCGTTGTGGGAATCATTGATTGTAGGATGAGCAGATTATCCCGCTGCCAGGGGCCGCCACGTCCGCTGCGGGG
>PNJK01000096.1 GCA_013821825.1 Rhodobacter sp.
CAGGAACTGGCCTATGGCGGGCTGAAGCCTGAGACGATCAAGCGGCTGGAAGCCTTGGGCGAACAGCTTGATGGCGGCAACATCACCACGCGCCGCATCCGCGCCGATCGCGACCGTCCTATCACCGGCACGCGGTTGCTGCGCGAGTGGCAGGGGGTCGAGCAGATCGTCACTGTGACGCAAGGCGGCTTCGAATGGCAGGGGCGGCCATACCAGTCGCTTTCTGCCATTGCGCGCGCAATCACCGGCACACGTTGGAACGGCTGGGTCTTCTTCGGGCTGAAAAACCATCGGAGGTCGGCATGAACAAACCCGTCGTCCGCAAGTTTCGCTGCGCCGTCTACACCCGTAAATCCTCCGAAGAAGGTCTGGAGCAGGAGTTCAACAGCCTGCACGCTCAGCGCGAGGCCTGCGAGTCCTACATCGCCAGCCAGCGGTCCGAGGGCTGGGTGCTGGTGCGCGATCAGTACGACGATGGCGGCATCTCGGGTGGCACGCTTGAACGCCCCGGCCTGAAACGGCTGTTGGCAGATATCGAGGATGGGCTGGTTGACGTGGTGGTGGTCTACAAGATCGACCGCCTCTCCCGCTCGCTGATGGATTTTTCCAAGCTGGTCGAGGTGTTCGACCGCAACGGTGTGACCTTCGTTTCGGTCACACAATCCTTCAACACCACCACGTCCATGGGGCGGCTGACGCTGAACATCCTGCTGTCGTTCGCCCAGTTCGAGCGCGAGGTGACGGCGGAACGCATCCGCGACAAGGTCCGTGCCAGCCGGATGAAGGGCATGTGGATGGGCGGCTGCCCGCCCCTCGGGTACGAGGTGAAGGCCCGGAAGCTCGTCGAGAATCCCGCAGATGCCGCGCATGTTCGCTGGGTCTTCGCCCGGTTCACCGAGATCGGCTCGGGCACGGTGCTGGCGCGCGAACTGGCCGAGCGGGGCGTCACCACCAGCCGCGGCCATCGGATTGACAAGAAATTCATCTACCGGATGCTGAACAACCGGGTCTACATCGGCGAGGCTGTTCACAAGGGAACCAGCTATCCCGGTGAGCATGCAGCGATCGTCGACATTGAGACATGGGATAAAGCCCATGCAATCCTGACGAAAAGCCCGCGCAAGCGCGCTGCCCAAACCCGGGCGGATACACCTGCGTTGCTGCGGGGATTGCTCTACGGCCCAGACGGTGCAGCGTTCTCACCGACTCACACGCGCAAGGGAGGGCGGCTGTACCGCTACTACGTCAGCCAGACTGTCCTTAAGCATGGTGCCGGGTCTTGCCCGGTGGGCCGCGTCCCAGCAGGTGAGATCGAAGCCGCCGTAATCGATCAATTGCGCACAGTTTTCCGCCAGCCAGAGATCGTTGTGGGGACGTGGAAGGCGGCCCGAGAACAAGATGTGGGGATCAGCGAAGCTGAGACCCACGCAGCCCTGATCCGGCTTGACCCGCTTTGGGACGAACTCTTCCCCGCCGAGCAGACGCGCATCCTGGCGCTTCTGGTCGAGCGGGTCGACATCGGCACCGATGGGATGAGTGTGCGATTGCGCACGGACGGTCTGGCAGCGCTGGCGCGAGAGATGAGCCTAAAGGTGGGAGCGGCGGCATGACCCGCACACGGGCGATCCCCGATACCATCACCGTGCATGTCCCGTTTCGCCTTGTGAAGCGCGGGGGGCGGAAGGAGATGGTCTTGCCGGTCGACAGGCCAACGCAACGCCAAACCGACGACACGCTGGTCAAGGCACTGGCGCGCGCCTTCCGTTGGAAGCGCATGCTCGATAGTGGTGAGTTTGTTACACTTGCCGAGTTGGCTGATCGTGAACGCATCGCGATTTCCTATTTGTCCCGCGTCCTGCGCCTCACTTTGCTTGCCCCTGAAGCCGTAGAAACGATCCTCGATGGTCGGCACACGCCCGACGTAACGCTTGCGGTGCTGCTTGAACCGTTCCCGGTCGATTGGGCCAGCCAGCGGTTCCTCCGAGGTGGACCGAACGGGGACTTCCCATCCGCGTAGGCAACAGCCCCTTAACCTTCCTCCGACCGGCGGCCAAGCACAGCCTCATGACCGGCCGTGACGATTTTCTCTGGATGCATAGCAATCCGGCAACTAGAGTGCCTCAAAAGGGAAAAATGAACGCGAAGTCGTTCACTTTCCTCGAAAATCAGGGGCCGGGGCAACACAGAACAACATGGCAGTCAAGAAATCGGATCTATACTCGTCGCTATGGGCGTCGTGCGACGAACTGCGCGGTGGCATGGATGCCAGCCAGTACAAGGACTACGTCCTGTTCATGCTGTTTATCAAATATGTCTCGGACAAATACGGCGACAGCGACGACTTCGAGCCACCGATCCGAATCCCGAAAGGCGCGAGTTTCAAGGACATGGTCGCACTCAAGGGCAACCCTGAGATCGGTGACAAGATCAATACGCAGGTCATCCAGCCGTTGGTGGATGCCAACACCATGCTCGCCCGCACGGATTTCCCAGATTTCGATGATCCGAACAAGCTGGGCGAAGGCAGCGACAAGGTGGATCGCCTGGAGCGACTGATTGCCATCTTCCAGAACCCAAATCTCGACTTTTCAGGCAACCGGGCAGAAAACGACGATATCCTCGGTGATGCCTACGAATACCTGATGCGGCACTTCGCGACCGAAAGTGGCAAGAGCAAGGGCCAATTCTACACCCCATCAGAGGTCAGCCGCGTCATCGCCAAGGTCATCGGCATTTCGCCGAAGAACACCGTTGGCTCCACCACAGCTTATGATCCAACCTGCGGCTCGGGTTCGCTACTTCTCAAGGTGGCCGCAGAGGCAGGCAAGCGGATTACGCTCGAAGGCCAGGAAAAGGACGTGACCACAGCCGGTCTGGCGCGGATGAACATGATCCTTCACGACTTTCCGACCGCCAAGATCGTCTCGGGCAACACGCTGACCCAGCCGAAGTTTCTCGAAAATGACCGCCTGCGCACCTACGATTACGTCGTCGCGAACCCACCGTTTTCCGACAAGGCCTGGAGCACCGGCTTCGAATTCGACGGTGAGGGCGTCAAGGACAAGTTCGCGCGCTTCAGCTTTGGCACGCCCCCGGCCAAACAGGGCGACTTTGCCTATTTGCTGCACATCATCCGTTCGATGAAGAGCACCGGCAAGGCCGCCTGCATCCTGCCGCATGGCGTGCTGTTTCGCGGCAATGTTGAGGCCATCATCCGTGAGGCATTGGTCCGTTCTGGCATCCTCAAAGGCATCATCGGCCTACCAGCCAACCTGTTCTTCGGCACCGGCATTCCCGCCTGCATACTGGTGCTCGACAAGGAAAATGCTGCCGCCCGCAAGGGTGTTTTCATGATCGACGCCTCCAAGGGTCGCATCAAGGATGGCGCCAAGAACCGCTTGCGCGAGCAGGACGTCCACAAGATTGTCGATGCCTTCACCAAGGGCACCGAAATTCCGCGGTATTCCCGCGCTGTGCCGCTTGATGAGATTGCCGATCCGAAAAACGCCTTCAACCTGAACCTGCCGCGCTACATCGACGCCTCTGATCCCGAAGATCTGCAGGACATGGACGCCCATCTGCGGGGCGGCCTTCCGGAACGCGACATTGATGCGCTTGCCCCCTATTGGGCCGTCATGCCGGGCCTGCGCGCGGCCCTTTTCGCCCCTGGTGACCGGGCCGGGTATCACCAGATGCGGCTGCCGCAGCCGGAGGTAAAGCCCACCATCCTGACCCACCCCGAGTTCTGCGCCTTCACCGATGCCGCGGCCCAGGTGTTCGACGGCTGGCGTGCGCGCACCGCGCCCAAACTGCTCGCCTTCGATGTGGGTAGTCACCCAAAGGACCTGATCCACGACATCTCCGAGGATCTGCTGGCCGCCTTCCGCACCGCCCCGCTGGTGGGCGCCTATGACACCTATCAGCACCTGATGGACTATTGGGCAGAGACGATGCAGGACGACTGCTATCTGATTTCCACCACTGGCTGGGTCGCGGGTGCCCAACCGCGTGAGATCCTGCAAATCAGGGTCAAGGCAAAGCAGGGCGGCGGCAAGGATAAACTGGTGTGGCCCGAGGCGCATGACTACCTGATCGGCAAGCGCCGCTTCAAATCCGACCTGATCCCGGCCACGCTGATCATCGCCGCGTTCTTTGCAGCCGAGCAGGCTGCGATGGACGCCTTGGAGGCAAGGATTGCTGAATTGGAGCAGCAGCTTGCCGACAAGCTGGAAGACGGCGCGGGCGAGGATGGTCTGCTGGCCGAAGTGATCGAGGGTGAAGGTGACAAGGCCAGCATCAGTGCCAAGGCTATAAAGGCGCGGCTGAAAGAGATCGGGCGCGATGCGGCCTTTGCCGACGAACGCGCGGCGCTGACCGAGTATCTGGTGCTGATCGATGCCTTGGCCGATGCGAAAGCCAAGGCCAAGGCGGCCGAGATTGCCCTGCATCAGTTGGTTCATGCCAAGTATGCGGTTCTGTCGATGGATCAGGTAAAAGACCTGACCATCCGCGCTAAATGGCTGGCACGGCTGGACGCGGATGTGCAGGGAGAGGTGGCCCGGGTGTCGCAGACCCTGACGGGACGGGTGCGCCAATTGGCCGAACGCTATGCCATCCCGCTGCCGGACCTGGAGCGGGACGTGGCCGACTTGGCCGCCCGAGTGGCGGGCCACCTGCGCAACATGGGGCTGGCATGGTAAGGCCGGGATACAAACAGACCGAGGTGGGGGTGATCCCGGAAGATTGGGATGCCGTTCCAATCGGAGAAATGTTCACATTCAAGAATGGGCTGAACAAAGCGAAGGGTTTTTTTGGCTACGGAACACCGATCGTCAATTATATGGACGTTTTCGGTCGTCCAAGCCTTCAAATTGCAGACGTTGCCGGCCGCGTTGATGTCAACTCGCGCGAACTGGCTTCGTATGAAGTCCGGAAGGGCGATGTGTTTTTCACCCGCACCTCGGAGACGGTTGAAGAGATAGGTGTCGCATCGGTAATGCTCGATGAGCCTCATAAGACCGTTTTTAGCGGGTTCGTTCTGCGGGCTCGTCCAAGCGGTCAAAGCTTGGACGACGGGTTCAAAGCCTATTGCTTCGCTCCCCGCTACTTTCGCCAACAGGTTACCTCACGGGCAAGCTATACGACTCGTGCGCTGACCAATGGACGATCATTGTCGGCAGCTTTGTTGGCACGTCCCCCCCTCCCAGAACAACGCGCCATAGCTTCTGCACTTTCGGATGTGGATGCGGCATTGGCCGGGGTTTTGCGGCTGATCGCCAAGAAGAAAGACCTGAAACAGGCCGCAATGCAAACCCTGCTCACCGGCCAAACCCGCCTGCCAGGCTTCTTAGGCGACTGGGAGGTGAAGCGGTTGGGGGAGGTTGGCGACATTCGAAGCGGCGGCACTCCGAGCACGGCGCAGGCAAATCTTTGGGATGGTGCAATTCCTTGGTGCACACCGACAGACATCACGGCTTTAGCCGGTCGCAAGTATCTGTCGGTGACTTCGCGGACCATTTCGGCAGAAGGGCTACGGACGAGTTCTGCGGAAACAATTCCCGCAAAATCACTAATCATGACCTCGCGCGCGACCATCGGGGAATGCGCAATCAATGTGATACCTATGACGACCAATCAAGGCTTTAAGAATATCATACCATTCGCAGGAACAGATATCGAGTTTCTTTTCTATCTCATGACAACCAAGAAGCAGGATCTTATCGCACTCTGCGGCGGCAGCACTTTCCTTGAAATCGGAAAGAAGCAATTGACTCCCTTTGAAATTACCATGCCCCCCACCATCGCCGAACAAGCCGCCATCGCTGCCGTCCTCTCCGACATGGATGCCGAGAACGCTGCCCTGACCGCGCAGGCCGACAAGATCCGACTGCTCAAGCAGGCGATGATGCAGGATTTGCTCACTGGCCGCGTGCGGCTGCCTTTGTCAGAGGTGACAGATGCCTGAGGCCCCCCGTTCCGAACGCGCCACGCAAAACCGCCTTGCCGCGTTTCTGACCCGCGACCCCGCCGCGGGCGGCCTTGGGTTCCGCCACGTTGGCGACTGGTCGAAACGGGATGGCAACCGCGGGATCGAGCCAGACCTGTTGCGCGCCAACCTGTCGGCCCGCGGCTATTCCTCCGCCCAGATCAGTGCCGCGTTGCTCCGCCTGCAAACAGCCGCCGATGTCACTGCCACGACGCTGTATCAGGCGGGCCTGCGATCCTATCAACTGCTGCGCTATGGCGTGTCGGTGCAAACCATCGTCGGTCAGCCGCACAACACCGTGCATCTGGTCGATTGGGCCAACCCCGCTGCCAACGACTTTGCGCTGGCCGAAGAGGTAACGCTGAAGGGTGGGCACGAACGGCGGCCTGATCTGGTGCTCTATCTGAACGGCATCGCCATCGCAGTGATCGAATTGAAGCGATCCTCGGTCGAGGTGGGCGACGGCATCCGCCAGTTGATCACCAATCAGGAAGAAATTTTCAACGCAGGGTTCTTTCCTACCGTGCAGTTGCTGCTGGCCGGCAGTGATGCGCAGGGCTTGCGCTATGGCACCGTCGGCACGCCCGAAAAGTTCTTTGTCGAATGGAAAGACGAAGCGCCACCCGCCGACCCCCAAGCGGGTGACCATCTGGACCGACCCGTTGCGCAGATGCTGGACAAGACGCGCCTTCTGGACCTGATCCGAAACTTTGTGATCTTTGACGGCGGGCAAAAGAAGGTGCCACGCCAGCACCAGTTCGCCGGCGTCAAGGCTGCGCAGGACCGTATCGCCCGGCGCGAAGGCGGGGTGATCTGGCACACGCAAGGCTCGGGCAAAAGCATCCTAATGGTGCTGATCGCTAAATGGCTGATGGAGCACGACCCGGAGGCGCGGGTGCTGATCATCACCGACAGGGACGAGTTGGACAAGCAGATCACCGGCGTGATGCGCAATGCAGGCGTGATTGCTGCCGATGCGCCATCACCACGCATCACGTCGCGCGCGGATTTTGTCGAAAAGCTGGGGGCACCTTCGCCTCGCCTGCTTTGTGCCTTGATCCACAAGTTCGATGCGTCCGACCTGAAGGGACCGCCGCCCAAGGTGGTGGGGCGGTTCTATGTCTTTGTCGATGAATGCCACCGCACCCAAGGCGGCGACATGAACACCCAGATGAAGCGCTGGCTGGAAGGCGCGATCTTCATCGGGTTCACCGGCACGCCGCTGCTGCGCCGTGACCGCCAGATGACGCGCGACGTGTTCGGCACATACATCCACACTTACAAGTTCCACGAAGCCGTGGCCGACAAGGTGGTGCTGGACCTGAAATACGAAGCCCGCGATGTGCCGCAAAGGATGACCAATCAGGCAGACATCGATGCCTGGTTCGAGAAGGCCGCGAAGGGGCTGAACAACTTCCAAAAGGCAGTGCTGCGCAAGCGGTGGGCGACAATGGAAGACCTGATGAGCGCGGAAGAGCGAAAGGCCCGCATTATCGCGCAGATCATCCACGATTTCGGCATCAAGCCCCGCCTGAGCGACAATCGCGGGACGGCGATCCTAGTGGCCGCGTCGATCTATGACGCCTGCCATTACTTCCGTCTGTTCCGGAACAAGACATTTGGCGATCACGTCGGGATCATCACGTCGTACGAGCCCAACCACAACGCCATCTCGCGCGAACCGGCCAACAGCGACGAGCGTTTCAAGTTCGACACCTACACCAAGCATGTCCTGAAGGCAGGGCAGACGACGAAGCAGTACGAGGACGAGACAAAGCGCCGGTTCATCGAGGAACCGGCGAACATGAAGCTGTTGATCGTCGTCAGCAAGCTGCTGACCGGCTTCGACGCGCCCAGCTGTTCCTTCATCTACCTCGACAACGAATTGCACGACCACAATCTGTTCCAGGCGATATGCCGCACGAACCGGCTGGACGGGGAAGACAAGGACTACGGCTATATCGTCGATTTCAAAGAGCTTTTCGGCGACGTGCAGCACGCCATCGCGGTCTACAGCTCGGACGAGCTGGATATCGACGAAGGCGGCGGTGGCGACAACAATGTGTCGATCAAGAATTGGCTGGAAGAGGGCAGGAAGCATCTCGATGAGACCCGCGAGGCACTCCGGTATCTGTGCGACCCGGTGGTTGCGCCGCGCGAGATCGAACAATTCCTGCGATACTTCTGCGGCAATGCCGCTGACCCCAACGCGTTGACCGACACCGAAGCGCTGCGAGTGGCCTTCTACAAGGCGGTGGCAACCTTTGTGCGGGCATTCGCTGCGGTCGCCCAGCACCTCGATGAGGCTGGATATTCTGACGCAGAGGCGACGACGATCCAGAGGGAGGTGGAATTCTACGGAGACGTGCGCGGTGCCATCAAGAAACACTCGGGCGAAGAGCTGGACATCAAGCCCTATGAAGCCGATATGCGCCACCTCTTGAACACCTATGTTCAGGCCGACCCCGCTTCGACCCTTGGCAACCTTGCCAATCTGTCTTTGACCCAGCTGATCATCGAAACCGGGATTCATGACGCGATTGCCAAGAAGCTGAACGAAAAGGGCAGACTTTCGAAGAACGCGATTTCCGAGGGGATCATCAACAACATCCGCAAGACGATCATTCGAGACCAACTGACCGACCCGCGGTTCTATGACCAGATGTCCAAGCTGCTCGAGGATTTGATCAAGCAAAGCCGCGACGATGCTGCTGCCTATGAAGAGTTCCTGCGCCGTGCGGAAGACCTGGTGCGGCAACTTGCGCAGAAGGGCCCAGACGCAGGTGTTCCGGCCGCATTGCACGGAAATCGGGAGGCTGCAGTGGTCTACAACAACTTGCCAACTCTCCCGCAAACCACCTTTGTGTGCCCAGCTGACGATGAACTTAAGGCGGCGCTCGCACTTCAGATCGACGAAGCCATCAGGCAACAGGCACCGGCAGGATGGAAGGGCGACGACACTCGGGAACGGCAAGTCAAAAACGCGCTGTTCCCGCTTTTGAGCCGGGATCGAGATGCGACGCTTGCTTTGTTCGAAATCATCAAGAGTCAGCCGGGGTATTGATGGCTGAGACCATTGAAATCGGCGGGTTGTTAATCGACGTGACAAGAAAGGGCGTCAAAAACGTCCATCTCTCGGTTCACCCACCAGACGGCAGGGTCACGCTTGTTGCGCCTTCCGCAACCCGCCTGGACGTAGCGCGAGCTTATGCGATTACCAAGTTGGGGTGGATCCGCGATCAACAAGAGAAGTTGCGGAGCCAAGCTCGTGAGTCGCCGCGCCAGTTCGTTGGGCGAGAGAGCCACTTCCTTTGGGGTCGTCGCCACCTGATGACCGTGGTTGAGAAGGATGAAAAGCCGTCCGTCAAAGTCGACCACCGCACGATCCGCCTGACGGTTCGGCCAGGGAGCACGACTGAAAGGAAGGCCGAAGTCATCCATGACTGGCATAAATCACTTCTGCATGGGCTTGTGCCCGCACTGATCCAGAAATGGGAGGCAAAGCTTAGTGTCAAATCCTCGCGATATTTTCTGCAGAGGATGAAGACAAAATGGGGCGGATGCACGCCCACTACGGGAACGATCAGGCTGAACACGGAACTCGTCAAGAAGCCCAAGGACCTGCTGGAGTATGTCATCGTCCATGAACTGATGCATCTACTCGAACCGCGACACAGTGAGCGGTTCTTTGAGCTGATGAGCCACCACTATCCTGGCTGGCCCGAAGCTCGAAAAGAGTTGAACGAGCTTCCGCTAGGAGCCGAGAGCTGGGTAGAGGAGTAGACTGCGGGCTCTGTATGCGGGGCAGTATCTGGTTTCTCGCAAGATCGCGATGGCCCAACTTTCAATTTCAGTCGTCTCCGGGGAGCGCGTGGTTTTTCCAACCTGGACAAATGAACAATGTCATTTTTTGATATTTTTCAATGTTTTACGCGACTTCACCAAAACAGCAAAGGCAACAGGTCTGGAGAATATCGGCCCGGAGAGACCACGTTCGGGCCCGTTGGCGTGGGCAACGGTTAACAGCCACACCCGCATAACCCCCGAAAACAACGGAAAAATCCGGCCTCAGCCGGATCGGGAGAATGCTTTCGCAA
>PNJK01000097.1 GCA_013821825.1 Rhodobacter sp.
AACTATTCCTCGACGTGTCGGGCGGGCCGTAATTCTCGACTCGGTGCGTCAGGTCTTGGAAGGCAGTCGTGCCGACCACCACGTTGGCCCAACTTTCCGGTCGGCTGGAACGGCTGACAGGCGAAAGGCCCGGATCGGGGCCCCTGCCCCGACGCCGAGCCCTCGTTGAGGCCGTGGGCATTACGCCCACGGGTCGATCTCAACAAGCACCTGAACCTCGTCGCCGTCGATTTCATCGGCGGGGACGGCACCATAGGTTCCATCCCCTGCCTGAAAGACCACGATGGAGACCATGAGCGTGGCTGCGAGGCTGGCGGCGAAGGCGTGAGCATCTTTGCGGGACATTTGTTTTCGGCTCCTGCTGGAAGGCGAGGGACCATCCCCCGCGCTGACAGGAACCCGCAGGCCCAAAGGCGGACTGACATCACCGGGTGCGTTCGGGCTTGCCCCGAATCCACCCGGCGGCACGGGCTCGCCCCGTAGTCCGAGCCCTTGTGGCTTGATCTCGAAGACTGGATTTGGGCCAAGGAAGGGACTGGCAAGCGGGGGATGGTACTTTGACACAAGGAGCCGAATTGTCCCGCCGATGCTCACCCGGCCAGCCTTGCAGACATGCTTTTGGTTGACCGAGGCCTTACTGGGGATGGAGCCATTGGTGCCCCGCGCTGACACGCGGGACAGGTTGATGCTGAATGAGAGGCCGCATGCGGCGGGCCCCTTTGGTCTTTGAGTAGGCTCAGGCGGCGATACCCGCCTCCCCTGCCCCATCGTCGTCCTCAGCTCCGACGATCTCGAACCGCGCGTTGCGATAGCCCTCCTTGGCAATCCAAAGCTCCGCCGCCGTGACGGACGCCGCCAGATGCAAAAGCTCGGTGCTGCCCCCGAAATCCAAGAGCACGCGGACCTGCCCCACCTTGGGCTCCACGATGACTTCGAAGATCAGCGGACTGTCGGCGGAATGACTGCGCATGATCGTGACGAGGATTACCCCTTCTGAAGAGAAGTTGCCCTCATGCAGTGTGAAGGACGCTGGGGCTGTCCAGGTTGGATAAGGCCGCGGCGGTTCCTTTTTCACCAGACGGCCAACACCGTTTGACCTTTCCCATGCCGCGAGCTTTTTGGTGAAGCGCGCGGGCGGTTTGGGACTGCCATCAGTGTAGCGAATGAGCGCGCCCAAGGGCGCTTGGTCGATTATCTTAGTTGCGGACATGATTCCTCATCCTGAATGCGAGGATTCGCACTCATCATATTGATATTGTTGTGTTTTGTTATGCGTGAGGGCGGGTTTCCCCGCCCTCGGGGGCTCAGATCACTCTGCAGCCATCATCGCGGTGCTTTCCAAGGGCAAATCGGCCATCAGGAACGCGGGCAAGTCGATTTCCTCGCCGATGTCAGCAGAATCTGAGGCTTCTTCGCTCAAAGCCCCCTGCCCTTCTGCAATGACACTGTCGTCCAGTGCGACAAGATCACTGCGCCGCAGAACCTCTGGCAACCAGCCGCTGCCCTTGAGCAAGCGCTCGGCTTCCGTCGCCATCTCACCCTTCTTCAGATGGTCAAGCAACTGCGCGGTGCCCTCCCCCTTCGCCTCACGCACAGCTTCAAGGATACGCGCCTTGGGCACACGATTCAGATAGTTGTCCGCCGTCGGCTCCCAACCAGCAGCGACCATGTCGAGATCGACTGCTTCAGCCACGATTTCCGACTGTGCCATGCGCCGGGTCAACCCGCTGGTCGAGATGCCCGCGCCATATGGGTTCACCTTCTCGTGGAGCGCGTTGATCCCGACGCTCACGCAATGCGCCAACAGCGCAAGACGGCTGCCTTGATCGAGCACCATCAGATAGTCCCAGAGTGCAGCATCGTTGCCGAGGGGCAGATTGGCTTCCCAAGCCGCGTGCCGTTCGTCGACGAGGTTGGCCACGACGCTGTCCTTCAGATCGGTCGCCTGGGCCGACATGTAGACATGACGCACCGAGGCTTCGAGACAGCTGCCCGCGGCAGAAGAGGTGCGGAAGGTATCCGTCACCAGCTTCAAGAGCAGCAGCGTCAGAGCGACATCGGGAGAACGCCCAATCGCCTCCCGCAGCGCGAGGGTGCGATGCGCGGTCAACTCCATCACCAGGCGCTCTGGCAAGGGCTTTAACGCGCCATCATCCTCATCGTCCACGAGGCCTGAACTGACCGGCTGGTTGCCAGAGGTAATGACAGTGCCAACAGGTGTGACGGCGGAAAACTGATGAGCGGAGACACTGCCTTCAGCCCCCTGCCCTTCCGCGCCCAGATCATCGCCGAAGTTGGCCACGGTCTCTTCGCGAAGCTCATCCTCCGGCCGGACATAGCTGCGATAGACAGCAAGATTGCCATCCCGATCCAACGTCACGAAGACGCCGGCGCGACCAACCTCGGCCGCATCGAAGATCAGCGGACGCTGCTCAAAGGCTTCCATGGCAGCTTCCAGCTCGCCAAGCCGCGTGTCGATCTCTTCAGGGTATTCGTCCTGACCAGAGTATTCCTCTTCCAGTGCCCGATACTCCGCAAGCAGCTTGGCATGCTCTGCAGCTTCATCCGCGCTCAGCGGCGAAGGATCGCCAACCAGACGTCGCAGACCGTGGCTGTAGCCATAGGGCAGGTCTGTGGACACCTCGATCCACTTCCAACCCTCAGTGGCGATTGCCTGCGCCTCGGCTTGCAGCTTGTCCGTGACCAAACGGTCGAGCAGGGCAGGGTCCTCCAACCAACCGCCATCGTCACCTTGGAAGAGATCGCGCAGGACAACTCCACCCGCTGCCTCATAAACTTCAATACCTACAAACCCCGCGCGGCGATCCGAGGCCCGCACAGAGGTTTCCGTCAACATGCGTCGGATCGAATAGGGCTCCTTGTTCCAGGAATTATTCACCGCTTCCCAGACCTGCACCTGACGGGCGTGATCGGGGTTCACCGTGAAGGCCATCAGTTGTTCGAGCGTCATGCCATCCTCGGCATAGACGTCCAGAAGGGCAGGGGCCACGGAGGCAAGTTTCAACCGCTGCTTCACGATCTGCGGCGTGACGAAGAAGGCCGCCGCGATCGCCTCCTCACCTTGACCCTTTTCGCGTAAAGCAACAAAGGCGCGGAACTGATCGAGCGGATGCAAGGCAACGCGCTGCATGTTCTCAGCCAAGGAGTCGTCCTCGGCCAGAATATCTGATGTCACATCACGCAACACGCAAGGCACAGGCGCAGTCTTTGCCAAACGCTTCTGCTTCACAAGCAATGACAGCGCCTGAAACCGCCGACCGCCAGCCGGGATCTCAAACTTGCCGGTCTCGACGCCATCGGCATCCAGCACCGGTCGCACGCTGAGGCCTTGCAACAACCCACGACGGGCGATGTCCTCGGCCAACTCTTCAACCGACACACCGGCCTTGATGCGCCGGACGTTGGACTGGCTCAGCACCAACTTGTCAAAGGGGATGTCCCGAGAGGACGACAGGGTGATCTTCTGGGCAGCTTGGGCCATCAGACTTTCTCCACGACGGGCGCCGGGAGCCACTCCCCCGATCTCACTTCCCGTCATCCTCAAACCAACCATTCTCAAACTCTCCACTGCGCAACGCGACAGCTTCATGTTTACCCCGGTATACATCGTGCACTTCGGCCCCAGCAACGCACGCCCAACAAATGTTTACCGGGGTAAACATCCTTGTTCTAAGTGAAGGCAGCTGTTGGCTTACCGGGCCGAACGAGGGAACGAAACATTCGGACGAGATTGAGGCCTTGCTTGAGACGACGCTGCACAAGAGCGATTAGATAGGCTTCTGGGTTGCGAATTCTGCCAAACGCCTCGACAAGACCAAGAACGGCCAACGCGCAGCCGTGCTTCCCCAAGTGCTTTTTCGCTTCAAGAATTACCGCGCCTTGAAGGCCGATGGCAGGGGCAAGGCTTGTTGAAAG
Organism: Rhodobacter sp.; assembly: GCA_013821825.1. Taxonomy (GTDB): domain Bacteria; phylum Pseudomonadota; class Alphaproteobacteria; order Rhodobacterales; family Rhodobacteraceae; genus Tabrizicola. The sequence goes on from PNJK01000097.1 coordinate 3,937, forward strand.
GTCAATCAGGTCCTCCCAGCATCGGGGCTGTTTTGGGGCCATTTCTCTCACAGTTCTGGCAAGGTCCATGCATTCATCGACTGTGATGTCGGCATGATCCATGTTGGCCGATTTTTTTTCATGGGCAGGTTTGCTTAAGGTTTCGCTCTCAGCCCCTTCAGGTTCTAAATTATCTTTATACGAACTCTGAATATGCCGGTCATTTCGACCGTCGCTGACGGACAGGTGTGTTGTCGGCAGAGTCACGTTGTCCGTGAATTGAGGGATCATAACGGGCGCAGCTTCTTCAAGTTGAGACAGGATTTGCTGCAACTGATTGCTATCGAGCACTCTCCTAAGTGCGCGTTGCGCTTCTATTTGAACGTCAGTGATTTGATGTGATGGGGTTTTGAATAAAACATCTCTGATCAAGGAGCGAAGCACTTTGGTCCTTACAGCTTCGCGGCGGCAGTCTTCCGCGAGGGCCTCTAGATGGCTCTGGTTGTGGAACAACGGTGCGAGATCGATGCCATAGGTCAGCAGCGCGTCGTGGTGTTCGTTGCGAACTTGATATCGCTTGCCGTTGGGGCTTGTCCGACGTGTTAGCATTCCGCAGTCTTGCAAATGAGCAATTCGACGACGCAGAGTGCGCTCGTCGATGCCATCGCAACGTTCAATCAGAACCCTATTGGATGCATAGACCACCATTTGGTCAGGTCGCGCCTGTGGGGGCAGGATGGACAGCAGACCCCGCAAGACCGCGATGTCGCGATCACGAAGCTTCAGGCGCTGCCGGCAGGTTTTTGCCAGATCAAGGATGTGCCAACGCCTGTCCTTGTCTGCTGCAGTGGACTGCTCATGAGGTTTCAGTGATGACAAATTAGTGCGCCGGGCATGCCGAAGCATGGGCGTGGATGTGATCTGCTCCATGATTTATTCACGCGGAACGTTCAGGGCTGTCCGAATGAGGACCGTTTTGTGCAGATTTCTGCCGGTGTTCTGGGTCTTTTGTTCAGATAAAGGATAAAAGATATCAGATCACCGCGATGCGATGTTGCTTGCGATTCGGGCCTGCGCTAACTTGCTCTGGCTAGAGATGAGCATTCTCAGGGTTGGCGCCCTGAGTTTTGCGCGGGCCTTCCGGGTGGGTTCCATTCGGGAGGCCTATTCTTTTCCGACACTGCTCCTCTGTTGTTTTCGTTGCATCGCTTGCTCACTCCGGCTTGACGGAGCGGGCGAGGAATTCTTCATGCAGCCGCGCGAACACCGTCTCGGCATTCCCATGCAGCCAGGCCGTGAACGGATCACCCTTGGACGTGGCCTGAAAGCTCAGCGAGTCTTTCTGCAGTACAATGGTGCCAATAACCGAGCCATCCTTCGCCTTCAGCAACATAGGCTCGGCTTGTTGGACCTTGCGAGTTGTGCTGTTCTTTCCAGTTTTCACAGCCATTTTCGACCAGGCATCGAATCTTTGGTCAGACGTCAGGCCCGCCGGGAACGGGGCAGGGTGCACAGCGGTCGCATCGATCTTTTCATCGAGAATGCGGGAGGCAAGCTCGTACCAGCGCTTCCAGCCAATCGATGGCGCAGCGCCGATGCTCTCGATTACTTCGCGTGGGAAGGCCTCGCGCACCTTGCGCATGTGTGAGGTATGGCTTCGATTGACGTTTAGCGCGTCCTGCACAATCTTTGCATCGTAGCCTGCTTCCTCGAGGTCGCCCGCAAAGAGCGCCTTTTCGATGAAGGAGGGATCCTTGCGAAGGTTATTTTCTTGCCCCTGCGCAAGCACGGCTTCCTCATCAGACAAGGTTCGAATGAGGGCTTTGACAGGTGTTCGCAACGCACGAATGGCCGCAAGCCGCCTGCGCCCGTAGACCACCTGATAGCGGCCGCTGAGTGTCGGATGGGGCCGCAAGAGGATGGGGACCTGTTGGCCGTGCTTGGCAATGCTATCCCGCAGTTCCGCAATATCGTCGTCAAGACTGCCCAAGCGATCCTTCAGGCCAGTGTCCTCGATCATCTCCGGATCAATTTCTTGAACGGAACGGCTGCTTAGGCTGCGCAGATCGTTGCGAATTGCGGCAATCGGGCCTGCGCTTTGAAATACCTCCGGCATTTTCGCAGTGGTGCGGGGCAGGGCGGGCATCTCCGGGTCTTCAGACCGCTGAGCCGGGGTAATGCCTTCAAACATGTTTTTTCGGGCCATATCAGTGCCTTCCCCAAGCTTTGTGGATATCTTGTTCCAACTCGCGCGCGACCGCGTTCACTGATTCCATTGAGCGGTCGTAGGTGTTCCGATTCATACTGCCGCGCCCGACCTCAAACAGGGTTTGATGTGTCAGACCAGCGTCCGAAATAGCAGTCGATTTCAGGAAGGTTTCGGTCATCACGCGCTTGCCGAAGTTTGCACGCAAAAGGCCAGCAACCTGCGCCTGGGGGCCATCGGAAGGCTCGAACCTAGAGACGAGGTAACGCAGGAAATCGTAGTCTAACGTCATTCCCGCATCCCGGATGGTGTCGAGCAAGGATGATGTCATGGTTAGGAACTGCGCTAGCGAGGCCACGTCGATGAAGTTTGGCACGACCGGGATGATGATCGAAGATGACGCGACCAAAGAGGACAAGGTCAGAAAACCAAGCTGCGGCGGACAATCGATGAAAACGAGATCATAGTTTGATTCCACCGACTGGATCGCCTCGCGCAGACGCAAGTAGAACGGCGGCTCTGCACCGCGGCGCAGAGCGTACGGCGTTTCTGTTTCGTACTCGGACAGGATCAGACCGCCTGCAGCGATATCGAGGCCGTGAAAGTAGGTTTTGCGGATTACTTCGCTCATCGGCAGCGGGTCGTCATAGCGGATAGCGTCGTAGATCGTCCCTTTGTGCGTGAAGTCGATCTCCGGACGCAGGCCTGTCATCGAGGACAGCGACGCTTGTGGATCCATATCGACCACCAGAACGCGATAGCCATGCAGGGCGTACCATTGGCTGAGATATGCCGCCGTTGTAGTCTTTGCAGAGCCGCCCTTGAACGAGACGCAGGAGATAACTTGGAGCGGTTCTTGCCCGACCCTCCCACGCAGGTAAAGAGATGGATCCCTCGTGTTGCGTGCGAGCGCAAGCCGGATCTGGCCCAAGTCTTCGGCCGAATAGAACTTGCGGCCTCTCTCGTCCAGAGGAACGTCCGGGATCTTGTTTTCGGCATGCAGTTTGCGCAGGTGCCCGGGCGCGAGCCCCAAGAAGTCGGCGGCCTCGGTGGACGAAAAGGTCCTCAGATGCTTCCTCGCGTCAGGCGCAAAATTGCGCTCCAGATGCAAGCGAATGGACGCGTGCAGCGTAGATGCGTCGGTTTGAAGCTCGGCAAATACTCGCTCTGCTGACATACTGCCCTCACGTTTTGTGCTGTCGCAACCGAGGTATACGCAGCGCGCTCTTTTCGAGCTTTTCTTTTGTAGCGCAGAAACCTGAAATTCTCACCTTTTCGCGCTACGGGTAGAAATGCGCTAACTTTTTCGTCCGCGCAAGAAAATTCTACTGATAGACGCAGGCCAGTCGCAGGGCGGGCAGCGTAGTCTGGAGGATTGTAAGCTTAACCTACGGAAATAAAGCAACTAAACTTGAGGCTTCTAATTTGCAGGCCATCAACATCTTGTAGCCAGGTCTTCAGCTTCAAGGGTTGGGTGAGGGGATTGGCGAAAGTCTGTTCTCGGCGTGCCTTCGATTCGAAGTGCGTCGACTGCAAAGGTCAGCAACTTTGATTGTGCCTCCGCTCTATGGGGTGGGCTTAAGTTAGGTGGCGCAGCTGCTCCACAGCTACATCAAGTGGCATTGCGCGCAAACCATCTCCGAGGGGAACCTCACGCTCTCCGGCATAGACCAAGATGCGCCGATCAGCGTTAATGTCTGCAATGGCAAGGTGAAATCCGCGCGATACTTTTGGTGCGGTGGTCCGCTTGATCTCGATTGCCCAAGTCTCGCCTGCGGGAAGGCGAAGGACAAGGTCAAGTTCTGCCCCAGCCGATGTCCTGTAGAAGAAGGTTTCCGTGCCAGCGGGTGCGGCGGCGATCAGGGTTTCTAGGCAAAACCCCTCCCAGCTGCCGCCGACCACCGGATGACCCAGCAAGCTTTCCAGCGAACCAAGGCCTAGCAGCGCATGCAGCAGGCCAGAGTCGCGGACATAGATCTTGGGTGATTTGACAAGGCGTTTGCCAACATTTTCATGCCAGGGCATCAGCCGCCTCACCAGCATGAGATCGACAAGCAAATCGAGGTATCGGCCGATCGTCTGGCCTGACACGCCCAACCCCTCGGCCAAAGCGGCCGCATTCAGCAAACCGCCTTGGGCATGGGCCAGCATCGTCCAGAAACGACGCAGGGTGGTGGCGGGAATACGTGGGCCGAGGGCAGGGATGTCACGTTCGAGGTAGGTGCGAAGGAAGTCTTCGCGCCACGCCAGGCTGGCCCGATCGCTGGCCGCCTGAAAGCTGTCAGGAAAACCGCCGCGCAGCCAAAGGTCGTTTAAACGGTCGTTGCCCACTTCTTCCAGAAGCAAGGGTGGCATCTCGATGTAGCGGACACGACCGGCAAGAGACTCTGCAGACTGTTGCAGAAGCACGTTTGACGCGGATCCCAGCAACAGGAACTGTCCTGTGCGCAGGCCCTTGCGTCGCCGCATGTCAATCTGTCCGCGCAGGCTTGAAAATAGGCCCGGCATCTGCTGGACCTCATCAAGGATAACCAGCGTTCCGGCCTGCTCGTCCAGATAAAGGTCCGGCTCGGCTAAGATTTGTCGATCTGCGGCGCGCTCGAGGTCCAGGTAGACTGACGGACGGTGTGCTGCGATTTCGAGTGCAAGAGTGGTCTTGCCAACTTGCCGAGGGCCCAAAAGGACGACCGCCGCTTGGCTCTCAAGAGCGGACAACACAATCTGATTGGTTCTACGTTCGTACATACCTTGCAAATACTCCACAGCATGGATGATTTGCAAGGTTAAAGTGGCCGTTCAGAGCAAACCAAGCCTTTCGGCGCGTTCCAAGAGCATCTTAACCGAAGAGGGCTGCCAACTGGTTCGACCTCGCGGCGTCCGTTCGCGCATGGTCTCTAGCCGGTCGCAAATGGCTTGAAGAGTCATCTTGGGATCTGCGCCTTTGATGCCCGCGACGATGGCGGGCAGGCGATCATCCTTGTCGGATGCGGTGGCTCGGGAAAGGATGGTTTCCGGCAGCAGGCCTTCGCGGACGAAGGTTTTGGTGGCACGGATCAGGCGGGGCAGGGACCAAGGCTGCGCCTCGCGCGGCAGGCCTGAATTGACGATGCGCAGCACGTCTTCCCATGGCAGGTCCGGTCTCAGACGGCGGACCTCGGGCACCCATTGATCGGCATTGGTGTTCAGTTTCTGGAAATGGCTTTCCACTCGCGCGGCCCTTGCCTTGCGGATGGCCACGGGATCACCCGCCTTCAGCCCCGGATTGCCACCAATCCGCCCTTCTGCCTTCGCAGATCGCAACCCGGCCTTGGTGCGCTCGCGTATCAAGGCCCGTTCAAACTCGGCGGCTGCGCCCAGAACCTGCAGGGTAAACTTGCCCTGAGGCGACGCCGTGTCGATCGGATCCTGCAAGGACCGGAAATGCGCACCTTTCGCCTCCAGCCGCTCGATGATTTCCAAGAGGTGAGAAAGCGAGCGGGCAAGGCGGTCAATCCGCACCACGACGAGCGTATCGCCGGCGCGCAATTGATCCAGCACACGTGCCAGAACTGGCCGCGTGCGACTGCCGCCCGATGCTTGTTCCTCCACAATCTCAACACAGCCCGCGATGCGCAGCTCCTGAACCTGGGGCAGGGCAGTCTGATCTTCGGTGGAAATACGCGCGTATCCGATGAGTGGCACGGGGCAGGGGCCTTTTTGCAAATGCGGATGTCAGGAGTAAACGACCGTTTGTAAAC
>PNJK01000098.1 GCA_013821825.1 Rhodobacter sp.
CACCCCGATCTCGTTGATCCTATGCGCCACGTCCTGCTGCTGGGCGGTCTTCAAGGACGAGGTCAACGCGTCATAGAGAACCACCCGCTGCTTGGTATCCGTCTGCAGCTTGTTGATCAGCACCAGCTGCGTCGCCGCCTGGTTCTGCAGACTGTCGACCCAGGTCTTGCCCTTCTCGATGTAGCGCTCCAGCGTCTGGGACTTCGCCAGCTTCACCTGTTCGTCCTGCACCAAAGCGTTGTAGCGCGCGTTCATCGTGGCAAGCTCGGTCTCCAGCTTCGTCCGCGCCGCCGCGTCCTGTTCGACCGCGATCTTGTTCTCCAGCTCGATGATCTTGGGGTCCATCCCCGCCACTTTCGCCCGAACTGCCTCCAGCGCGAAGACGGTTTCTTCCCGCTCGGTCAGCGTCCCGGCAAGGTTGCCTTCGACCCGCGTTTTCTGGGTGTTCAGAAGGTCCAGCTGGCCTTGTAACAGCTTCACGATCACGTCCGATTTCGAGATCAAATCCTGCAGCTTGTCATCCACGGAAGCCGACCGCATGCGCTCCTGCCGCATCGACTCCGCCTTGGCGGTCGAGAAGATGCCGACGAAGCTCTCCATCCCGGTCTTCGTGCGCATTTCGGCGAACTCGGCCGAGAAACCGGCGGTCACGTCATCGAGGCCCATGATCAGCTCGGCGATGTTGGCGTTCATCAGGTCGGTGTGCTTGCGCACATCCTCCAGCGTGGCATTTTCCACGTCCAGCGTGACGCCCTGGTCAAGCTTCGACCGTGCCGCCTCGATCCGGCTGGTGATAGCGCTGATCTTTGCCTGCGCTTCCGCGACCTGAGCCTGACTTTCCTTGATCTGAGTCTCGAAATCGGCCATCACGCCCTCCGTTGAATCCCGTTCGCTTCACATAGTGATGTAAGAGCGAATTACATCGTCGCGCCAAATGATTTTCGCTCCCCGGCAACGGCACCAGTCTTGCCGCAACTGCGCGCTTGCGCCAAGTGCTGATTGCCTGCGGCTTTCCCCTCCCGCCGGACCGACATCGCCCTGCCGGACAAACGCGCCCGGCTGCAAGAAGCCTGTCTCGTCTCTGGCTGCTCCGGCCAACCGGCCCGGGCGCTGCCCGGTTGGCTGAGGAGGATCGCGATGCCGCAATGACGAGGGGAAAGTCCTGCGCGGGATGGCGCGCAAGCTTACACCGGGATGTTGTCGATCAGCCGCACGCCGTCGATCCAGGCAGCGGCCAGCATCCGGCGCGGGCGGGTGGGGTCGTCCGAGGGCATCAGTGTCTCGGCATCGCGGAGTTCGATGTATTCCACCCGGTCGAACCCCGCCGCGCGCATCGTTTCGGCGGCCTCGCGGATCGCCATCCGGTCGGCATGCCCGGAGCGGATGTCCTCCGCCGCCCGAGTGATCGCGGCATAAAGGACCGGTGCCTTCGTGCGCCCACGTGTTGTAAGCTGGACGTTGCGGGAACTCATCGCCAGCCCGTCCGCCTCGCGGATCGTCTCGCAGCCCACCACCTCCACCGGCACGTTCAGATCGCGGACCAGCCGCAGCACAACCTGCAACTGCTGCCAGTCCTTCTGGCCAAAGTAGGCCCGGTCGGCCAGCGACATCCCGAAAAGCTTGGTCACCACTGTCGCCACACCGTCGAAATGGCCCGGTCGCATGTGCCCTTCCAAGGGCTGCGCCACCCCTGCGAGGGTCACCGTGCTGATGAAGCCTTCAGGGTAGACCTCCTCGACCGGCGGGGCAAAGATCGCATCTACCGGGACCGTGGCCAGCAGCCTCGCGTCCGCCTCTTCGCTGCGCGGGTACTTCTTCAGGTCGTCCGGGTTGTTGAACTGCTTGGGGTTCACGAAGATCGTGGTGATCACCCGGTCGCATTCACTGCGCGCCCGCCGTGCAAGCGAAAGGTGGCCATCGTGAAGCGCGCCCATCGTGGGAACGACGCCAATCGTTTCGCCCTTGGATTTCCATGCACGCGCCAGCGCCCGGAGGTCGGATACCGTCCGGATGATCGGGGTCATTTCTTCACCGGCAGCACATCCGGGAAGGAATGCTCCGCTGCCGGGAACGCACGCGACCGCACTTCGGCCGCGTAGGCTGCAATTGCCTCGTCTGCGGTCTTGCCCAGCTCGGCATAGCGCTTGACGAATTTCGGGCGGAAATCCGTGAACAGACCCAGCATGTCATCGACCACCAGGACCTGCCCGTCGCAATCCTTGCCCGCACCGATCCCGATCGTCGGGATCGTCAGTGCTGCGGTGATCTTGCCCGCCAACCCCTCGGGCACTTTTTCGAGTACCACCGAGAACGCCCCGGCGGCCTCGATGGCGCGGGCATCGGCCATCACCTTCTCGGCCTCTTCCGCCCGGCCTACCACCTTGTAGCCGCCCAGCGTGTTCACCGCCTGCGGTGTCAGGCCCACATGCGCCATCACCGGCACGCCCCGTGCCGTCAGGAAAGCAATCGTCTCGGCCATGTGCACGCCGCCTTCCAGCTTGATCGCCGGGGCGCCGGTTTCCGCCATCAGGCGGCTGGCGTTGCGGAAAGCCTGCTGCGGGCCTTCCTCATAAGAGCCGAAGGGCATGTCGATCACCGGCATCGCCTTTTGCGCCCCGCGCACCACCGCGCGGCCATGCAGGATCATCATCTCCATCGTCACGCCCAGGGTCGAGGGCAGCCCATGGATCACCATGCCCACCGAATCCCCGACGAGCACCACGTCGCAATGTGCGTCGACCAGCCGGGCCACTGGCGTGGAATAGGCGGTCAGGACCACCAGCGGCGTCCCGCCCTTTTTCGCGCGGATGTCTGGCGGCAGCACCGGACGGACGGGGGAAGTCGCACTCATCAGCGGTCTCCGAAGACGGTTCGCGGTCTGCCCGCCATATGGGCACATGCGCCGACCCGCCGCAACAAATTTGCGCCGCAGCGCAGCGCGAAGCCCCGCGCACCGCCGCTAACCTGGGTTGACCCGCAGGCCGTCCTTCCCCCTCATGGCGGAAAAGGAGGTTCCCATGACCCTGATACAGCGTGTCACCCGCGTCGGTTCTTCGCCCGAGATTACCCGCCCCGACGCTGCAAAGCTGGTCTCGGGCGACCCGGTCCACACCACGTGGAACCTCGAAGATACCAACGGGCTTTATGCCGGGCTCTGGCAGTCCACCCCCGGAAAGTGGCGCGTCAGCTATTCGGAATGGGAATATTTCCGCATCCTCAGCGGCTATTCGATCCTGACCGGCGCGGATGGCAGCCTGACCCAGCTGCATCCGGGCGACAGCATGATCATCCGCCCCGGTTTTCAGGGCGAATGGGAGGTGGTCGAGACCACGCTGAAGGATTACGTCATCCGGACGTAGCAGTGTCCGAGGTGCCAACGGTCACGATGACGTCAGGTAGTTCCGGACCGGGGCAGTCACCCGGCTCGATCCCGCGGCGCTCGCAGGCGGCAAGGCGCTTCTTGTCGGCCTTCTCGGCGGCGGCGCGGTCCTTTTCGGCCGCGCGGGCGATCACCTCAAGGTCGCGCTCTTTCTTCGAAATGTTCTCTGGCGTCGAAGGCACCAGGCGGCCATAGGCGTCTTCCATCTGAGGACCTTCCGCAGCCAGGCTTTCGACCTGGGTCCGCACCTTCACCCGGGTTCCGCCCGGCACAAGGTTGTAAAGTTCGATGGCGTCCTGGTTGAACAGCCGGATGCAGCCCGCGCTGGTCGCATAACCGATCGAGGCCGCGTCCGCCGTGCCATGGATGCGGAACATCGTGTCCCGGCCACCGCGGTAGAGGTACAGCGCCCGCGCACCCAGCGGGTTCAGCAACCCGCCCGGAAGCCCGCCGGCATATGCGGCGTAAAGGTCGGGCCGGGTGCGCACCATGTTGGCCGTCGGTTGCCAGGACGGCCATTCCGCCTTGCGGCTAATCACGCCGGTGCCCCGGAACGACAACCCTTCGCGCCCGACGGCGATGGGATAGCGGATCGCACGGCCCCCTTCTGTCACCAGGTACAGCTTGCGCACATAAGTGTCGACGACGATGGTCCCCGGCCGTTCATCTCCGGCATAGGCCACCTCTTCGCGGCGATTGCCGTCGGTCAGGTACTTGGGCTGAACCGGTTCAACAAAGAACCCGCCATCCTGGATACCCTCATAGCCGGGTACAACGGGTGGAGCGTCGGGAGCCTTCGGGGTGGCAGCGCAGGCTGCTAGCAAAGGAAGGGCGAGGATCGCGAAGACCCGGGCAATGGATTGGGACACTTGGCAGACTCGGCTCTGAGGAAGTTGGCCGCAGCTTGCGCCACGCGACGGCCCCTACGTCAAGCCTAATCCGCGAAAATTTGCGAATCTTTCCCATAGTTTCCGTCCCGGACCGGGATTCGTCCGGATTCCGGGGCGGCGGATGTCGGCGGGTCGGCTGACCGGGCCGATTGACCCGAAGAGAGTCTCGCCAGAGCGGTCGTTGGTTCCGTCATTGTCGGTGACCAGCCATGCCGTGCCGGCTGCGACGATCGCGAAGCCCTCGACCTTCTCGGCGGTATAGCCGCCATGGGTGCCCAGATCGGGGATCAGATCGTGCACCACTTCCTTCGTCATCACCGGCAGCGGCCCGCCCCAAAGGCGCGGGCGCTAGGTCGGCCAGCGCCACCCGGGGCAACTTCTTCGTGACGGCCTTGTCGGCAATCTGGTTGTCGCGCTCGAGGAGATAGAGTTGCTCGCGATGCAGTGTGATCTTGGACAAGCCCGTCCAGGCGCCTTCGCCCTCGGGGGCCGCTTCTCGCGGTAAGTGCGCCGCGCCCCAGGACTTGTCGGCGGTGCTACAAGCCAGAAGTTTCACCATGCCCGCCGGGTCACCCCACCACGTTGAACGCAGGGCCGTAAGGGTAATGCGTGATGTCCTCCGGCTTATCGTCCGTCACCACGAAGATGTCATGCTCACGGTAGCCGCCCGCGCCCGGCATCCCTTCGGGAATCGTCAGCATCGGCTCCATCGAGATCACCATTCCCGGCTCCAAGACCGTGTCGATATCCTCGCGCAGCTCCAGCGCCGCCTCGCGGCCGTAGTAATGCGACAGGATCCCGAAGGAATGCCCGTAGCCGAAGGTCCGGTATTGCAGCATCTGCCGCTCGGCCAGGAACTCGTTGATCTTCATGGTGATCTCGGCACAGCTCGCCCCTGGCTTCAGAAGCTTCATCCCGTATTCGTGGCTGTCGATATTGGTCTGCCATACCTTCATCGACGCATCATCCACCTCGCCCACGAACAGCGTCCGCTCCAGCGCGGTGTAATAGCCCGAGATCATCGGAAAGCAGTTGAGCGACAGGATATCGCCATGCTGCAGCTTGCGGTTCGTTACCGGGTTATGCGCGCCGTCGGTGTTCAGGCCGGACTGGAACCAGACCCAGGTGTCGCGGTATTCCGCATCCGGGAAACGCTTGGCAATCTCGCGCTCCATCGCGTCACGGCCAGCGATGCTGACCTCAAGTTCCGTCGCGCCGACCTTGATCGCCTCGCGGATCGCATAACCGCCCACGTCAGCCACGTTCGCACCATGCTTGATCAGCGCAATCTCGGCCGGCGACTTCGTCATCCGCTGGTGCATCGTTGCCGGGGCGATATCCACGCCGCGCTTCGGCTTGAGGAAGGTATTGAACTTCTCGGCCCGCTCCATCGTCAGATGGTCGGCCTCGCAGCCCACGGCCTTGCCCTCGCCGGTCACGCTCGCCACCGCGCGCCACATGTTGTCGCGGCTCCAGTCGGTATAGGTGATGTTGTCGGCAATGCTGCGGCGCCAGGGCTGGCCCGCGTCGATCCCGGCGCTGATCGTCACGCATTCCGTCTTGGTCACCACGCAGGCATAGGGCCGCCCGAAGGTGCAATAGAGAAAGCCCGAGTAATAGGCGACGTTGTGCATGGAGGTCAGCACGACCGCGTCCAGATCATGCATCGCCATGATCTCGCGCAGGCCGGCCAGCCGGTCGGCATATTCTTCGGCGGCGAAGGGCAGGGCCGCCTTTTCGCCATTGTGAAAACGGTACATCGCGGGTCGGTTCAGGGACATGTCAGACCTCCGTCATGGGGTGCGCTAGGAACCCCGAAAGGTCCCGGCGTACAGGACGGTGGCAGGTTGCCCTGCAAGCGGCGGGGAAATGCCCCCTGCGGCGACGCCATCGCCACGGCTCGGGCCTGTTTTGCGCCCTTGCGGCAATCCGCGCAAGTACCTTTGCGACCCTTGCGGCGACGCTTTGCGACCCCATGTAGAGCGGCAGAACATGGCAAAGGAGTTCACAATGCGCTGCCCGGTCGACAATGAAACCTTGGTGATGGCGGATCGTGGCGGGGTCGAGATCGACTATTGCCCGAAATGCCGGGGCGTCTGGCTGGACCGGGGCGAGCTTGACAAGATCATCGACCGCTCGATGGGCGAAACCGCCCCGTCCGCCGCCCCCGCCGCTGCAAGGATGGCCCCGCCGCCCCCCGCACAGCAGGCCGCCCCGGTCTACCAGCCGGAACCCCAGCGCGCCCAGCAGGGCCACCGCGAGGATGACCGCCGCCGCCGCGATGATGATGACGACGACTACCGCCATGGCCACAAGAGGAAGCGCAGGGAAAGCTTTCTGAGCGACATTTTCGACTTCTGAGGGGCGCTTGTGCCTATCCCTTGGCCTGACCGCGCCATCTGGCGGATCAGTTGGTCGCGCTGGCTGTCAGGCGGCAGCCCTTGTTCGGCCTGCAACGTCTCCAGGAAACGGACCACCGAAAGCACGCGGCCTTGCGTGACCATGGCGGCATCTTCGGGGTCGATCGTGCGGATTTCCAAGGCCTCGCTCATGAAGAAATCGCCCCTGACCGGCATCTCGGTCTGGCCATGCGCCTGAATGGGCCTGCGCCCATAGATCGCCTCGATCACCTGCTCTGTCGGAAATTCGCCGTTGTTGTTGCGGGCAATAAGCCGCAAATCGGCAGGCGGCTGCGCGAAAAGCACCCCAACCATGCCATCTCCGGCACCGACGTCGCCGTGACAGACCGCGCAACGGGCGTTGTAGATCTCGGCACCGTATGACGCGTCCTGCGCATGGACGGCGGCACCGCTGATCACTGTGGAAAAGGTCCAGAAACCCAGCAATCCGATTTTGTTGATCATGGCAATTCCTCCTTTGTTTAGGATGGCATCGCCTTGGCGGGCGCCCATTCATTGGCGTCAACGCCTGCAGTGCTGCGGATTGACCATCCCCCGTCACTCAGAGGTCGGCTTTTGCATCGCCGCCTCTTGCCCTAGTGTCAGGTCACGACAAATGACCGGAGGCGTCCATGCGGCCCGCACCACGCAATCTGATCACCGACATCCCCGGCCTTCGGGTCGGCAACGCACAGGATGCGGCGTTGCGCTCTGGCGTCACTGTCCTGACCTCTGACCAGCCATTTGTTGCCGCCGCGCATGTGATGGGCGGCGCGCCTGGCACTCGGGAAACCGACCTTCTGGCGCCCGACAAGCCAGTGTCCGAAGTTGACGCCCTTTTCCTGGCTGGCGGCTCTGCCTTTGGCCTTGATGCAGGCACCGGCATCATGGCGGGTCTGCGCGCGATGGGCCGGGGTTTTGCGGTCGGTCCGGCGCGGGTGCCCATCGTGCCGGGGGCGATCCTGTTCGACCTTCTCAACGGCGGCGACAAGGATTGGGCGGACAGCCCCTATCCGGCGTTGGGCCGCGCGGCACTGGAAGCCGCTGGCACCGATTTCATGCTTGGCACTGCCGGGGCGGGATTTGGTGCCGCGACCGGCACCCTTAAGGGCGGGCTAGGCTCTGCCTCCGCCCTTCTGCCTTCTGGCATCACTGTCGGCGCGCTGGTTGCGGTCAACGCGCTGGGATCGGCCACTGTGGGCGAAACCGGCCATTTCTGGGCCGCTCCGTGGGAGGAAGGCGCGGAATTCGGTGGCCTCGGCCCGGCGCCGATGGCTCGGCTGGACGCCCCCCTGCCCACAAAGCGGAGGGGCGAGGCGACGACAATAGCCATCGTTGCCACCGATGCCACGCTGACCAAGGCAGAGGCGCAGCGCATGGCCGTCGCCGCACATGACGGCATGGCACGGGCCCTGGTCCCCTCGCATACGCCGCTGGATGGGGACCTTGTGTTCAGCATCTCGACCGGTGGGCGGGGGATGTCTGACCCCCGCACCGACACGTTCCAGATCGGCCACGCCGCCGCGACCTGTCTTGCGCGGGCCATTGCGCGGGCGGTCTATCTGGCCGAACCGATGCCGGGCGACCTGCAGCGCTGTTGGCGCTCGCGCTTTGCCAGCGGTTAGCTTGCCTTCAGCGGTCTGCGCTTCGGCGATATCGATGTGAACCGAAGGTCCGCGCGGCGAAAGAACCCGACCGGGTAGCGCTTGAACCTCTGCCGCCGGGTCTTGTCGCCGTCGACATCAGGCAGGCACGAGATGCATTGGCCGTAATCCTCGGACCCATCGCCGACAATCGCTCATCGCTGCAGGCACCAATGCTGCGCTGACCGCGTCAGTTGCGGGATCGAGGGCTGAAGAGCATAGAGGCAATCGTCCAGCGGCAGTAGCGTATGGCGCCGGAACGCAACAACCATCGCTTCCCCGGCCTCGGTCATCACCAATGAACGCGGCTCCTTCGGCCCCGTTTTCACGCCCTCGACCGTCGCCCGCTTCCGCCACTTCCCAACCGTCTTCGGATTGGCGCCAAGTTCCCGGCTCAGCTGCGCGAGCCCTCAGTCCCGCCCTCGAACCGATGGCGGACGGGCCTTCGACCTGCGATTGCTGTATTGCGGCCTTGACAGCGAACATAGCCGTGGCGCCCGCAATGACGAACCTGTCCCATAGTGCTTCCTTCCGTTCCCGAGAATGGATCGCACCATCAAACCGAGGGATCAAACAGCTAACGAAGCCCTGATCCGAAATAGGCGGCAACAAGGTCTGAGGCTCCTTTTTCAACCGAGTAATTGGCTCTGATCATCTCCTGCGCTGCGGTTGCCATGCGTGCGGCTTCGTCGGGATCGTCGAGCAGGAGCTGTGCAGCCTCCGGCAACGCCGAAACACTGCCCGGCGCCACGACCATGGCAATCGCGCCAAGCTCTGACCGTAGTCCCGAAACATCCGTCACGATCCCAGGCACACCGCAGGCCAGCGCCTCGAGTGCTCCCACGGGCAAGCCTTCAAATCGGCCGTCGGTCGGAAGCATGAACATGTCTGCGGCGGAAAGAAGAGACGGAATGCCATCGCGCCTGCCGAGTAGACGAAACCGGTCAGGACCAAGGGCATGCCCTGCGGCAAGTGCCTCGATTTCCGCGCGCTTGGGACCCTCTGCGGCGACTGCGACAAAGCAGCGCCCTTTCCGGGGTCTGAGCGCGGCAGCAACTTCTGGCATCAACTCCACACCCTTTCCGGGTCGAAAATGCGAGGTCACAAGGATCAGCGTGTCTTCAGCCCCCAGACCCAGTTGACTTCGGATCATCGCACGCTGCGCGTCATCACGACGATAGCGCTGGAAATCGATTCCGATGAGGTTCACCTGCACTTTCGATTCGGGTACGCCAAGGTCGATCAAGCCGTCCCTGACATGGCGTGACACTGCGAACAGGACATCGACCTGACTGGCAAGCATGCGGTGCCTCAGCCGCGATGCCGTGAGCCGAGAGCGCCATGGCAGCGAT
>PNJK01000099.1 GCA_013821825.1 Rhodobacter sp.
TACCCTGCCCAAGGCCAAGGAACTGCGCCCGATCATCGAAAAGCTGATCACGCTGGCCAAGCGCGGTGACCTGCACGCCCGCCGTCAGGCCCATGCGCAGCTGAAGCAGGACATGCACACCGCCCGCCTTTTCGAAATCCTCGGGCCGCGCTACAAAGACCGTCAGGGCGGCTACGTCCGCATCCTGAAGGCCGGTTTCCGCTATGGCGACATGGCCCCCATGGCGATAATCGAGTTTGTCGATCGCGACACTTCGGCTAAGGGTGCGGCAGACCATGCCCGCCTGGAAGCCGCCGAAGGTTAATACGTTCCGCTCGCACTCAACCAGAAAGGCCCGCTCAAACGGCGGGCCTTTTGCATGTAACGCACTGAATTGCACCTCTTTCATTACCTTTTCGGGAATAGAGCTTGCACTTGTCCAATTGAGGCCCAAGATCAATCCACAGTAGAATCGTACGAGTCAAACGTGGTCCCGAATGTCCGAAAAGAAAGCAATTACAGTGTTGCTTGAGCAGCTCAATCGGCTCGCTCCGATGGGATACACGGTCGGGTTGCATATCCGATTTGCCACGCCGCTTGTATACAAAAGCTCTTACCCGGATGCCTGGGTCGATCATTACAACAGCCATTCCTACTATCTGCGCGATCCGCTTGTTTTCTGGGGCGTCGGAGTCGAAGGCACCACAAGGTGGAGTTCGATCCCGCTTCCGGATCCGTTTGGCGTCATGAAGAAGGCCGCGGTTCATGGCCTGAAATTCGGTGCCGTATCTTCCTATGGCCCGATTACGTCACGCTCGATCGTTGGGATCAGCCGTTCGGATCGAGAGTTCGATGACGAAGAGCTCGGGCACCTGCGCGAGTTGACCGTTAAGTTGCATATCGAGGCAAAGCCGCCCTCCGACCTGACGAAAGCGCAGATCGAGGCGCTGCAATGCCTTGCTAATGGGGACAGGCACGCAGCGGCGGCGGAAAAGCTTGGCATTACGGAAAGCGCCTTCAAGGCACGGCTGCAGTCGGCCCGAATCCGGCTGGAGGCCCGCACCACATCGGAAGCGATCCGCAAGGCACGGGAATACCGGCTGCTCTGACCCGTGCCATCCCCTTCGAAAGGTTTGACAACCAGAAGAAGGAGAGAAGAAAATGGAAGCCACCACGTTGTCCTACGACAACCTGCACAATCATGGCGAGCTTTTCGCCAACATGTTCCGTGCCAGGCACCGGACGTTCATTCAGAACAACCGCTGGGACCTGCCCGAGGCGAACGGAATGGAGTTCGACCAGTACGATACCCCTGCAAGCCGCTGGGTCTGCGTGCACCGCGATGGCGACGTTAAGGCTGGCGTGCGGCTGACGCCCACCACCCACCGCTGCGGCATCTACACCTACATGATCCGCGATGCGCAACGCGGCCTGCTGGAGACGATCCCGCGCGATCTCTTGAACTTCGAAGCCCCGATCGATCCGAACATTTGGGAATCCAGCCGTGTTTTCGTTTCCAACGATGTCCCGGCCTCTGATCGGCTTAGGGTGCAGATGCAGCTGATCCACGAGATGGTGATTTCGGCCCGCACGCTTGGGGCTACCACGCTTTTGGGGATCATTCTCGAGAATTCGCCGCGCCTTGCCCGCCGTGTCGGCTTGGATTGCGTGCCTTCGGGGCCGGTGATGGATGCGGGTGGAACGCGGTCCGTCTGCGTCACGATCAGCATGGCCACCAAGTTGCACTGATGCACAATGTGTTCAAGGCCGCGGTCCTCCAAGCTGGAGGTCCTGGCAATCCTGCTGTCCGCAATTGCGCTTCGCCGGACATCCAGAAGTGTGCGCATGCCGCTTCCGGTTTTCTGTCGGCGCGCCTAGACTGGATGGATGGCAGATCTTTTCGACACCGCCGTCGCCCCGCACTCCGACGCGCCTCGGCCGCTGGCCGACCGGCTGCGTCCGCGCACTCTGTCGCAGGTGATCGGTCAGGAAAGGGTGCTGTCCCCCGATGGGCCCCTGGGGGCCATGCTGGCGGCGCGGTCGCTGTCGTCACTAGTCCTCTGGGGGCCGCCCGGTGTGGGCAAGACCACGATCGCCCGACTGTTGGCCGCCGAAACCGACCTGACCTTCGTCCAGATCTCCGCGATCTTCACCGGCGTGCAGGAACTGCGCAAAGTGTTCGAGACGGCGAAGATCCGGCGCCAGAACGGGCGGGGCACGCTTCTCTTCGTTGACGAGATTCACCGCTTCAACAAGGCGCAACAGGACGGGTTCCTGCCGCATATGGAGGATGGGACCATCCTCCTGGTCGGTGCCACCACGGAAAATCCCAGTTTCGAGCTGAACGCTGCGCTTCTCTCCCGCGCGCAGGTGATCGTGCTGGAAAGGCTGGACCTTGCTGACCTTGAACGCCTGGCACAGCGGGCCGAGAAAGAGCTTGGCCGCGCGCTGCCCCTGAAAGGCGAAGCGCGCGAGGCGTTGCTGGAAATGGCCGATGGCGACGGCCGCGCGCTCTTGAACCTGATCGAACAGATTGCCGCCTGGAAGACCGATGCCAGTCTTGACCGTGACCAGCTGGCCCAACGCCTGATGCGCCGGGCGGCGAAATACGACAAGTCGGGGGACGAGCATTACAATCTGATTTCCGCTCTGCACAAATCCGTGCGTGGCAGCGATCCCGATGCCGCGCTTTACTGGTTCGCCCGGATGCTGGAGGGCGGCGAGGACCCCCGTTTTCTTGCCCGTCGGATCACCCGGATGGCGGTCGAGGACATCGGGCTGGCCGACCCGCAGGCGCAAGAGGTCTGCCTGCAAGGATGGCAGACCTATGAACGGCTCGGCTCTCCCGAAGGGGAACTCGCTTTGGCGCAGGCGGTGGTCTATCTGGCGCTGGCCCCGAAGTCGAACGCGGTCTACACCGCCTACAAGGCCGCACGGACTGCGGCGCGGGATACCGGCAGCCATCCGCCGCCGAAGCACATCCTGAACGCACCAACCCGGATGATGAAAGACCTCGGCTATGGCGCGGGCTATGCCTATGACCACGAGGCTGAGGACGGGTTTTCCGGTCAGGACTATTTCCCCGAAGGCATGAAGCGCCCGGTCTGGTATCTGCCCCCCGAACGCGGGTTTGAACGCGAGCTGAAGAAGCGGATCGACTACTTCGCCAAGTTGCGTGCCAAACGGCAGGGCGCTTAGCGGTCAAATCCTTTCGAAAGGATTTGCAAAATCCTTCGAAGGATTTTGGCCCGAAGGCTGCTCATCGAGCCTGCGCATTGACAATTGGCCCGCCCCGCCGCAAAGACCGGCCATGTCCCTGACCCTTCCCCTCGTCGCCCTTGGTGGCGCAATCGGCTCTGTGCTGCGCTATCTGATGGTTTCCGCTGTCGGTGCGCCACTCGGCACGGCTGCGGTGAACGTCCTGGGCAGCTTTGCCATCGGCGTGCTTTTCGTCTGGCTTGGCGCACGTGGTGGCTGGCAGCCTTTCCTGATGACCGGCATCCTCGGTGGTTTCACCACCTTTTCCGCCTTCTCGCTTGACGCACTGAAGCTGATCGAGGCCGGCCAGACTTTTCAGGCCGCAGCCTACGTGATCGGCTCTGTCTTTCTCTCCCTCGCCGCAGTCATGCTGGGCGTGGCCCTTGCACGAGGCTTCGCATGACCGTCCAGCAACTGACCGTAACCGAGGATGAGGGCGAACAGCGCCTCGACAAATGGCTACGCCGCCGCTTTCCGCATGTGACCCAAGGTGCGGTGGAAAAGCTGTGCCGTACTGGCCAGATCCGAGTGGATAGCGCCAGGGCCAAGGCGTCGGACCGCGTGGCCCCCGGCATGACCATCCGCGTCCCGCCGTTGCCGGATGCAGGCGCGCCCGCCGGCCCGCGACCGCATGGCATCTCGGCTGCCGATGAAAAGATGATCCAGTCCGCAGTCCTGTGGAAGGATGAACATATCATCATCCTGAACAAGCCCGCAGGCCTTCCCAGCCAAGGCGGCAGCGGTCAGGGGGACCGGCATGTCGATGGGCTGACCGAGGCGCTGAAGTTCGGTTACAAGGACAAGCCCAAACTGGTGCACAGGCTGGACAAGGACACCTCCGGCATCCTGATGCTGGCGCGCACCGACCGCATCGCCCGCGCCCTGTCCGAAGCCCTGCGCCACCGTGCCGCCCGCAAGATCTACTGGGCCGTCGTCGCCGGCGTGCCGCATCCCCGCCAGGGGTCGATCAAGTTCGGCCTGATGAAGGCGCCGGGCCGGGGCAGGGGGGGCGAGGGCGAGAAGATGCTGTGCGTCCATCCCGCCAAGATGGCCGATCACCCCGGGGCAAAGCGGGCGCAGACAGATTACTTCACCCTGTGGTTCCTTGGCGCCCGCCTGTCCTGGATGGCGCTGGAGCCGGTCACCGGTCGCACCCACCAGCTTCGGGCCCATATGGCCGAAATCGGTCACCCGATCCTGGGCGATGGCAAGTATGGCGGGTCGGCGCAGGACAATCTTGGTGATGGCTGGGGCGGGTCGATCGGCGGTGACCTGTCGAAGAAGCTGCACCTGCACGCCCGCAGCCTGACGGTCGAACACCCGATCACCAAGAAGCTGATGACCTTCACCGCCCCCCTGCCGGACCACATGGCCCGCACCTGGAAGCTGATGGACTGGAAGGAAAACGACGTGCCCGCCGACCCGTTCGAGCAGATCAGATGAGCGCCTGGACCGCCCGTCGCTTCTGGACCGCGGCGACCGTTCGCCCAGAGGGCGCGGGCTTTGCCGTCCTGCTGGACACCCGCCCTGTCCGCACGCCTCTGAAAGCGCCGCTGATCCTTCCGACCGAGGCTCTGGCCCATGCCGTCGCAGCCGAATGGCAGGCGCAGACCGGCATTGTAAATCCGGCGAAGATGCCCTTCACCCGCACCGCGAATTCGGCCATCGACAAGGTTGCGCCCCAGTTCTCTGAAGTGGCGGCGATGCTGGCTGAATATGGCGGGTCTGACCTTCTGTGCTACCGCGCGACCGACCCCGAGGACCTGGTCGCGCGCCAAGCGGCAGCTTGGGACCCGCTCTTGGATTGGGCCGCCCGCGCCTTGGGTGCCCCGCTGACGGTCACCCAGGGCGTCATCCACATTGCGCAGCCCGAAACCAGCCTCGCCGCCCTTGGC
Source organism: Rhodobacter sp. (assembly GCA_013821825.1). Lineage (GTDB taxonomy): Bacteria > Pseudomonadota > Alphaproteobacteria > Rhodobacterales > Rhodobacteraceae > Tabrizicola. The sequence continues at coordinate 5,133 of PNJK01000099.1, forward strand.
GCGGCCGTTTTGGCCCTGTCCCCTTTCCAGCTTGCCGCGTTTCACGACCTTGTCGCCATTACCGGTTCACTGGTCCTTGCACTGGCCGTCACCCGCGGGCGCCTGACGGCGGAAGAGGCCTGGACCGTGAGCCGCATCGACGAAGATTGGCAGATCGAAGCCTGGGGCCAGGACGAAGAAGCGGCAGAAACCGCGGCTCTGAAACGTGCCGCTGTCATGCAGGCAGACCGATTCTACGCATTGTGCGGGTAACAAGTTTGCCCAAGGACCGCGCTGGCAGTTGCCCGGCAGACGATCAAACTGTTCAACCCATCGAAAACAAGCGTTTTTCCTGTTTCTGACCAGACCCGCTTGACCTTTCAAACCGCTTCGGCAGAAACTGCACGATACTGGGAGAGGCTATCCTCCAACAGTTGCGCCGCCGCGGGATACCGCGGGGCACCAAAAAACGCGGCACTCGAAAGGCCGCATACTCAGGAAGAGGTAAGAATGAAAAAATCCGTATTCTTCGGCACGCTCGCGGCCACCACGCTGGTCGCGGGTCTGGCGATGGCCGGCACCCTTGACGACGTCAAGGCGCGCGGAGAGTTGATCTGCGGTTCGAACACCGGTCTGACGGGCTTCGGCGCGCCGGATTCAAGCGGCAACTGGGCCGGCTTTGACGTCGACCTGTGCCGTGCCATTGCTGCAGCGGTCCTGGGCGATGCGACCAAGGTCAAGTTCGTGCCCACCACCGGCGAGACCCGCTTTACCGCTTTGCAGTCCGGCGAAGTCGACCTTCTGGTCCGCAACTCGACCTGGACCTTCTCGCGCGACAGCGAACTTGCGCTCGATTTCGTGGCCGTGAACTACTACGACGGCCAGGGCTTCATGGTGAAAAAGGACCTCGGCGTGTCCTCAGCCAAGGAACTGGACGGCGCGACCGTCTGCATCCAGACCGGCACCACGACCGAACTGAATCTGGCTGACTTCTTCAAGCAGAACAACATCAGCTATCAGCCGGTCACCGTGGCCGACGACTCCGAAGCGCAGCGCCAGTATCTGGCCGGCGCCTGCGACGCCTACACCACCGACGCCTCGGGCCTGGCCGCAAGCCGCGCGACCATGCCGGATGCCGAAAACCACGTGATCCTTCCCGAGATCATCTCGAAAGAGCCGCTGGGTCCGGTCGTCCGTCACGGTGACAACAACTGGGGCGACGTGGTCCGCTGGACCTACTACGCGCTGCTGATCGCCGAAGAAAAGGGCATCACCGCCGCAAACGTCGGTGAAGTCGCAACCTCGACGACTGACGAGGAAGTCAAGCGTCTGCTTGGCGTTTCGGGCGACATGGGTGCCAAGATCGGCCTCGACAACGCTGCCTTCAAGAACGCCATTGCTGCCGTTGGCAACTATGGCGAGATCTTCTCGCGCAACATTGGCGAAGGCACCTCGATCAACCTCGCGCGCGGCTTGAACGCGCTGTGGACGCAAGGCGGCCTGCAGTACGCACCGCCGCTGCGCTGAGGACCTGATCCCGGGGGCGCCTGCGGGCGCCCCCGACTTTCCGTTCATACGATAACCTGAATGACCAGGGGCACAGACCCCGCCGCCACCGGGAAAACCGGGGCCGTCTGCAGGAAACAGGGGGAAGCCATGGCAATGGCCACGGACGTGCCGAGAGACGGTTTTCGGCTCTCGATGCTTGTATACGATACGCGCTACCGGTCCTACACGATCCAGGTCGTGGTTCTGGTGCTGTTCGGCCTGGCGGTCGCCTGGCTGTTGAACAATACCGTCCAGAACCTGGAAGCGCGGGGCAAGCAGTTCAACTTCACCTTCCTTTGGCAGCGTGCCGGCTATGACATCGGCCAACAGCTCATTCCTTACAGCAACGACAGCACCCATTTCCGGGCCCTGCTAGTCGGCCTTCTGAACACGCTGGTCGTCGCCTTTTTCGGCTGCATCTTCGCCACCATTCTGGGTGTTCTGGTCGGCATCCTGCGGCTCTCGCACAACTGGCTCGTCTCGCGGCTGATGACCGTCTATGTCGAGATGTTCCGCAACGTGCCGCTCCTTCTCTGGATCCTCCTCTCCTATGTCCTCCTGTCGGAGGTCGCGCCTCAGCCCAAGGACTTCCGGATCACGGACGAGATGGCCGCGGCTGGCGAGGCCCCCGCCGCCTCGATGATCCTCTGGGACAGCGTCGCCATCACCAACCGCGGCAGCAACATTCCCGCGCCGCTGTTCGAGCGCGGTCCCGGGACCCTCGACCTTGGATTCATGACATTGAACCTGAACTTCTGGGCGCTGGTTGTGGTCATTGCCGCTTCGGTCTGGGTCAACCGCCGAATCCTCGGCTCGGCCCGCGCCACGCAAGAGTCAACGGGATTCCGCCCCGTCACCTGGTGGAAATCGCTGCTGGTCCTCTTTGCACCCACCCTCGTCATGCTGCTGGCCATGGGCTTTCAGCTTGAGATGCCGGAACTGAAGGGCTTCAACTTCTCGGGCGGCATCCTGGTGGCCCACAGCTTTACAGCGCTTGTGATTGCGCTGACGCTGTACACCGCCGCCTTCATCGCCGAGATCGTCCGGGCCGGTATCCAGGCGATCAGCAAGGGCCAAAGCGAGGCCGCATTCGCCCTTGGCCTCCGCCCCGGACGCACGATGAAGCTGATCATCCTGCCACAGGCGTTGCGGGTCATCATCCCGCCGCTCATCAGCCAGTATCTGAACCTGACCAAGAACACCTCGCTTGGCATCGCGGTCAGTTACCTTGACCTGCGCGGCACTCTGGGCGGCATCACGCTGAACCAGACCGGCCGGGAACTGGAGAGCATGCTGCTGATGATGCTGATTTACCTGACGATCAGCCTGATCATCTCGTCAGTGATGAACTTCTACAACACCACCGTCCAGCTGAAGGCGCGCTAAGATGGACACGCATTTTGCCCGCACCGACATGCTGCCCCCCATGCCCCCGCCCGTTACCGAGCGTGGCGCGGTGAAGTGGCTGCGCGAGAACCTGTTCTCGACCCCGTTCAACATCGCCCTGACTGTGCTGGGGGTGGTCACTGTGTGGTCAATCATCTCGGCCTCGCTGCCGTGGTGGTTGAATTCGGTCTGGACGGCCGGATCGCTTGGCGAATGTCGCCAGATCGTCGCGGCCAGCGCAGGCGAGGGCGCGACCGGCGCCTGCTGGGCGATGATCCGCGAATGGTGGGGGGCCTTCATCTTCGGCTTCTACCCGCCGGATCAGTGGTGGCGGCCGATCCTGTCCTTCGGCTTTCTGTTCGCGGCCCTTGTGCCGGTGCTTTTCGCCGGGCAGACCCGCAACCTGACCATCGTTCTGGGGGCCGTGGCGCTGTTCCTGCTGGTCACGCTCTATCTTGCTGCGGCCCCGGTTCTGGCCTTCGTGCTGGCGATGGCCACAATGGCCGGGCTGTTGGCGCTGGCTCAGGTGCGGCCGGGAAAGCTGCTGTGGTTCACGATGATCTTCCCTGCGCTCTGCTTCTGGCTCCTTTGGGGCGGGTCGGTCTGGGTTGCCGTCGTCGGCATGGCAGGCTTCGGCGTCCTTTACGCGGTCTTCCGGCTTGCCGCTCCCGGCATCGGCTTTGCGCCAGCGGCCGGTGCCGGGGTCGTGGCTGCGGTTCTGTTCTGGCTTTACCTTGACGGGACGATCGTCAACGCCCTCCGCTCCATCGCGCCGATCAGCCTGTCCACGATCAACTCGGACCAGTTCGGCGGCTTCCTTCTGGCCATCGTGATCGGGGTCACCGGGATTTCGTTTTCGCTGCCAATCGGCATTCTCCTTGCCCTAGGCCGGCAGTCCGACATGCTGATGGTCAAGACGCTGTCGGTCGGGTTCATCGAGTTCATCCGGGGCGTGCCGCTGATCACGCTGCTCTTCACCGCGTCACTGCTGCTGCAATACTTCCTGCCGCCGGGCACCAACTTCGACATCATCTTGCGTGTCATCATCCTGGTCACCTTCTTCGCCGCCGCCTATCTGGCCGAGGTGGTCCGGGGTGGCCTTGCCGCCCTGCCGCACGGCCAGTACGAGGCGGCGGATGCGCTGGGTCTTGATTACTGGCGGGCGCAGCGGCTGATCATCCTGCCGCAAGCGCTGAAGGTGTCGATCCCTGCGATCGTCTCCACCTTCATCGGCCTGTTCAAGGATACCACTCTGGTCGCCTTCGTCGGCCTGATGGATCCCTTGAAGGGCGTCACCCAGATCGTCCGTGCCGATATCAACTGGAAGGGCATATACTGGGAGCCCTACATCTTCGTCGGCGCCATCTTTTTCGTCATCTGCTTCGGGATGTCCCGGTACTCCATGTATCTGGAAAAGAAGCTCAAGACCGACCACCGGTAAGGATTAACCATGGCACAAGCATCG
>PNJK01000100.1 GCA_013821825.1 Rhodobacter sp.
AAAGAAATAGTGCATCTGTTCATGCACCATGGTGTGATTGGTCACCCGGCTGGTGAAATCGGCCAGCTGCGAGGAGGTCGGAAGCTCGCCGTACAGAAGCAGATAGCAGACTTCCAGATGGGTCGACTTGTCAGCCAATTGCTCGATCGGGTAGCCGCGGTACATAAGTTCGCCCTTGTCACCGTCGATATAGGTGATGGCGCTTTCGCAGGCGGCGGTCGACGTGAAGCCGGGGTCGAAGGTGAATACATCGGCTTCGGCATATAGCTTGCGGATGTCGAGCACGTCAGGCCCGACCGTGGGTTTGTGCACGGGCAGGTCGTAGGTTTTCCCGTCCAGGCTCAGCTTAGCGACTTTGTCCGACATGTGTTCTTCCCCGGTGTGGCGAGGCGTCCCTGGCAGGGGCGACCCCAAGCTATGCTGCACCAAGCCTAGGTGCGGCTTCAAGACCGGGGAGCGTTGGTTATTCCGACGCGTCCTTCAGTCTGGCAACGGTTTCATCCTGACCGATGACTAGCATCATGTCGTAAACCGAAGGTGTAACACTCCTGCCCGCGATGGCAGCGCGAAGCGGTGCCGCCAGCTTGCCGAAGCCAAGGCCGTTTTCGGCCGCAGCTTGCGTCAGGATGGCTTCCAGAGCGTCCTTGGTCCAGCTAGCACTTTGCAGGCGCGGCGTCAATGATTTCAGTATACCACGGGATACCGTATCAAGCGAGCCTGCCGCCTGGGCGTCGGCGGCAATGGGCCGGTCGATAAGAAGGAACGATGCCTTATCAATAAGTTCCGGGAATGTCTTCGCAGACTTCTTCAAGAAGGGCAGGGCCTTCTTCATCAAGGCGGTCTGGGTATCGGTCAGGGGGGGACGCCCGGCAGCGGCCATGTAGGCGACCAATTCATGCAGCAGTGCGGCATCGTCGGTCATGGCCATGTGATGACCGCAGGTGTTTTCCAACTTCTTGAAATCCAGCCGCGCCGGTGCGCGACCGATTCCCGCAAGGTCGAACATCCGCATGGCCTCTTCGGTGGTGAAGATCTCGGCGTCGCCTTGCGCCCAGCCAAGGCGGGTCAGATAGTTCCGCATCCCCGCCGCAGGATAGCCCATCGCCTGGTATTCCTCTACCCCGGTGGCGCCGTGCCGCTTCGACAGCTTCTTGCCGTCCGGCCCATGGATCAGCGGGATATGTGCCCAGACCGGAACCTCCCAACCCATCGCATCATAGACCATCTGCTGGCGGGCAGCGTTGTTGAGGTGGTCATCGCCGCGGATGACGTGAGTCACGCCCATGTCGTGATCGTCCACCACCACGGCAAGCATGTAGGTCGGCGTGTCATCGCTGCGCAGGACAATCATGTCGTCCAGCGTTTCGTTCCGGATCACGACCTGGCCCTGCACCTTGTCGTCGATCACGGTTTCACCGTTGCGCGGGGCCTTCATCCGGATGACATAAGGCGCTTCGGGATGAGCGGCGGGATCCGCGTCGCGCCAGGGCGACAGGAATACCGGATAGCGCCCCGCAGCCTCTTCTTCCGCGCGGAATGCGGCGATTTCCTCTTGTGTAGAGAAACACTTGTAAGCCGTTCCTCTTGCAAGCATCTGGTGCGCCACCTCGGCGTGCCTGTCCCTGCGTTCGAACTGGCTGACAACGTCGCCATCCCAGTCAAGCCCCAGCCAGGTCAGACCGCGCAGGATCGCGGCCGTCGCCTCCGGGGTAGAGCGTTCGCGGTCGGTGTCTTCGATCCGAAGCAGGAACTTGCCGCCCCGGCCACGGGCGTAAAGCCAGTTGAACAGTGCAGTCCGGCCCCCACCGATGTGCAGATAGCCTGTCGGAGACGGAGCGAAGCGGGTGACGACAGGGTGGTCTGCGGACGTCGGCATTGTCAGAGTTAACCTTTCGGAAACCATGCGGGGCGTAGGCTATCCGGGTCTTAGGCAATCGCGGCGGGGGAAACAAGGTGGCGCTCACCGGCTCGACAGCAGGGGCCGGCCCGCTTTTTCAGCCGGCGCGAACCGGGATGTTCCCGTGGATCGCGGTGCTGATCGGTTGCGGTGTGGGGCTGTGGTTCTCGGTCACCACGGAACCCGGCATCGGTTTGTATGCCATTGCGGTTGGCATCGTGGTTCTGGCGCTGCTTCTGCGGCTTCGGGGGCCTGAGGTTCTGCACCCGCTGGCCATTGGTCTGGCGGCCTTGGCTGCGGGCTGGCTGGCCGCCGGGATCCGCGCGCATGTCGTGGCCGCCCCAACGCTTGAGTTTCGCTATTACGGCCCGGTCGAAGGGCGCATCGTCTGGATCGACCGTTCGCAGAGCGATGCGGTGCGATTGACCCTGGATCAGGTGGTCCTGCGTGAAGTTTCGCCCGAACGCACACCAAAGCGGGTGCGGGTTTCGCTGCAGGGCATCCAACCCTGGCTGCAACCGACACCAGGACAGGACGTCGTCCTGACCGCCAGCCTTGCCGCGCCAGAAGGGCCGGTGGAGCCGGGGGGGTTCGACTTTCGCCGCATGGCCTTCTTCAACCAGCTCGGCGCGGTCGGCTATACCCGGACGCCGGTCCTGCTGCTGGAAGAACCTGACGGCGGCGCGTTGCCGATCGACCGGCTGCGACGCTATCTGACGCAAGCCATGCTGGGCCGGATGGAGGGACAGGCAGGCGCCTTCGCAGCAGGCGCCATGACTGGGGACCGATCGGCCATCACAGAAGAAACCGTGAAGGCGCTGCGCGACAGTTCTCTTGCCCATTTGCTGGCCATCTCCGGGATGAACATGGCGTTTCTCACCGCCTTCGTCTTTGGCATGCTGCGCTATGGGCTGGCGCTGGTCCCCTGGGTCTCGCTGCGACTGAATACCAAGAAGGCGGCCGCTGTGGTCAGTTTCGGGGTCGCGGCATTCTATCTGATGCTTTCCGGCGCGAATGTCGCGACGGAGCGCGCCTTCATCATGATCGCCGTGTTCCTTGGGGCGGTCCTGCTGGACCGCCGGTCGTTGACCTTGCGGTCGGTGGCCGTGGCAGGGATGCTTTTGTTGCTGGCCAAGCCGGAAAGTCTGCTGGAGCCCGGTTTCCAGATGTCCTTTTCCGCCACCGTCGCGTTGATCGTGGGGTTCGGCGCGGTGGAGTCCAACGTCTACCGGCAAAAGGTACCCCGTTGGGCGATGCCGGTCTTCACGCTGTTTCTAAGCTCGCTGATCGGCGGACTAGCCACGGCGCCCTACGCGGCCGCGAATTTCAACCGGTTCACCGATTACGGGCTTCTGGCCAATCTTCTGACCGTCCCGGTCATGGGTGCACTGATCATGCCGGGGGGGGCGATGGCAGCTCTGCTGGCTCCCTTTGGCCTGGCTTCTCTGCCCCTCTGGGTCATGGAGCAAGGCGCGCGCTGGATCCTGTTCGTGGCGCATTGGGTCGCAGGGCTTGAAGGATCGGTGACCGCCATACCTTCTCCGGGGCCCTGGGTCCTGCCGTTGCTGACCCTTGGGGCGATCTGGTTGATCTTGTGGCGCGGTCGCGTGCAACTTGCCGGGGTTGTGCCAATGATCGTGGCTCTGGGATTGTGGGTGACGGTCGAGCGGCCCATGCTGCTCGTCTCGGGTGATGGCAAGCTGCTGGGGCTGGCGGGCCCGCAGGGCAGGGTGCTGTCCGCAGCCACGGGCGGAGGATTTTCGGCAGAAAGCTGGCTGGAGAATGACGGCGATCTCGCCGGGCAGGAGCTTGCAGCTTCGCGCAAGGGGTTTGCCGGGCCGAAAGGCGAGCGCTGGTTCGACCTGGCGGGGGAGCGTGCAGTCTCGCTGACGGGAAAGGGGGCGAGGGAGAGGGTCGGCCCCGCTTGCGCGTCGGGAGCACTGGTCATCCTTGCCGACAGGGTCGAATCCAGGCCGGATGGCTGCCGGTTGATTGATCAGGCGACGCTTTCAGCCACTGGCCCGCTTGCATTTTGGCCTGACGCAAATGGAACGCGCATTGAGGTAACGCGATCGGTGCGCCGGATGTGGTCACCGCCTGCAAGAGACTATGATCTGGCCGATTTTCTGCCCAAGCGGCCCGAACCGGCAATGGCTTCAAGCGATCAGTAGCTGCGGATCAGACCCACCAGCCGCCCCTGGACTTTCACAAGATGATCGGGAAAGACCCGCGTCTCATAGGCCGGATTTGCGGCTTCCAGAGCGATCATGTTGCCACGCCGGCGAAAACGCTTCAGCGTCGCTTCCAGGTCTTCGACGAGCGCCACGACGATATCGCCGTTTTCGGCCGTGTTCTGTTCGCGGATCACCACGATGTCACCATCGTTGATCCCGGCCTCGATCATGGAATCGCCTTTCACTTCCAGCGCGTAGTGCTGGCCCTTGCCCGACAGCATGGCGCCGGGCACGGTGACGTGGTGCGAAACCTCGGAAATCGCTTCGATCGGGACACCGGCTGCGATACGGCCCATCACGGGCAGTTCCAGTGCGTGAACGGTGGAAACCTCCATCGCGCCACGCGGGGGGGCGACGCGATCCCCAGCAATAACGCGGGGGGTGAAGCCGGGCTTTTCCATCGCCTCTGGCAGCTTGATGATCTCAAGCGCACGGGCGCGGTGGGCCAGACGACGAATGAAGCCCCGTTCTTCCAAGGCGGTAATCAGACGGTGAATGCCGGACTTCGACCGCAGGTCCAGCGCGTCCTTCATTTCGTCAAAGGAAGGCGGGACGCCATCGCGGTCCATCCGACCCTTGATGAAGTCGAGAAGTTCCAATTGCTTGCGTGTCAGCATGCCAGGCTCCTGCGTCAATGTGTTAACGCAATGTTCTGCCCGTGTTCCCGGTTTGTGTCAAGCGCAAATGCTCGCCGGGTCAAAGTCGCAGGAAGGGAACCGCGTCGCCTGCGACCCTTGGGCCATCGTTCACCGGGCGGATCAACAACGCATTCGCTTCGCCCAGAATCGACAAGAGCGCCGAGTCCTGCCGATCAAATGGTGTGATCGACGGCAGGCCGTCACCTGGGCCAAGACGGGCCCGCATGTAATGCGCCCTTGGTCCGTTCGCTGGCAGGTTGACCGACAACCGGGCGGATCCTGGCTGCGGCGCGGGATCGGGCTGGCCCAGCATGGCGCGAACCATCGGCAGCAGGAAAAGATGGCCGCAGACTATGGCCGAGACCGGATTGCCCGGCAGACCCAGCATCGGCACCCCGTGCAGCCGACCGGCCATCAAGGGTTTGCCGGGCCGCAGCGCCAGTTTCCAGAACGCATGCTCCAGCCCCGCCACTCGACCGACGAGGTCATGGTCGCCAACCGACGCCCCGCCAATGGTGACGATCAGGTCTGCGTCCTGTGCCAGGGACAGGACCGTGGCGAGGTCTGCCTCGTTGTCGCGCGCGATCGGCAGAAGGCGCGCCTCGCCGCCCTCGGCCTCGACCATCGCCTTCAGTGCGAAGCTGTTCGAGGCGATGATCTGGTCGGGGCGCGGGTCTTCTCCCGGCATCACCAGCTCATCCCCGGTGGCGACCAGTGCCACCACCGGGCGGCGGGTCACCGTGACTTCCGGAATGTTCATCGCGGCCAGAAGCGCGAGGTCGTTCGGCCGCAGGCGCCGGGGGGAAAGCCTATCACCTACACGGAAATCCTGGCCTTGGGGGCGGATATGTCGTCCGGCATCGGCGCCGGCCCGAACGGTGATCCGGTCGCGGTCGCGATCCACGTCTTCCTGGATCAGCACACGGGTGGCCCCCTCGGGTACCGGAGCGCCGGTAAAGACGCGGGCGGCCTGGCCTGCGCTGATGCGACCGTTGAATGCATGACCGGCGCCTGCCTCGCCGATCACCAGGAAGCTGTCACCGGGGCCGGGGTTTCCGTCCACCGCATAACCATCCATTGCCGATGCCGCGAATGGGGGCTGGTCCCGGGACGCAACCGCAGGAGCGCACATCCAGCGGCCGGCAGCCTTGGCCAAGGGGACGGTCTCGGCAGCTAGCGGTTCCGCAAGGGACAGGCAGTGGGCAAGCGCCTCTTCGACCGAAATCATCACTTCGCCTCGTAACGCCCTGATTTTCCGCCATCTTTCAGGATCAATCGAATACCTTCTATGGTCATGGATTTCTCGACTGCCTTGACCATGTCATAGACTGTCAGGGCGGCTACCGAGACCGCCGTCAGGGCCTCCATCTCGACCCCGGTCTGACCCGACGTCTTGACGGTGGCCGCGATCCGGATGCCCGGCAGGGCCGGATCGGGTGTCAGTTCCAGCGCTACTTTGGTAATTGGCAGTGGGTGGCAAAGCGGGATCAGGTCTGCGGTCCTCTTTGCCGCCATGATCCCGGCCAGACGGGCTACCGACAGCACGTCGCCCTTCTTTGCCCGACCCTCGGTGATCAGTGCCAGCGTCTCTGCGGTCATGATCACCCGACCCTCGGCAACGGCCAGGCGGTCGGTCACCGGCTTCGCCGACACGTCAACCATATGGGCCTGACCCCGGTCATCGAAGTGGGACAGCTCTGGTCGGGGCGGGCGGCTCACAATCCACCTTGGGAGGTCAGGGGGCGGGAAAGAATGGCGCGGGTGGCGGCGGTGACATCAGCCTGCCGCATGAGGCTTTCGCCGATCAGGAAGCAGCGCGCGCCATACTGGGCAAGGTCGGCAAGGTCATCCGGGGTGTAAAGCCCGCTTTCGGCAATGATCAGCCGGTCCTCCGGCACCCGGCGGGCCAGACGGCGGGTGGTGTCGAGGGTGACCTCGAACGAATGCAGGTTGCGGTTGTTGATGCCGACGAGGGGTGATTTCAGCCGCGAGGCGCGGTCGAGTTCAATCTCGTCATGCACCTCGATCAGGACATCCATGCCAAGATCGAAGGCGGCGGCTTCAAGTTCGGCCGCCTGCGCGTCGTCAAGCGATGCCATGATCAGCAGGATGCAATCGGCGTTCAGCGCGCGCGACTGGGTCACTTGCCAGGTGTCATAGAGGAAGTCCTTGCGCAGGCAGGGCAGATTGACAGCCGCGCGCGCCGCGACAAGATAATTGTCGGCACCCTGAAACGAAGGACCGTCTGTCAGAACCGACAGACAGGTCGCACCGCCTGCCTCATAGGCGCGGGCCAGGGCAGGCGGGTCGAAATCGGCGCGGATCAGGCCCTTGGACGGGCTGGCCTTCTTGATTTCGGCAATCAGGCCATAACCTGTCGCGGCAGCTTCGCGCAGGGCGCGGGCAAAACCGCGCGGGGGCGCTGCCTCGCGTGCCGCGCTGTCCAGATCGGCCCGCGAAGTCGCGGCCTTGGCCTTGGCGACCTCTTCCAGCTTGTAGGCCTTGATACGGTCGAGAATGGTGCTCATCGGGGTCCTTCAGGCATTCGTCAGGCGGCGCAGCGCCTCGACCTTGGCGCGGGCGGCGCCGGAATCTATCGACTCGCGGGCCTGAGCCACGCCTTCCGCAAGTGTCCCGGCCCGGTCGGCCACCACAAGCGCCGCGGCGGCGTTGAGAAGGACCGCATCGCGGTAGGCCCCAGGCGCGCCACCAAGCAGCAGACGGAAGGCAGCCGCATTCTCGGCCGGACTGCCGCCCAGGATCGCCTCGAACGGGTGGGGGGACAGGCCGGCGTCCTCGGGGTGCAGCTCGAATTCGCGCACAGAGCCCGCTTCGACGGCAGCGACCTTCGTCGACCCGGCTATCGAGATTTCATCGGTGCCGTCCGAGCCATGGACCAGCCAGGCCTTTTCCGAGCCCAGCGCCAGCAGTGTTTCCGCCATCGGGCGGATCAGCGTGTCGGAAAAAGCCCCGGTCAGCTGGCGCTTGACGCCTGCCGGGTTGGTCAGCGGGCCAAGGATGTTGAAGATCGTCCGCGTCCCAAGTTCTGCCCGGACCGGCATGACATGGCGGATCGCGGGGTGGTGCATCGGCGCCATCATGAAGCCGATCCCGGCCTCGGCCAGGCATCGCTCGACGACCTCCGGGCCGACCATGACGTTCAGGCCCAGTTCGGTCAGCGCATCCGCGGCACCTGATTTCGACGACAGGTTGCGGTTGCCGTGTTTGGCGACGGTCACGCCTGCGCCCGCCACAACAAATGCGGTGGCGGTCGAGATGTTGAGAGTGCCCTTGCCGTCGCCCCCGGTGCCGACAATGTCCATTGCACCTTCAGGCGCGCGGACGGCGAGGCATCTGGCCCGCATGACGCTGGCGGCGGCGGCATATTCATCCACCGTCTCGCCGCGCGTGCGCAGCGCCATCAGGAAACCGCCCATCTGTGCGGGCGTGCCCTCGCCTTCGAACAGCGCGCTGAAGGCGGCTTCGGCCTCGGCGCGGGTCAGCGGGCGGCTGGCGGCAATGCCGATCAGCGGTTTCAGCGTATCGCTCATGCCGGCACGCGGGCGCGGGCTTCGTCAAGGAAGTTGCGCAACAGCTGGTGGCCGTGTTCGGAGGCAATGCTTTCGGGGTGGAACTGGACGCCCTCGATCAGGTGCTTGCGGTGGCGCAGGCCCATGATGGTGCCATCGTCGAGCCAGGCGGTGATTTCAAGATCGGCCGGCAGGCTTTCGCGTTCGACCACCAGGCTGTGATAGCGCGTGGCCTGAAAGGGTGATGGCAGGCCCCGGAAAACACCTTTGCCGGAGTGGTGCATAGTGCCCATCTTGCCATGCACGATCTCGTGGCAGCGGACGACCTTGCCGCCGAACGCCTCGCCGATCGTCTGGTGGCCAAGGCAGACGCCCAGCAGCGGGATCTCGGCGGCAGCGGCGGCTCTGGTCAGCGGCAGGCAGATGCCCGCTGCGGCGGGGTCGCAGGGGCCCGGGGACAGCACGATGACCTCGGGCCGCATCGCGATGACATCCTGCACTTCAAGCGTGTCATTGCGTTTGACCACGACATCTGCGCCAAGCTCGCCCAGATAATGGACGAGGTTGTAGGTAAAGCTGTCGTAGTTATCGATCAGTAGGAGCATGGCGCGGCAACCGTTTGGGCAGGTCCCCCGCGTTATCGCCGATGCAGGGGGCGGTGTAAACCGCAGGACGCCCGGCAACCCTTGGCTAGGGCGGCAAGAACCGACGGCCAGCGAGGTGGCGCGCGTTCAGGCCTTTTGGCACGCAATATCGGGCACAGGGGACCTGAACCCGTCACGCCTCATGCTGCAAAAGGTCGTCTTCGCCCAGATGGGTTCCGGTTTCGAGGGCGATCAGGACCAGGGGCAGGCGGCCGGGGTTCTCCTGCCGGTGAACGGCGCCCGGGGCGTGGCGTTCACCAAAGGAAGTGATTCGGGCCGACTGCGGTACAAGCAATGGGGCCCTAGCTCCAATCCAATACCACTTTACCGGAAAGACCCGACCGCATGGCCGCAAAGCCCGCCTCGAACTGGTCGACCGGAAACCGGTGGGTGATCACGCGGCGCACA
>PNJK01000101.1 GCA_013821825.1 Rhodobacter sp.
GTTGCCGGATCGCCGATCGGCCATTTGCAGGTGCGCTCGGTCAACTCCATCAGCGTCAACCGCTTGGCACGCTTTTCCACTTCGCGGACCGAAGCCAGCGCTTCGGGGCTGATCTCGTTCAGGCTGGGCTGCGGCGGCAGCGGCTGACCGGCCGGAATGATCGGCTTGCGCACCGGCAAAGGCATCACGTTCGTCGCGGGGGCGGCGGCCGGGGCCGCGCGCGGCGCTTCGGCGCGCGGGGCGACGGGTTCCTGCCGGGACGCAGGTTCGGGGCGCGACGCGGCGGCGGCGGCAGCCGGAGACTGCCCAGCCTCATCGTCCTCTTCCTTGCCTCCCACGCGGTTCGACAGGCCCAGCCGATGCACCTTGCCGATCACCGCGTTGCGGGTGACCCCGCCCAGTTCCTTGGCGATCTGGCTGGCCGACTGACCTTCGCCCCACATGCGCTTGAGCGTCTCGACGCGATCGTCGGTCCAGGACATGATGATCTCCGTTTACGGGCTGGTAGCTTGCATTGTAACTGCGACGGCACGGGATACAAGCCGCGCGGCAGAAGATCAAGGTCGGGCAGTTGCCATGGTTCGGGGGGCCGCCCCGATCATGCATCACGATCCCCGCCTTCAGAGCCACGCCAGTCGCGGCATGGATAGCCCGGGCGCGGGTGGTGTCCGCCTTGGTCTTTCCCGAGCGCTGCGCGCAGTCACCCGGCCCGCCATTTCGGCGATGATCAGGATGTTCCCTGGACTGCGAGCCTATTCCGGCAACCGCAAGACCTGGGCTTCCGCCTGCCCGACCACAGGACAGGCCGCCCGCCGCCGTGCCAGCGCGCGCCCGGGAAACAGCGCCTCGATCTCTTGGTACTGCACAGGGTCCACTACGCCAGGCCCCGCGTCTTCGGGCCAGTCTTCCCCGGGATGGAAGCTTTCCGACAAGGCCCCTTCGGACAGGATCACCTCATGCCGGTCGAACAGCAGATGGACGTAAGTCACGCCACCTTCCGGCAACAGGTGACGGATCGTGCTGCCGTTCACCAGCGCCTGGGCCGGGACCAGCACCTGCTCTTCGCCGAAATACACTTCGGCGCGCCAGTCGTTCAGCAGCATGCGGTGGCGCGGTGACACCAGCAGCGGGCGGCGGTTGCCAAAGGCTCCGGCGGCGAATTCGACCGGCCACAGCGCCTCGTTCCCGGTCATCTCGGCAAAGGGGACATGCTGGCTGCCGACCCAGCGCACCGGCTGTGACCCGTTGGCCAGCGTCGAGACCAGGTCGCCGGGGGCCAGCGTCTCGATCGGTCGCGCCCCGTCCGGCGTGTCGATCGCAGTGCCCTCGGCAAGGCAGAACATCGTCGCGCGGGCCGGAAGCATCTGGCGGTCCGCCCTGCCAGCATTGGCAAAACGGTGCAGACGTGTGGCCGCATCGGGATCGGTCGCGCGCCGGATCGTGTACTGCAGTCCCGGGTCCAGGGGTTCGGCTCCGATGATGCCGACCTGCGTGCCGCCGATGCTGAGGACGTGGAAATCCATCTCGCGCGGCGGAACTTCGTTGGTCGTCACCGTGATCCGGTCCGTCAGTCCCACGTGCTGCCCGGGCCTGCCAAATTCGCTGCCCGCAACAATCCGCGCCCGCGCGACACCGCCGGGTCCAGATCGCGCCGCCGCAGGGTGCGCGGCGCCCTCGGCCTCCTCGAACAGGATCTCGGCGCGGCCCCGGGCCGCATTGGCCAGCTGGAACCGTTTGCCCGGCGTCCCGAACCTCTTGGACGCATCCGCGCCCTGCATTCCGGCCGGGCGACCAAAGGTCATCTGGCCGAACCAGTGGAAGCCAAGACTGTAAGTTGCCATCCTTGCCTCCGTCCCGGGCAGCAAGGATCGGGAAAACCGACACCTTGCTCTTCCGTCCCCACAGCCGCCCGACCTGGCTCATATTCGGAAGCCAGCCAAAGATTCCAGCGAAATGTTAACGCTGGATGAACGGGATTTCCAGTTTGGGCTGGTTCGGGAAAACCCGTAGGTGAATAGCGGCCTGGCAAGCACAACCTACGGCGATTTCGGGCGGCCACGGCCGCGAGACGCGGGAAAGCCTTGCAGAATCTCCGCCCGAAGGTCATGCAGGCGAGATGCAACGCCACGCGCCCTATTCCGCTGCCCCGATCCGACGCCGCTAAGGCGACCGGGGCCTTTTGGCCTGCATTCCGCTTCGCATCCCACTCCGCAACGTTGACTTGGCCCCCTGCCTTTGGCACCAACGGGCCTTCACCCGAGGACCGATCATGATCCCCAGCGTTCTGCCGACCTACAACCGCGCCCCCCTTGCCTTCGTCAAGGGCGAGGGCAGCTGGCTTCAGGCCGAGGACGGGCGGCGATACCTCGACCTCGGGGCCGGCATCGCGGTGAACGCGCTGGGTCATGCCCACCCCGCCCTGATCGCGGCGCTGACCGACCAGGCCCGGAAGCTCTGGCATGTGTCGAACGTCTACTCGATCCCCGAACAGGAGCGGCTGGCCGACATGCTGGTCGACCGCACCTTCGCCGACACAGTCTTCTTCACCAACTCCGGCACAGAAACCGCCGAGCTGGCGATCAAGATGGCCCGCAAGTTCCATTACGAGGCCGGCCAACCGGAGCGGACAGAGATCATCACCTTCGAAGGCGCGTTCCACGGCCGCTCCACCGGCGCCATCGCGGCGGCGGGATCGGAAAAGATGGTCAAGGGCTTCGGCCCGCTGATGCCCGGCTTTCGCCAGTTGAAATGGCCGGGCAAGGATCACGGCCACGACGAGATCCGCGCCGTGATCACCGACCAGACCTGCGCCGTGATGATCGAGCCGATCCAGGGCGAGGGCGGCATCCGCGTCGTCCCCGACCAGTGCCTGAAGGGTCTGCGCGATCTCTGTGACATGACCGGCACGCTGCTCATCTTTGACGAGGTGCAGTGCGGCATGGGCCGGACCGGCAAACTTTTCGCGCATGAATGGGCGGGCGTCAGCCCCGACATCATGATGGTCGCCAAGGGCATCGGCGGCGGCTTCCCCCTTGGCGCCGTGCTTGCTACCGAACGCGCCGCAAGCGGTATGACGTCAGGCACCCACGGCTCCACCTATGGCGGCAACCCGCTGGGCTGCGCTGTGGGCGCCAAGGTCACCGAGATCGTCTCGGACCCTGCCTTTCTGGCCGAGGTCGCCCGCAAGGGGGCCCTCTTCCGCCAGGGGGCCCTCTTCCGCCAGGGCCTCGAAAGCCTGGTCGCCCGCCACCCGCAGGTGTTCGAAAGCGTGCGCGGCGAAGGCCTGATGCTGGGCCTGAAATGCAGGCTCGCCCCTGCCGACCTCGTGAAGGCCGGTTACGACGCGGGCCTCCTCACCGTCGCCGCCGCCGACAACGTGCTGCGCCTCTTGCCCGCGCTCAACATTCCCGATGACGATATTGCCGAGGCTCTCAGCCGCCTCGATCAGGTCGCCGCATCGGTCGCGGCTGCTGCTGCCTGACCCCGGGCTTGCACTTTTTCCAGATACTCCACGGGGGGCCCGGGGGTGTGAAACCCCCGGTTCCGCCGGTTCAGAAAAGCGAAACGCCATGAATCACTTTCTCGATATCCACAAGACCGACCCTGTTGCGCTTCGCTCGATGATCGACACCGCGCAAGCCATGAAATCCTCGCGCAACGGCCGCCCGAAAGGCTCGCCGGATGATGCGCAGCCCCTGAAGGGCCACATGGTCGCACTCATCTTCGAAAAACCGTCCACCCGCACCCGCGTCAGCTTTGACGTGGGCGTGCGCCAGCTCGGCGGTGAGACGATGGTGCTTTCCGGCAAGGAGATGCAGCTTGGCCATGGCGAGACCATCGCCGACACCGCCCGCGTGTTGTCGCGCTACGTCGACCTGATCATGATCCGCACCTTCGAGGAGGCGACCCTGCTGGAGATGGCCGAACACGCCACGGTTCCGGTGATCAACGGCCTGACGAACCGGACCCACCCCTGCCAGATCATGGCCGATGTCATGACTTATGAGGAACACCGGGGTCCCATCGCGGGCAAGAAGGTGGTCTGGTGCGGCGACGGCAACAACGTCTGCGGCAGCTTTCTGCATGCCGCCGGCCAGTTCGGCTTCGACTTCACCTTCACCGGCCCCGAAACGCTGGACCCCGAAGACAAGTTCATCCAGTTCGCCCGCGACAAGGGCAGCCGGATCACCATCCAGCGCGATCCCTTCACCGCCGTCGAAGGGGCCGACCTCGTGGTCACCGACACCTGGGTCTCGATGCACGACCCCGAGTCGGCCAAGGAACGCCGCCACAACCAGCTGCGCCCCTATCAGGTCAACGAACAGCTGATGACCCGCGCCAAGCCTGATGCGCTTTTCATGCATTGCCTGCCCGCGCATCGCAACGACGAGGCGACGAGCGCCGTGATGGACGGTCCGCATTCGGTGATCTTCGACGAGGCCGAAAACCGGCTGCACGCGCAAAAGGCGATCATGCGCTGGTGCCTGGGGGTTTA
This sequence comes from Rhodobacter sp., assembly GCA_013821825.1. GTDB lineage: Bacteria > Pseudomonadota > Alphaproteobacteria > Rhodobacterales > Rhodobacteraceae > Tabrizicola. The sequence continues at coordinate 4,496 of PNJK01000101.1, forward strand.
GGCCGGCCTCACGGGTGATGCGCGTCCTTTCCCCCTCCCCACAGCGGGGAGGGGAGGCAGCAGTTCGTGCCGCAAGCCTGGCTCAGGCGACCGCATCCGCCGGTTCGCCGCCGAAATGCGCCCAGAACTCGTCGCGGGCATGGGTCTTCGGGAAGGGCGTGTCGGGCACGGCCACGCCGAGGAACCGGCAGAGCGGTTCCCAGCCATCGGAGGGCGCGAACACCAGCAGCCGGTCAGCCGGGATCATGGCCCGGACCTTGGCGTTGTTCGCCCGGTAGGCGGCAAGGCAGCTGTCGCGGTCCAGCCCGCCGAAGATGTCCTTCATGATCAGCCGGTCCATCGTCCGGAAGATCGCGGCGATATGGGGGGGAAGCGGCATCCCAGGGGCATGTTTGAAGAACTTGCCGATGGTGGTGGAGAAGCTCGCCCACCAGGCCTCTTCGGGGCGCTCGGTGTGGATCACCTTGGCCTGCGGGAAAGCAATGGACAATTCATGCCAGACGGCCGCTCCGGGAAAATCGACCTGGGACGTGTAGCCGGTGAAGACCGTGTCCCAATCCACCTCCTTCCCTTCGGCCAGCGCCGCCCAGTGCGGCAGTTGGCCTTCGTTGCCCATCACCTCAACCATATGGTGACAGGGTCCGAAGCCCAGCTGTTCCAGGGCAAGCTTGGTCGACATCGTGCCGGTCCGGCCAAAGCCGGAGCCAATGACTTTCAGTCCCATCGGAGATGCTCCCTTCATAACATGTTGGTTTTTGACTGACGTAACGTAAGGTTGTCCCGATCTGTTCCCGCACTCAAACGAAACGATTGCAGCGGCCATGAAGGAAATTCAGCTTTCCCGTCTGGACCTGAACCTGCTGGTGGTATTCGAGACGCTGATGGAGGAAGGCTCGGTCGCGGCGGCGGCGGACAAGCTGGGCAAGACCCCTTCAGCGGTCAGTCACGCATTGGCGCGGCTCCGCGACCAGGTGGGCGATCCGCTGATCGTCAAGGTCGGCGGACGGATGCAGCCCAGCCCTTTCGCGCTGGAGCTGATCGAGGAGGTGCGCCCGATCCTGCGCTCGATCAAGCGGGTGATGATGACGAAGGAAAGCTTTGATCCGGCCACGAGTGACCGCGTGTTCCGGATTGCGATGCCGTGGATGCCAGGCGTGATCCGGAAGGTTGTGAATGCCGTCCAGGGACAGGCATCTGGGGTCAAGCTTGAATGGTTGCGCGCCGACAGCGCGGCCTATCCTGCAGTCGCTGAGGGCCTTTACGACCTTGTCCACCTTGGCGGTGACAGGCGGCTGCCCGATGGTCTGGAGGAGATCGAGATGCCGCCCTTCGGCAGGTGCAGCTTCGTGCGCAAGGACCATCCCGCCTTGCAGGACTGGGGGCTGCACGCCTGGTCCAAGTGGCCACATTTGCAGGTCAGCATCGCAAATGATGTGAGAAGCCCAGTGGATACCAGCCAGACTGAAAAGGGGTTAACCCGCCAGATCGGCGCCCTGATTTCCGAGTTTGCCGGCATCGGCTCCCTGCTTGCCGGCACCGACCTGATCGGTACTTTTCCGCCAATCCTGATGGCGCAGGACATGCAAGTATGGGGCCTGCGCGCGCTGCGACCGCCGTTGGATTTCCCTCCCTTCCGCGTGCGCTTCTTTTGGTCATCGCGGCTGGCAAGTGATGCGGGCAGCGCCTGGCTGCGCGAGATAGTGTTGCGGGTTTACCGAGAGGAGCATGCGACCGCCGAAGCGCTGGTCGCGGATGCCATCTCGGCACAGGTGACATCCGGCAAGGCGAGATGAAAAGGATCGCGGGCAATGGCGCATCCAGTCACCGCGAAGCGGGCTTTTTTAAACTCATTCATCTAAAAGGTTGATTGATCGGCTGCGGCATGGTAATTCATCCAAATGGTTGAACGAATCGACACCGAACCTCTGACCCTGATCCTGAAGGCCGCCAGCGATCCGACACGCCGGAACATCCTGACCCATCTGGCGCAGGAAGGTCCGACCCGTGTGACGGAAATCGCGGCCCGCTTCGACATGAGCCTGAATGCCGTGTCCAAGCACATCATGGTTCTGGAACGGGCCGGTCTTGTCAGCCGCAAGACCCAGTGGCGCGAACATCTGATCGAAGTGCAGATGGCCCCGCTGGCCGAGGTCGACCGCTGGTTCACGCAGTTGCGGTCGATCTGGGATCTGAGGCTCGAGGCCCTCGACGCCCATTTTGCAAAGGATGCGAAGGATGACTGACCTTACCCTCACCTGCCGCCGCGTGATCAAGGCGGCACCAGAACTGGTCTACAACGCCTGGCTGGACCCCGCGGTCATGACCCGCTTCATGTCGCCGGGGCCGGACATGCATGTCTCTGAGGCGCGCTCCGACCCGCGGGTCGGCGGGCGGTTTTTCGTGCTGATGCAGGGCGACAAGCCCTATCCGCACGAAGGCAGCTACCTTGAACTGGTCCCCCATTCCCGCATCGTCTTTACCTGGGAGGCCCCTTGGTCGGCCCCGGGTACGCAGGTCGAACTGGTGATGACTCCGGTGGCTGAAGGGACCGAAGTCGTGCTGACGCATGTGAAATTCATGTCCGAGGAAGCCCGGGACAACCACTTTGCGGGCTGGACCGGGATTCTGGAAAAACTCGCCGCCTCCCTGTCGGGAAAGGCGTGACGGTATGGATCAGATCCTGCTCGACGTGAACCGGGCCGCCGTCATTGCCGGAACAATCGTCAGCTACGGGCTGGGGTTCCTGTGGTTCGGGCCGGTCTTCGGCAAGACCTGGGCCGCCGGAAGCCACGGCATTACCCCGCCCGACCGGCCACCCCTGGTGGCGGCGGCCCTGCAACTGATCGGAACCTTCCTCATGGCCTGGGTGATCGGTGCCACAGCGACGATCAATGCCCTCGTGACCGCGATCCTGCTGATCCTGGCGATTGCCGCGCTTCTGACGGCGGGGTCGCTCTTCAGCCGGACATCCGCCACGGCCGCGCTGCTGGACGGTGGTTTCATCGTCGTGATGGGCTTGGTGATGATCGTGCTGCAGGGGGTGCTGTAGCACCTGCACGACCGGCTCGCGACTGGCTCGACCGCGCCGTTGCGGCGCGTTAGGGTTGGCGCTGCCGGGGGCAGGCTGCAGGCGTTGCCCCGTTTCACAACCGGAGTTCCCATGCACCGCCAATCCGTCGCCGTCTTCGACCGCTTCCTGTCCACCCTTGGCATCATCCTCGACAAGGCCGAGGCCCATTGCGAGGCGAAGAAGATCAAGCCCGAGGTCATCCTGGCCGCCCGCCTGTTTCCCGACATGTTCCCGCTGGTGAATCAGGTCCAGCTGGCCTGCGACTTTGCCACCCGTGGAACCGCGCGGCTGGCGGGGCAGGACCCGAAGGGCTTTCCCGACACCGAAACCACCTTCGCCGAACTCAAGAACCGGATCAGCGCCTCGCGCGGGTACATGGGCAGCTTCCAGCCGCAGGATTTCGTCCATGCCGCCGACCGCCCGATTCATTTCAAGACCGGCGGCCAGGACATGACCCTGAAGGGCGCCGAGTTCCTGTCCTTCTACGCCCTGCCGCAGTTCTTCTTCCACGTGACCACCGGCTACAACATTCTGCGTCACAACGGCATCGACCTTGGCAAGCGCGACTACATGGGCGCCCCATGAGGAAAAAAGCGTGAGGGCGGTTCTTGTCATCGACATGCAGCAGGGCATGGCCGACCGCATCCTTGCAGGCCGGGTGCCGGTGAACCCGGACGCGCCGGACCGGATCGCCGCGCTTCTGGCTGGCGCAAGGGCGAGGGGACTGCCAGTCATCCACGTCCACCATGACGAAGCCGACCCGCAGTCGCCCTTCCGCAAGGGCGAACCCGGGGGCGCGGCGATGCCCTGCGCGGCCCCGCTCTCGGGCGAAGTGGTCTTGTGGAAACACCATTCATCGGCTTTTGCGGGCAGCGGGCTTGATGCCCATCTGCGCAGCCTTGGCGTGACCGAGATCGTCGTCGCCGGGGCGGTCGCCGCCTTCTGCGTCACCTCGACCGTGCGGATGGCCTCGGACCTTGGCTACATGGTGCTTCTGCCGCAGGACGCGCTTCTGGGCTTCGACCTTCCGGCCCATGATGGCGGCCAGATCGACGCGGCCACGGTCCACCGCGTCACGCTGTCGCTCCTCGGTGCCGATTTCGCCCGGCTGACCACCGTGGCCGAGCTTGCCGCCTAGGCGGCCTGCGCCCCGGCCTGGGTCTGGCGGCGCATCTCGTCGGCATCCGCCGCCCGCGTCGCCAGCAACGCCACCACGATCAAGAGCAGCGACAGACCGGCATAGGTCGGCCGGAACCCCGCTGCCTCGGCCAGGAACCCGATCGACGACGGCGCGACAAGGATGCCGGAATAACCGACCATGGTGACGATCGAAATCGCACTGGCGGCAGTCAGGCGCGGATGGTTCCCGGCGGCAGAAAACAGGATCGGCACCATGTTCGCCACCCCAAGCCCCGCCAGCGCAAAACTGGTGAGCGCCACCCAGTCATAAGGCGCCAGCGCGCCGCCCATCATGCCTGCCGCACCCAGAAACCCCGAGATGCGCAGCGTCTGCACCGCGCCAAGGCGGTTGCGCACGGAATCGCCCGCAAAGCGCATCACTGCCATCGCCCCGGCGAAGAAGGCAAATCCCAGGCCGGACACGAAGACATCCGACCCCAA
>PNJK01000102.1 GCA_013821825.1 Rhodobacter sp.
CGCATCGCTGGGCGACATCCTGGGCGCCGCTCTCAAGGCCGATCGCAGCTGATATCAAGACCCTTCCGGGCAAGAATGGGCCCCGCCAGATGGCGGGGCCCATTTGTTTTCGCCGACGCCAAGGCCCGCGTGAGAATTGTCACGAACGCCAGCCAGCCAATCCGGTCAGAAGCCGGTCAATCGCCTCCGGTCCCGCGCGCTGAACCAGGCGACGCCACGAGATATCCCGTGGGGTGCAGCTGTCGCGGTATTGGGCACGTAACAATGCCAGGTCCGGGTCGATGCGACCTTCGAAGTGCAACCAGCAGTCCAGCCGGTCGGACCTGAACATGCCGAAGGCGTCCGCAACGCCAAATTCGATAACCGCACCGGAGATCCTTGCCTGCGGAGTTCCTGCTCCAGCGCGCAGCACGGCAGGCCCTGGTAGTCCGGCAGGTGGCCTGCGGTGAATACGCCGTCGGCCGGGTTTTGCGGGTTCCACCATTTCAGGGCCTGCTCACCCCCGTCCGACCCTTCAGGGGCGAAGATCAGGTACACTATTTCGCCAAACTGCCCCAACCCGGTATGAATATCCAGAAATCCGATCTTTCTGGCGTCGCCCAGCATGTCGCGGAAGATCTGGCGAAGGGTCAGATTGGCCCATTCCGGGCGGTTGCCGGCAAAGTACAGACCTTCCGGAAACTCGGTCTGCCCTTGCGCCATTTCGGTCTCGATGTGCCAGCCGTGGCGATCGAGAAAAGCCTTGCAGTCAGAGTAGGTCCTGAGGGCATCTGCCGCGTCGGGGGTGGTCCGGTGACAGAAGTCATGACGGAGCCGATACCCCGAGTTTGGAATGCTCTCTCAGTTCGTCCGGAAATTCCGGTTCAGGTCTACATTGTTTTCGGTTGTTCGCGTCATGTGCGAAAAGGCCCGAGGGTTCGCGGCGTGAACCAGAACCAGCCTTACCCCGTCCGGAAGGATTGGCGGCCCGCCCGCCAGCCAAGCCTGCAAGATGGCCGAGCCACAGAAGGCCTCTGCGCCATGAACCCCGGCAAAGACGATGGCCGCCTGTTCAGCCTTGGGGGATCCGAACAGCGCGAGATCAATTGAAAGATCCTCGCCGTCGAGACCGGTCATGTCCGGTTGGGCGTAGCTGAACACCTCTGCCCCGGCCCCGGCAGCAGAAGCGCGGAACTGGCTACGGGCCTGAACGTAGCTCTCGGGAATTCCCATGACTCGGCCCTCCGCATGCGATCGATTACTGGTCGAGACGGACATATATCATGTGAAGTGGAACGGCGGAAAACGACGGTTCAGGCGGCGGCGCCCTGATATGGCGGGCGGCGACCTCCAGCGCCGGAAATTCACCCCGAAGGCCGCCAGACCGGATTCGATGACCGATGCTGCAGGAGCGCCGAAGACAAGGAAACGCTCGGCCAGCGCGGCCTGTCCGATTCGGGTGCTTCGGTCGGCGACGACCCGGGCGCGGCGCCGAAGGACCGCCGGCGGGCCACCAAGGTCGCTTTGCTTGACCGGAAGGCCTCTGACAAGCTGCAGGGCCTTTTGGTTTGACGGCCAAGTCCCCGTTTTTATTTGTCACAGGCCAAGTCCTGTCGCTATAGTCGTGTCAGAACAAGATCGTGGCGGCCGCCGCCGGTTTATGACCAAGGCTGACCACTGGGGGGGACATAGGGATGATCCGGTCAGAACTGATCCAGAAGATCGCGGATGAAAACCCGCATTTGACGCAGCGCCATGTCGAACGGATCGTCAATACGGTCTTTGAGGAGATCATCGACGCATTGGCCAAGGGCGACCGGGTGGAACTGCGCGGTTTCGGCGCGTTCTCGGTGAAGGCGCGGGACGCTCGGGTGGGGCGCAATCCCCGCACCGGTGAAGCTGTGAAGGTCGATGACAAGAAGGTTCCCTTCTTCAAGACCGGCAAGCTGCTGCGCGACCGGCTGAACGGACAGTAACCTCGGTCCTGTTCTCCGGTCAGTTTCCTGCCAGCCCCGGTCTTGCCGGTCCGGCGGGTTGCGCCCGGTCGGGATCAGGTCGATACTGCTGCCAAAGCTTGGGGCGCCAACCTATGATCCGTTTTCTGAGACTTCTCATCATTGGCCTTTTGGGCCTGTCGCTGCTGACCGTGGCTCTTGCGAACCGCGATCTGGTTGAGGTTCGGCTGCTGCCGGGGGATCTGGCGGCGCTGACCGGGCTGACCTGGGCAATGGAACTGCCGCTGTTTCTGGTCATCTTCGGCGGCATTGTGGCGGGCGTGCTGATCGGCTTTGTCTGGGAATGGCTGCGCGAGACTCACATCCGCAGTTCCGCCGGCGCCAAGGCTCGCGAAGTGACCCGGCTGGAACGCGAGCTTGCTGCCTTGCGTGACCAGAAGGGCCCGGGTGTGCAGGATGACGTTCTGGCGTTACTGGAGCGGCCGCAGGGCAAATGATGCAAGACGTGCGCGTGAAGATCTGCGGTCTGCGGACCGAAGCGGATGTTGCTGCCGTGGCTGCTGCCGGTGCGGCCTATGCCGGGTTTGTCTTTTTCTCCAGAAGCCCGCGAAATCTGACGCTGGCAGAGGCGCGGACGTTGACGCTTGCGGCGCCTGAAGGCCTTTGCAAGGTGGCCCTTGTCGTGGATGCGGACAACGCCGTGCTGGACGCCATTATCGAGGCGGTGCCGCTGGACATGTTGCAGTTGCATGGCCACGAAAGCCCTGCGCGCGTGGCCGAGGTCAAGGCGCGCTATGGCCTGCCGGTGATGAAGGCGATGGGGGTGGCGGACGAGTCCGACCTTGCCGGGCTGATGGAGATGAGCCTGGCGGCGGATCAACTCTTGATCGATGCGAAGCCCGCGAAGGACGCGGTCTTGCCGGGCGGCAACGGGCTGGCCTTCGATTGGCGGCTGCTGGTCGGGCGCAAATGGCTGCGGCCCTGGATGCTGGCGGGGGGGCTGACGCCTGCGAATGTGGCCGAAGCCATCCGGCTGACGGGCGCGCGGCAGGTCGATGTGTCATCGGGCGTGGAAAGCGCGCCTGGGGTGAAGGACGCGGCCAGGATCGCCGCCTTTGTCGAGGCGGCGCAAGGCACGCGGGGCGGGGTACCGATCTTGCGTTGATCGCTGTCTGACCACGGGGCACGCCGCAAGCCGTCGCCGCGCCCCGTCTGTCGGGCTTCCGCCGCAGGGGCGTCCCAACTGGCTTGTGCTGTCCGACGATCGGTCTCTGCGGTTCCATCCCTGGCCAAGGCCCCTTTCCCAAGCGGGCCAAGGGCGCTACATCCTGCGCAAGCAGCAGTGGGGGACGCCATGGCCGAGGACGGGTTGAACAGCTTCATGACGGGACCGGACGAGCAGGGCCGCTTCGGCCTTTTCGGCGGTCGGTTCGTGAGCGAAACGCTGATGCCGCTGATCCTGGAACTGGAAGATCGCTATGAGCATGCCAAGACCGACCCGACCTTCTGGGCCGAGATGGATGACCTCTGGAAGCACTATGTCGGCCGTCCCTCGCCCCTGTATTTCGCGCCGCGCCTGACGGCTGAACTTGGCGGCGCCAAGGTCTACATGAAGCGCGACGAGTTGAACCACACCGGCGCGCACAAGATCAACAACGTGCTGGGACAGATCATCCTGGCCCGCCGGATGGGCAAGACCCGGATCATCGCCGAGACAGGCGCGGGGCAGCACGGGGTGGCCACGGCCACCGTCTGCGCCAAGTTCGGGCTGCAATGCGTGGTCTACATGGGTGCGCATGATGTCGAACGGCAGGCGCCGAACGTCTTCCGGATGAAGCTTCTGGGGGCCGAGGTCATTCCGGTAACCTCAGGTCGCGGCACGCTGAAGGACGCGATGAACGATGCGCTGCGCGACTGGGTGACCAACGTGCGCGACACATTCTACTGCATCGGCACGGTGGCGGGGCCGCATCCCTATCCGGCGATGGTGCGCGACTTTCAGTCGATCATCGGCAAGGAAGTGCGCTGGCAACTGGCCGAGCAGGAGGGCGAAGGTCGCCTGCCCGACACTCTGGTCGCCGCGATCGGTGGCGGGTCCAACGCGATGGGACTGTTCTACCCGTTCCTGGACGACCCGTCGGTGAACATCATCGGCGTCGAGGCGGGCGGGAAGGGCGTGGACGACCGGATGGAGCATTGCGCTTCTCTGACGGGAGGGCGCCCCGGTGTGCTGCATGGCAACCGGACCTATCTGTTGCAGGACGCCGACGGGCAGATCCTGGAGGGCTTTTCGATCTCTGCCGGCCTCGACTATCCCGGCATCGGTCCGGAGCACGCCTGGCTGCACGATATCGGTCGGGCGCAGTATGTCAGCATAACCGATGCCGAAGCGCTGCAGGCGTTCCAGTTGTGCTGCAAGCTGGAGGGAATCATCCCGGCGCTGGAGCCGTCGCACGCCTTGGCGCATGTCACGAAGATCGCGCCGACCCTGCCGAAGGACCACATCATCGTGATGAACATGTGTGGCCGGGGCGACAAGGACATCTTCACGGTGGCCAAGCACCTTGGCGTCACGATGAAAGTCTGAGGTCGCGTGGCGGGCCCCTTGTGGCCTGCCTTTCCCGACATGGGTCAAATTCAGGCCGTTTCCTCTGCAAAACGCAGCGAAGCGGCCATTTCCATGCGGGAATATTGCGAAACCACTGGGTCGCTCGCGGTATAAACCCTGGTTTAGGGTCGCAAACCTGGGGTCTACGTCGCCAATCTAAACCCCTGTTCAATTCCTCTGCCCGGTTTGGCGTGGTCTTCTTCTGCATGCCCCGGTCCGAACGTGTCGAGTGACCGAGATGGCTGCTCACAGGACCCGAAAGGAGACAGGACGATGAAACTCAGAACCAAGCTAATGATGTACACCGCTGCGGTAGCGCTGTCGGCGAACATGGCTTTCGCAGCCATTGACGGCAACACGCTGGCGGAGAAGTATCTGGCGGATGGCTACTCCTATGTCGAGGTGAAGGTCGGGCCGACGCAAACCAAGGTCGAGGCGATCAAGGGCAACGTTAAGCTTGAGGTCATCTATGACAACGAGTCGGGCGCCATCATCAAGTCGGAGACGGAAACGGCGGATGCGGACGAAATCAGTCTGACCGGCAAGGAAGTGAAGACTGTCACCGAGGACTTCGACGACGACGACGACGATGACGAAGATGACGACGAAGACGACGACGAAGACGACGACGAAGACGACGACGATGATGATGATGACGATGATGATGACGACGAAGACGAAGATGATGACGAAGATGACGACGACGACGGCGAAAGTGACGACGGCGAGAGTGATGACTGACCTGTTGGTCTGAGCTTATCTGCGGGTCCCGGTCTTGCCGGGACCTGCAGACTGCAACATAGTTGCAGAGGAAATGGGGTGGGGTTCCAGGATGAGACGCCGGGATTTTCTTTCCGGACTTGCGATGGGGGTGGCGTTTGTGACGCCGGCCCTCGCGCAGGACTATGTTGGCAGCATCATCTCCCAGCTTCGCAAGCAGGGTTTCCGGTCTGTCGTGCAAGAGCGGACGCTACTGGGTCGCGTCCGCATCGTTGCCTCACGCAAGGATGGTCGGCGCGAGATTATCGTGAACCCAAGGACCGGCGAGATCCTGCGTGATCTGTTCCTGCCGCTTGAAGGCGGCTCGCGGACAATCGATATCATCGAAGAAGATGACGACGACGATCAGGGCGGTGGTGGCGGCAAAGACGACGATGACGACGACGATGACGACGATGACGACGATGACGGCGACGGTGGCGATGATGACGAAGACGGCGACGATGTCGATGATTGAGTCGGCATCCCACGCCCCGTCCGCTTTGGCAGCAAAGTGAGGCGCGCGGCGCCATTCATTGCGATTTTCGTCATCCAGGCGCTCGGCGCCTTCTTCTTCGTGTCCGACATCCTGGCCTCGGTGCTGGGCATCCGCACAACTCCGATCAGCTGGGAAATGCGCGAAGCGATCGAGATCGGCGCGGCGCTGGGACTGGTGCTGGGGGTCATCGTCGGGGGGCTCATGCTGCTCCGCGCGCTTCGCGAACGAAATGTCGCAGAAGAGCGGCTGCGCCGGGTCTCGGGCGAATTCATGGTTCTGTTGCAGGAACGCTTTGCCGAATGGGGGCTGACCCCATCGGAAAAGGACGTGGCGCTGTTCGCGATCAAGGGGATGTCCACGGCCGAGATTGCTGCCTTGAGGGCCACCAGCGAAGGGACGGTCAAGGCGCAGACCAATGCGATCTATCGCAAGGCCGGGGTCAGCGGGCGGCCGCAACTCCTCAGCCTGTTCATCGACGATTTGATGCGTGATGACGGTACGGTGCGTGCTGCGGCCAACGGCGGGCAGACGGCCGCCTGAGCCGGGACCCGAACGCTGTCAGATCGCGTGCTGTTTCAGAACCTCAAGCGGGACGATGCCCAGGGTTGCCTGATGGGTGGCCGCAAGGCGGATCTTCGGGGCCGCCCCCTCGTCATGGGCCTGCAGAAACCGGTCGGCGCAAAGGCACCACTGGTCGCCCGGTCGCAGGCCCGGAAAGCCGAATTCGGGGCGCGGAGTGGACAGGTCGTTGCCAAGGTATTTCGACAAAGCCAGAAACTCGGCCGTCATCGTGGCGCAGACGGTATGCAGCCCCCGGTCCATCGGCCCGGTGTCGCAGCAGCCGTTACGGAAGAACCCGGTCATCGGTTGGGTCGAGCATGGCTCAAGCGGCTGGCCAAGGACGTTGAGCGAGGGCAGTTTCATGCGCATTCCTTCCAGATCAGCGCCTAGGGTAGCGCGGGCGCAGCGGCTGTCCATTGGTTTCCGGCACCGACACCTGCGCGCCGTGGGCGGCAGATCGTCACTGTGGACCGGCGATGCCGGGTGCCGCGACCGGGGCCTGACCGCCTCACGGGGGGTGCAGGGGCGCACTGGACCGCCGCCGGGGGTTTGTCTATAAGGCCGCCATGCAGATGTGGCGGGTCATTCCAGCGCGAATTACCGGCCCGGCGGGCTGATCCCTCAGCCGCCGGGTTTTCCGGTTTCCGCCGATGCAGGGTCTGCCCCCGCATTGACCTGCCCATCCCGTTCAAGGACCCCCTTCCCATGTGCGCCGACACGCCCGCCCCTGACGCTGCCCTCGACTATCGCGACACCGTATTCCTTCCCGAGACCGCCTTTCCAATGCGCGCGGGCCTGCCCCAGCGCGAACCCGAATGGCTGGCCCGGTGGGAACGGATCGGAGTCTATGAGGCCTTGCGCGAACAGAGCGCGGGACGGGTGCCTTTCGTGCTGCACGATGGCCCCCCCTATGCCAACGGCCACCTGCACATCGGCCATGCGCTGAACAAAGTGCTGAAGGACATGGTGGTGCGCAGCCAGCAGATGATGGGCCGCGATGCCCGCTATGTGCCGGGCTGGGACTGTCATGGGCTCCCGATCGAGTGGAAGATCGAGGAGCAGTACCGCGCCAAGGGGTTGAACAAGGACGACGTCGACATCGTCGCCTTCCGGCAAGAATGTCGCCGCTTCGCCGAGGGCTGGATCGACGTGCAGCGGGCGGAGTTCAAGCGGCTGGGGGTCACGGGGAAATGGGACAAGCCCTATCTGACCATGGACTACCACGCCGAAGCGGTGATCGCGGATGAGTTCATGAAGTTCGTGATGAATGGCTCGCTTTACCAGGGGTCGAAGCCGGTGATGTGGTCTCCGGTGGAGAAGACTGCTCTGGCCGAGGCTGAGGTGGAGTATCACGACCATACCTCGCATCAGGTCTGGGTGCGGTTCAGGGTAATCGCGGGGGATCCGGTCTTTACCAAGACGCCGACAGATGTGGTGATCTGGACGACGACTCCCTGGACGATCCCACAGAACCGGGCGGTCGCCTTCGGGCCCGAGATCGCTTATGGGCTATACGAGATCATCGGTCGTCCCGAGGACAGCCAGGCCACGATCGGGCATCGGGTGGTGCTGGCGGACAAGCTGGCAGAGGCCGTGCTGGCGCAGGGCAAGCTCTTGGGGCCGGAAATGGTCCGTCGGCTTGGCGATGTGTCAGCAGACGATCTGAAGGCGATGGTTCTGACGCACCCCTTCCGTGGCGTCGAGGGCGGCAACGGCGAATGGGACTACGACGTCCCCATGCTTCCCGGCGACCACGTTACCGACGACGCGGGCACGGGCTTCGTCCACACCGCCCCGAGCCACGGCGATGACGACTATCAGCTAGGCGTCAAGTTCGGCCTTCCCATGACCTACAACGTCGAGGCGGACGGCTCCTATCGCGCCGACCTGCCGCTTTTTGGCGGGCAGCACATCATCATGGCCGACGGCAAGGAGGGGCCGGCGAACGTCAGCGTTATCAAGCAGCTGGCCTATTCCGGTGCGCTCTTCGCCAAGGGCAAGCTGAAGCACCAGTACCCGCACTCCTGGCGCTCCAAAGCCCCGGTCATCTACCGCAACACGCCGCAGTGGTTTGTCGCCATCGACAAGACGCTTGACGACGGGATGACGACCTATGGCGATACGATCCGCAGCCGTGCGCTGAACTCGATCAATCAACTGGTGCAGTGGACCCCGGCGACGGGTCGGAACCGGCTCCATTCGATGATCGAGGCGCGGCCGGACTGGGTGCTTTCGCGGCAACGGGCATGGGGCGTGCCACTGACCGCATTCGTCAGGAAAGGCGCGCGGCCGGATGCGCCGGAGTTCCTGCTTCGCAACGCCGAGGTGAACGCACGGATCAAGGCGGCGTTCGAGACTGAGGGCGCAGATGTTTGGTATGTGCAAGGATTCAAGGAAAAGGTGCTGGATGGCATCGTGAATCCGTCCGATTATGAACAGGTCTTCGACGTGCTGGACGTATGGTTCGACAGCGGATCGACCCATGCTTTCGTGCTAAGGGACCGCGAGGACGGCAGCCCTGACGGGATTGCGGACCTCTATCTTGAAGGCACCGACCAGCATCGTGGCTGGTTCCATTCCTCGATGCTGCAGGCTTGCGGCACCAAGGGGCGTGCGCCCTATCGCGGGGTGCTGACCCACGGCTTCACGCTGGACGAGAAGGGCATGAAGATGTCCAAATCGCTTGGCAACACCGTTGCCCCGGAAGAGGTCATCAA
>PNJK01000103.1 GCA_013821825.1 Rhodobacter sp.
CAGCGCATGTCCGACCGTGCGGTGCGGATCCTTCAGGCCACCGATGCAGGCGATCTGTTGCCGCGCATCGCCGCCAGCCGCGACTTCTTCGAATGCCGCTTCTGCTCGCACGCCGAGCGCTGCTGGGGGCAGGCCCGATGAACGATACCCCACAGAACCCGCCCGACACCTTCGACACACCCGAGGCCACGATCATGAGTAACGAACCCGAAAAACCCGCGCAAGACACACCCGTCCAGCCCGCAGTTCCGCTGCAGAATCTCGTCCATTTCAACCCTTGGCGCGATTTCAACGATGCCGCCACCATGGTTGATGTCTTCGGCGACGAGCCGGACCCCGATCAGATCGAGCAGTTCATGCAGGTGGTCTTTGGCTACTGCGACGGGCTGATCCCGGTCCGCAGCTTCATCGACAAGGGGCAGGGCCTCGACGGCCGACCACACAACATCTGGATCGAGATGGGCGAGCTCGTCTCCTACAAGATGGCCACCTTCGCCACTTGGGCCTCGCGAGAAGGGGCCGCCGTCTATGTGATCCCCGGCACCGTCGCTGCCCCCGGTCAGGCCAAGGCTGCCGAAATCCTGCAGATGCAGGCCGTGGTGGTCGATATCGACAACGGCGATATCGCCGCCAAGCGCGCCCATCTCGAGCGTCACCTTGGCCCGCCCACCATGGTGGTTGAAAGCGGTGGGGTCACGTCTGAGGGCCAACGGAAGGCGCATGTCTGGTGGAAACTGACCGAACCTGCGGAGGGTGACGACATCCGTCGTCTCTGCCGCCTGCGCGGTGACATTGCCGCCAAGGTCGGCGGCGACATGCATTTCCGCTCGGCCCACCAGCCGATCCGGGTGGCGGGCTCGGTCCATTACAAGAACGGGTTGAAAACGCAGGTCCGCATCGTGGCGCTGAACCCGACGCTGGAGCGTGATCTAGGCGAGTTCATCGAGTCAGTGGCTGATATGCCGCCCGCGCCGGGGGTCACCCTGCAGCCCGACTTCTCTTCGTCCGACAAGCCCGGTGTTGCCGATGTCCTCGTCACGCCGGTGCGTGAGGGCGGTCAGGATGACTGGTCCCGCTTCGAGGGGGCATCGGCCGCCATCGGTTATTTCATCCGCATGGTCCACGAAGGCCGGATGTCGAAGGACGAAGGCTGGGAGGGCATCTGCGGCTATAACGCCGCGATGCTCCGACCGCAGTGGCCTGTGGAGCGGCTCAAGCGCGAGTCCGAACGTCTCTGGGCCATCCATGTCGAAAAGCAAGGGCCCCCGCTGATCCGCCTCGACAGCGCAGCCCCCGTGCCAAACGAACTGCCCACATTCACGCTTGGGGCGTTGCTTGACGACCAGAGCCCCATGCCTGCCGACATCATCGCGCCGCGCGTGCTGACCCCGGGTGGCATGCTGGTGCTGGGTGGCGCGCCAAAAATCGGCAAGAGCGACCTGCTGATCTCCTGGCTCGTGCACATGGCGGCGGGCGTGCCGTTTCTCGGGTTCACACCGCCACGTCCGCTGCGCGTCTTCTATTTGCAGGCAGAGATCCAGTATCACTATCTGCGGGAGCGGCTGCAGCAGATCACCCTGCCGCCAAAGCTACTGGCTGCCGCGCGCGACAACCTCGTCGCCACTCCGAAGCTGAAGATGCTGCTTGATGTCGAGGGCAGCGTGGGCGTCGCCCATGCCATCCGGGCCGTGTTTCCAGCTGAGCCCGTCGACATCATCTGCATCGATCCGATCCGCAACCTCTTCGACGGCGGTCCTGATGGCGGCGGCGAAAACGACAACGGCGCGATGATGTTCTTCCTGAAGGATCGGGTCGAGGTCCTGCGCGATCACATCAACCCGGACTGTGGCGTCATCCTCGTCCACCACACGAAGAAACTCAGCAAGCTGCAGGTGAAGGATGATCCCTTTCTGGCGCTGTCCGGGGCAAGCGCCCTGCGAGGCTTCTACACCTCCGGCCTGATCCTGCATCGCCCCGATGAGGACAACCCGCAGCGCAAGTTGGAGATCGAGCTGCGCAACGGACCGGCGCTGGCACCCAAGATCGTCGACAAGGTCAAGGGTGAATGGACCGAAATCAACCCCATGAACGAGCGGTTGGTACGGGCAGAGGTGGGGGCAAAACATGACGCTGAACGAGACCGAAAGGGTGGTGTGATCGTCCACATGATCAGTGAGCAGGCTGAACAGGGGAAGATGTTCACGCTCAGCCAGTTTGCGGCCAGCTTTGAGAATAAGGGCAGTCTCGGAGGCCAGACCAGCATCCGGGATCGCCTGCATGTGCTGGCCACCAAGGGTTACGTGAAGTTTGTGCGAGGCGATCAGATCAGAGAACTGGGCCTCAAGCGGGACCGGTCGAAGTTTGGATATCTCTGCGTCAGGGACATGCGACTTCGCACCGACCGCGAAGTGGTCGACGACGAGACCGGCGAGGTGTGCCCGGCCTTCATTCGGGTGCTCCCGTCCGACTTCATGTGCCCCCAATCCGGAGCGCTCTTGCCCGTCGAGAACCCGGAAGTCTGGGTCGATCAGGACGGGAGTGAGGCATGAGTTTGGCGCCCGAAAAGAGCCGTTTCCAGAACACGGATCGTCCGTGTTCTGGCCAGAACACAGGCCGTGGTCTGGGTCGCCGTGTTCTGAGTTCTGGAATTCTAGAAACAAAAACAATGAGTTACGCCAGAACGCAGAACACGGATTGCGGCCTACCAACTTCTCATCTGTATTCTGGAAATCTACCATCAGTTTCAATGGCTTACGCCAGAACGCAGAACGCGGAAAAAGCACCCCTAAAGGGGTGGGTGGACTCCCCCCGCAGGCGGGGAGGTCCACCACCCACCCCTGGGCATTCTTCTCGGGCCGAAGTTGTGGGCCGAGATCAATCCGACGACGGCGGCCGGTACCGCCAAGCATCAACCGCCGTCGTCTTCCACCCGAGCAGCCGACCAGAAGAGGAGACCACTCATGGCTGATACGACTGTCGCCAACACCAATCTTGGCTCAACCCAGAAAACGCCCGTTCTGCCTGCGCATGGCCAACGCACCCTGCTGGCGCTGGATCTCGGCACCTCGACAGGCTGGGCGCTGCATAGCTGCGATGGGCTGATCACCAGCGGGACCGTTTCCTTCCGCCCCGGCCGCTTCGATGGTGGTGGTATGCGCTACCTGCGCTTCACCAACTGGCTGGGCGAGTTGGACCGTCTTTCCGGACCCATTGGCACCATCTGGTTTGAGGAGGTCCGTCGTCACGCCGGCACCGACGCCGCCCACGTTTATGGCGGGCTGATGGCCACGCTGACCGCATGGGCTGAATTGCGGGGCGTGCCCTATGAGGGCGTCCCCGTGGGTACCATCAAGCGCCACGCCACTGGCAAGGGCAATGCCGACAAGGAATCGATGATCGCCGCTGCCCGGGCCCGTGGCTTTAGCCCGGCCGACGACAACGAGGCCGATGCCATCGCGATCCTGTTCTGGGCGCTCGAGACCAAGGGGGGGCTGCAATGACCGGGATGCGGTTCACGCCGAAAGGCTATGGCGGCCATCGTCGCAACCCCGATGAGGTCAAGCGCGACGGCTGGCGCGAACAGGGCGTGCTGGCTGTCGCCGTCGACGATCACCGTCTGACCTGGCCAGAGCGGGAGTTGGTGCGTCAGCTTGGCGAGAAACTCTACGGCACCGCCTTGAGCGGGCGGGAGGTGCAACGATGACTGTCTGGACCCCAACACTGGTCGAGGAACGGCTGGCCGAAGCCGCCTTCGTTCTAAAGCGCCTGCCCGAGCCACGCAGGCAAGGTTACTTCAGCACCTGGCCTGCCATCGTCCAGAGCTTCGCCGACAAGGTGGGGCAGGAGCCGAAGCCCATGCGCGTGCTGCCGTCACCGCAGGCAATCAGCCGGATGGAGGAAACGCTGACCTGGACGGCTTGCCTCGAGCCGATCGACGGCAAGATCGTCTGGATGAAAGCGCATGGCGAACGCTGGAAGGAAATCTGCTGGGCCGTTGGTCTGCATCGCTCGGCAGCCCATCAACACTGGCAATTCGGGATTTCCGTCATCGCGCTGACCCTCAACAAGCGGCGGTTCAACCGAAACCTGTCGAAGCAGCGGGTAATCGAACTGGCCAGTGGCGCGTAACCCTGCGCACCACATGGGAAAGTGTCCGCCGGACAGTTTTCGCTGAGACAGAAACCATCTCCCGAGGGTATGAATTGAACATACTCGGGAGAGGCGCGTGTGGAAGACTGCTCGCGCAATCGGTCTCGGGATGGATGCCGTGGTGGACCCCAGAGTCCGAACCGGGGTCCAGCCGGAGCCAGATGGCAGCCTGATCCACCAAGCCATTGTTTTCCGGTTCCTTTCGGGCCGAAAACGTATGCTGGCGGGCGAAGCGCGGCACATCGCTAGCGACAGGGCCGGATTTTTGGGAAGCCACACCCTCGGGAAGCCACCCGAGAACGGCTGAGATAGCACGATAAAACAGGCACTTGGCTGGTGGACTCCGGGGTGGATACCACCGGACTCCTGCGGCCGGTGAAATCCGACGTGGATTCCACATCCGGGGTCCAGCCCGGAAGCCAGACCATCCTTCAACAGGACGCCCCATATGACCCTCAGCTTCGCCCCGGAGCGCATCGAGCAATGGCCGCTCGCGCGCTTGCAGCCCTACGCCCGCAACGCCAAGGCGCATGGCGCAGACCAGGTCGCGAAGATCGCCGCCAGCATGGCCGAGTTCGGTTGGACCGTGCCCTGCCTGGTGGCCGAAGATGGCGAGTTGATCGCGGGGCATGGCCGGGTGTTGGCGGCAACGCAGTTGGGTCTGACCGAAGCACCGGTGATCGTGCTCGGGCATCTGACCGAGGCGCAGCGGCGGGCTTACCGGATCGCCGACAATAAACTGACCGAACTCGGCACCTGGGATGAGGCGCTGCTGTCGGCGGAACTGAACGACCTCTTGGCCGAAGATTTCGACCTGTCGCTCGTCGGCTTCTCCGACGGCGAGTTGGACAAGCTGCTGGCTTTTGTGCCGGAGGGGGACGGGCAAGAAGGTGGTGCCGGGGGCTCGGTGCCGCCGGTGACAATCCCCGAACCACCCCGCAATCCGGCATCGCGGACTGGCGATCTCTGGATCCTTGGCGACCATCGGCTGCTCTGCGGTGACAGTACCAGCGCGGCCGACGTGCGCCGCCTTATGAATGGCGAACGGGCGATCCTGTTTGCGACCGACCCGCCTTACCTTGTCGATTACGACGGTTCGAACCATCCGACGCGGAACAAGGACTGGTCGGCATCCTACGGCACGACCTGGGACGACAGTTCGCAAGGGGCCGAACTTTACGACGGCTTCATCGCAGCCGCCGTGGCGGAGGCCATCGCCGAAAATGCCGCCTGGTATTGCTGGCACGCCTCGCGTCGTCAGGCTATGCTGGAAGCCTGCTGGGAAAAGGCCGGTGCCTTCGTGCATCAGCAGATCATCTGGGTGAAGGACCGCGGGGTTCTGACCCGCTCGCACTACCTCTGGAAGCACGAGCCCTGCTTCATGGGCTGGCGCCGTCCGAACCGTCCGCCGAAGGTGGCCGAGGAAACCCTGCCATCGACGTGGGCGCTGCCCAGCTTTGCCAAGGATGAGCGACCCGACCACCCGACGCCCAAACCGCTCGACGCCTTCGGGATCCCGATGCGCCAACATGTGGCGCGGGGCGGCCTGTGTTACGAGCCGTTCTCGGGCTCAGGTTCGCAGATCATGGCGGGCGAAGCCAATGGCCGCCGCGTCTTTGCGATGGAAATCAGTCCGGCCTATGTCGATGTGGCCGTGGAACGCTGGCAGGCCGAGACCGGCCACGACGCGATCCTCGACGGCCATGGCCGGACCTTCGCGGCCGTGAGAACCGAGCGGCTGGGCGAAACCCAGGCCGAACCTGAAACCCAACCCGAAGCCGCCGCGTGACATGCATGACCTGGCTTTACCTTCCTCCGGACGCGCTTCCGGAGCCGGAGACGCATGCCTCTTCGGCCTCTCGCTCTGTTCCGGCGCAGGTGGTCTCGACCTCGGGCTCACCATCGCCATCCCCGGATATCGTGCTGTGGGCCATGTCGAACGGGAAACCTTCGCCGCAGCCACTCTCGTGGCGCGGATGGAAGACGCGTCCTTGGATCAGGCTGTTGTCTGGGATGACGTTGGAACCTTCGATGGCCGCCCATGGCGCGGCGCGGTGGACATCGTCACTGCGGGCTATCCGTGCCAGCCGTTCTCGGTTGCAGGCAAACGCCGGGGTGCTGACGACCCGCGCCACCTCTGGCCCCATGTCGCCCGCATCATCGGTGAGGTCGAGCCGCCCTTCGTCTTCCTCGAGAATGTCGCCCATCATCTCCGTCTCGGCTTCCCCGAAGTCGCCAGCGGACTGGTCGGCATGGGCTACCGCCTTGCGGCAGGCCTCTTCACGGCGGCGGAAGTTGGCGCGCCCCACAAGCGTGAGCGGCTCTTCATCCTTGCCATCCGCGAGGGCGACGACCTGGCCGACCCCGCGCGCCTGCTCTGGAACCCGGTCGAGCGGCGGGAACCGGACGGAACTGCTGCGGCTCTGGCCGACGCCTCGGGCCAGCGCGAACGAGAACCGGCAGACGAAGCCGACGCCCTCACAGGAAGCGGGCCAACACGGGATGAACCTGGCGACCACGGCGGCGCTGTGGCCAACCCCGCAGATCGACAGTTTCCGCAGCCGGGGTGGCGAACGGAAGGACGAGAAAGGCCTGGACCGGATGGCGCGGGATTGGCCGACGCCGATGGCCAACGATGGTTGCAAACCGAGTGCGGGCAACCGGCGGACAGCCGACCTGACCCATGCTGCGGGAATGTGGATGACGCCTACGGCGCGGGATCACAAGGACGGGGCGACAACACTTGCGAACACGCCGGTGAACGGCCTGCTTGGCCGCCAGGTCCTGGCGACGCCGATGGTTGGGAGCGATACATCCGATGTGCGCCGGACCTTGAACCCGCTGTTCGTCGAGGCGCTGATGGGCTGGCCCACCGGGTGGACCGGCTTCGCCTCTGTGGCAACGGCGTGGTCCCACTGGTTGCGGCGCATGCGCTCCGAACTCTGGCAGCTTCCATAATGGGGCGGGAGTAGTCAAGCGCCATGGACACCAAGAAATCGAGCGCGAGATGGTTGCCCATTCGCTGTGCAAAGGCGCTGGCAGCGCGGAGACGTCATGGATCGGAGCGGTGCCAGCGCCGGGTCGATCCGTCGATGCCTGTGTGGTTCAGCCTATGAACTGACGTTTCTGGGATGCCGCTTGGTCGTTCCCAGCCCGGGATGTTGCTTCCATCCGAGGTCGGCGCGATGGCCGCCTCTCCATGCCTGGTTCAAGTGCGGTTCCCGCGTGCCAATCTGAATTGCGCTCTCGGACAGGGTCCGGATGCAAGCCGCCAGGCGGCATCGTCGGGAACCGCGTCCCGGTCGGGACCTCGGCAAGCCATGGCGTAATTGCCCGGCCTGTTCCTCCTGTTCTGGGTTTCCTGCCGAACGGCTTTCAGCAGGTGTGTCGCGTCATCGCCGCCATGGCCTCATCGCGGGTGAAACGGAATTCCGTCCCGTCGCGCCACATGCGGTGCAGCACGACTCCGATCCGTCGGGCCAGCGCGACCGTGGCGCGCTTCTTGCCACGACGCGCCGCCACCCGCAGCGCCCAGGCCTTGAGCCAGCTCGGCGCGCTTCGGCACAACACCGCATTCGCGGCCTGATAAAGCGCCGTGCGCAAGGCGGCATCCCCGGCTCTCGTGATCTGGCCGATGACATCGCGCTCACCGGACTGGGTGCGCCGCGGGGTCAGGCCCGCCCAGGGGCCGATATCTTTCGACGAGTGAAACCGCTCGGGATCATCCACCGCCGTCCGCATGGTCAACGCCACGACCGCGCCAACCCCCGGCATCGTCATCATCAACCGGCAGTCAGGATCCGTCTTGGCCAGATCGCGCAGCAGCTTCTCCACCCCCGCGAGTTCCTTGCGCAATTCATCTCGGGCGCGCAGGACGGGTGCTGCAGCCCGTTCCAGCATCAGGTTGCCATCGACCAGCTCGCGGACCCGCGCCTCGAAGCGGATCTTCGTCACCGCCCCCATCTTGAGGCCGAAGTTGCGCAGCACGCCGCGCAGCGAAAGCTCGAGGTTGATCAGGGTCTGCTGGAGCGATTTGCGCGTGCTCAGAACGGCCCGCATCTCCTGCGCCGAGACCGACTTGCAGTGGACCGGCCGGAACCAGCCCATCTGCAAGAGCCGGGCAATCCCTTCGGCATCCCGGCGATCGGTCTTGATCGGCATCGCTTTCAGGGCGCCCTTCACCTGCCGGGTTTCCAGCAGCACGACCGGAAATCCCGCCTCGGTCATGTGCCGGTGCAGCCATTGCGACAGTGGGCCCGCTTCCAGACCCACAGCCACAACATCGCCGGGCAGCGCGCGCAGGGCCGCGATCAGCGCCTCCGGTTCGCTGTCGACCTTCGCCTCCTTCACCACCTTGCCATGGGCATTCAGGGCGCAGAGCGCCGTGCTTGCCAGCGAAACATCAAGAGCAATAAACAGATCCATGTCGTTGTCCTTCTTCCTGACCAGGGAATTGGGGCGCGCCTCGCGGCCTGACCCCGTCGACACGCCAGCCGTGTCAGGGACAACGACACCTTACCTGCCGCCAGTCATCAACACGTCAAACCACGCATCAAGATGCCCAGACGGTGCCGACTCGCGCCGAGCCCCATTACGGCATCTGAACTTCTGGCCGATGGATGAGGTGGCGGTATGAAGCAGTCGCGCGTAATGTCGCTGGTCGAAGCCTTCGCCAACGTAGTCGTCGGCTACGGCGTCGCAGTGGTCACGCAGATCCTGATCTTTCCCGTCTTCGGGATGCACGCGACGCTGGCGCAGAACCTGAAGATGGGGCTGGTGTTTACCGTGTTATGCGGTGCACCGCATAAC
>PNJK01000104.1 GCA_013821825.1 Rhodobacter sp.
GGCTGCATGACGACGTGATGCGCGTGCTGACCATCAAGGTCGACAAGCATGGCGAGGGCGTGTCGGTGCAGATGCAAAAGCGTGACGAGCGTGACGGCGACCGGGGTGACCGCGGCGATCGTGGTGGTTTCGGCGGCGAGCGTCGTGAACGCCCAAGCTTTGGCGACCGTGGCGACCGGCCGGACCGTGGCGGCGACCGTGGCGAACGCCCGTCGTTCGGCGCTCCGCGTCGTTGATCATCAGCTTGAAGAAAGGTTCATAAACCATGGCGAATAAACCGTTTTTCCGCCGCCGCAAGGTTTGCCCCTTCTCGGGCGACAATGCTCCGGCGATCGACTACAAGGACACGCGTCTCTTGCAGCGCTACATCTCTGAGCGTGGCAAGATCGTGCCGTCCCGTATCACCGCAGTGTCGGCGAAGAAGCAGCGCGAACTGGCCACGGCCATCAAGCGCGCCCGCTTTCTGGCCCTGCTGCCCTATGCCGTGAAATAAGGAGCACATGACATGCAAGTGATCCTTCTCGAACGCGTGGCCAAGCTTGGCCAGATGGGCGAAGTCGTCAACGTCAAGGACGGCTATGCCCGCAACTTCCTGCTGCCGCAGGGCAAGGCTCTTCGGGCCAACGAAGGCAACATCAAGTCCTTCGAGGCAAAGAAAGCCCAGCTTGAGGCGACCAACCTCGAAACCAAGAAAGAAGCCCAGGCCGTTGGCGACAAGCTGGATGGCCAGACCTTCGTGATCATCCGTTCGGCTTCGGACGCGGGTGCGCTTTACGGCTCGGTGACGACGCGTGACGCGGCCGATGCTGCCACAGCAGCCGGGTTCACAGTGAATCGTGGCCAGATCGTGCTGGACCGGCCGATCAAAGACCTGGGCATCCACACGGTTTCGGCCGTGCTGCACCCCGAGGTTGTCGTCAAGATCCAGCTGAACGTGGCACGTTCGGTCGAAGAGGCAGAGCTTCAGGCCTCGGGCAAGTCGATCCAGGAACTGGCTGCCGAAGCCGAAGCGGCAGCCGATTTCGAGATTGCCGAGCTTTTCGACGAAATGGGCGCCGCGGCGTCCGAAGAGTAAACGGTCCGGCCTTCGGGTCAGACAACACCGCGCCTGGGCAACCCGGCGCGGTTTTCACTTGCTCTCTTGGTGGTCGACGATGGCGCAGAATAGCTGATCGCGCCCTTGCGCCCGTCAAGACGCACGTCGCATGCCAAACGACCACAGCATTGCCCCGGTCTCGGGCGCGCGCGCCCCAAGGCGACCCGGGCAGTAACGCCTGCTGTGGCGAAAACAGATGCACGGGTTCCTCTGTTCGCAAACACTACATGCCAAGAGACTGCCCCAACGCCTTGAAGTCGCTCGGTACCGGTTGGCGCAAGCAAATCACGCCAGCCCGAAGCGCCTGCCATGGCCAAGGGCAACCGTTGCCGTGCCATGAAACAGGGCCGCCCGATGGGCGGCCCTGTTTCAATCCAGGTGGGTCGGAATTACAATTCGTCCAGCGCCTCGACAGCTTTCTGCAGCTTTTCTTTCGAGACTTCCTTGTCCGTCACCTTGGCAAGGCCGACCAGAAGATCGACGACCTTGTCCTCAAAGATCGGCGCGCGCAGTTGCTGCTGCATCTGCGGGTTCTTCTGCACGAATTCGAAGAACTGGCGTTCCTGCCCCGGATACTGGCGAGCGGCGGCAAGGACGGCCTGAGTCATCTCGGCGTCAGACACGGTGACCTCGGCCTTGCGACCGATTTCGGCCAGCAGCAGGCCAAGCCGCACGCGGCGTTCGGCCAGGGCCTTGTGCTCGTCCGTCGGCTCGATGCTGCCGTGGTTGTGGCCGTGATCGTCGGGGTGCTCTTCGTGGTAAAGCTGGTGCGCGATCTGGCCGGCTTCGACCTTGACCAGATTGGCGGGCAGGTCGAACTTGACCATCCCGTCCAGCTGGTCCAGCAGCGACCGCTTCAGCACCGCGCGGGCGGCACCCTTGTATTCAGCCTCAAGCCGATCGGCGATCTGGGCCTTCAGCCCGGCAAGGTCTTCGGCGCCGTACTTCTTGGCCAGTTCGTCATTCACCTCGGCCGGCTTCGGTTCCTTCACGGCCTTGATGGTGCAGGCGAAGACGGCAGCTTTGCCGGCAAGGTGTTTGGCACCATATTCTGCGGGGAAGGACACGTCGACCGACACTTCGTCGCCGGCCTTGGTACCGACCAGTTGCGCCTCGAACCCCGGAATGAACGAGTTCGAGCCGAGCACCAGCGGATAGTCTTCCGCCGTGCCACCCTCGAACAGCTCACCATCGACCGATCCCTTGAAGTCGATCACGACCTGATCACCGTCCTTGGCCTTGGAGCCCTTCTTGCGGTCGTCGAACGACTGGGCCGAAGCGGCAAGGTTTGCCAGCGCTTCGTCCACGGCCTTGTCTTCGGCCTTCACGATCAGGCGGTCCAACTTGATCTTGCCAGCGTCGATCTCCGGGATCGGCGGCAGGGCGTCATAGCTCATCTCGACCACGACGTCCTGACCTTCTTTCCAGGTCTCGCCACCGACCATCTTGACCTCGGGCTGCAGCGCCGGGCGGTCGCCGGTGGTGTCGAAATGGCCCTTCATCGCGCCGTCGATGGCGTCCTGCATCGCGTCGCCCATCAGGCGCTGGCCGAACTGCTTTTTCAGGATCGCCAGCGGCACCTTGCCTTTGCGAAAGCCCTTGATTTCGACCTCGGGCTGCGCTTCGAGCAGCTTCTCATGCACTTTGGCATCCAGTTCCGCTGCCGTCACGGTGATGGTGTAACCGCGCTTCAAGCCGTCTTTCAGGGTCTCGGTGACGAGCATTCTTGGTGGTCCTTCCTCAAACTTCCGGGCGCGATTGCGCAATAGAGTTGGAACGCCGGGCCCAGGCCCAGCGCAACTTTGCGGGCCTTCTAGCAAAGCTTTCGCGACGACGTAAGAGGTAAATCCATCGGCCTGCACGGCGTCGATCGGTGTTGAAAGCAGGGCGATATCCCGCCTGACGCCCGGAAACACCTGAAATCAAGGGTTCCTGGGTTTTCACTAACATGCGCACGGCCCGGAGGCGCGGGCCGGCCTTACCGTGAAGGAAGGCCGCGTTCTTTCCAGCTGATGGTGCGGGTGGAGGGACTTGAACCCCCACGCCTTGCGGCGCCAGAACCTAAATCTGGTGCGTCTGCCAATTTCGCCACACCCGCACACGGCCTCAGCCGCCAGCCTTCTAGCAAAGCCCGCGGCCGGGGGCGAGAGGCAATCGGCCGCCATGTTGCCGCCACAACCGCTACGCGAAGCGGACACAACTGCCCCAGAATCAACGAACGCGGACCGAACCCGGGTCACAAACCGGTGGGACCTTTGGCGCCGACGGGACAGCAATGCGCAGGAGCAGGCCATGGATGCGGTAACGCGCCTTGCCGAGGTGATCGAAAGCAAACCTGCAGCGACCAGCCTTGGTCTTTTGGCCGGCACGCAGGTGCGCACCTTGGACGGACTCCTGCCGGTCGAATATCTGGCGCCAGGCGACCGTGTCGTGACCCGCTCAGGCGCAAAGCGGCTGCAGGCGGTGTCGGTCCAGTTGCGCAAGCGGGTAATGCTGGTCAGGATCCGGGCGACGACGCTTGGCCATGACCGGCCCGAGAACGATCTGCTGCTGGCCTCCGGTCAGCCTGTGTTGATCCGCGACTGGCGGGCTCGCGCGCTTTACGGTGTTGAGGCCGCAGCCATTCCCGTAGCGCGATTGGCGGACGGCGAATTCGTGGTCAGCGAACTTGCTGCCGAGGCGCGGCTTTATACCCTCCGCTTCGCCGAAAATGAGGTGATCTATGCCGAAGGGCTGGAAGTTGCCTGCCCTGCTGCCGAAATGGCCACATCGTCGCCCGTTCCCCTCAGCAGCCGCTGACCCAAGGGGGGCGATACGCCGCGCCGTCTACCACTTCACATGGCTTGACCAGATGAATGCCTCGTCCAGCGCGGGTTCCGGTGCGCCTTAAAGGGCCATCGTCCTGCGCCGCAGATGGCGGACCGGGTCAGCTTTGGCGAATTCGCGAACGCCGGGCAAACCTGACTCACGCCGGACTATCTGTTCGTCCATGCCTCGGTCAAACAGGCATTTGTCGCGGCTCCTCGCGCGCGGCTCGCGCGCGGATCGTTCGGGCCTACGGGACGGGGGCAACCAACCCGAACCTGACGCGAATTGCGACGCTGCCCTTGCCGAACGGCTTTCGGCTCTGATCGGCGATGCGCTGGACAAGATGGCGCACACGCTCAGCGACAACGGACGCGAAGGGCAGGCTCATGGGCCTGTCCTGATCGAGGCCCGGACACCAGAGATGTGGCTGGACAGCGAAGAGATCCTTGGCCCAGTGCAGCAGATCATCACCTGTAACGACATCGACGAGGTCGATCGACCGGATCAATGGTCGGGACAAGGCCCTGGCGCTTTGCATCTTCATCCGGGACCGGGCGCTGGCAAACCGGGTTGCCGTTGCCACCAGTTCCGGCGCGGTCGGGGTAGACATGGCGGTGGCGCGCTACACCCATGCCGGGCTGCCGTTCGGCGGGGTCAACACCTCTGGCCTTGGCTCGGTGCATGGAGAGCACGGCTTTCGCGCCTTCAGCCATGACCGCGCCATGCCGCGCAACCGGCTCCTGTTGCTGCCACTGCTGTTCCAGCCCTACGGCCCGCGGGCAAAGCGGCTCCTTGGGGTTTTGAAGCGCCTGCTGGGCCAGGCGTTTTCGACCCTTCGGCATCGTCGGGCGCAAGCCTGCAAATCCCTGGCGCATCGCCCTCCGGACATCAGCCATCGGCGGGCAAGCGCAACGCCACAGTGCGCCGATCAGCCATGTCGACGGGGCACCTTCGGACTGTCATCCAGTTTTTACAAACCTGATATCTAACTGTCACCCGAGCGGACTAGAGCCGGTGCTGGGCCAAATCGGGTCCGCAAGTTTTGCAGGAGTGCACCATGAAATCCTTCCACCTCACCGCATCGGTGCTGGCGATTGCCGCCTCCGCCTCGATGGCACAGGCCCGTGAACAGATCCGCATCGTCGGTTCCTCGACCGTGTTCCCGTACACTCAGGCCGTTGCCGAAGAGTTCGCCAACCAGGGCGGCGCATCGCCAGTGGTCGAATCGACGGGCACTGGCGGCGGCATGCAGATTTTCTGTGCCGGCATCGGCGCTGATTACCCCGATATTACCGGCGCTTCGCGCGCGATGAAGAAGTCCGAATACGAACTTTGCGCCCAGAATGGCGTGACCGACATCACCGAGGCCCTGATCGGCTATGACGGTCTGGCCATCGCGGTTTCGCGCGCCAGCGAGATCGATTGGGACCTGAGCCTCGAGCAGGTCTACAAGGCGCTTGCCACAAAGGTTCCGGTTGACGGCACGCTGGTCGACAATCCCTACAAGATGTGGTCGGACATCGACGCCAGCCTGCCTGCCACCGCGATCCTCGCCTACGGCCCGCCGCCCACCTCGGGCACCCGTGACGCCTTCGTCGAACTGGCGATGCAGGCGGGCTGCGAAGAGACCGACTATGCCAAGAAGCTGGAAGAAGCCGGTGACGAGGCTGCCTACGACAAGTTTGTCGAGGAAGACTGCTCGCGCATGCGTCAGGATGGCCTGTTCGTCGAAGCCGGCGAGAACGACAACCTGATCGTGCAGCGGCTTGAGGCTGACCCGACCGCTGTCGGCATCTTCGGCTACTCGTTCCTCTTCGAAAACCTCGACAATCTGAAAGACGTCAAGATCAACGGCGTCGAAGCGACCCAGGCCACGATCGCGAGCTTCGATTACCCGATCTCGCGCCCGCTGTTCTTCTACGTCAAGAATGCCCATCGCGGCGTGATCCCGGGCCTGGCCGAATTCATCGAGACCTATGCCGCAGAAGAAGCGCTGGGTGCCGGCGGCTACCTGGAAGAGCGCGGCCTGGTCGTGCTGGGTGAAGCTGAACTGGCAACGCTTCAGGACACGCTGAAGAACGCCGTCAACATGACCGCGCCCGAAAAGTAAGGCCAAACCTACCGCCGTCCGGGGGCTACGGCTTCCGGGCGGCATCACGCTTCAGGGGGTCACTGTGACCGGGCTTGCATTCCTTATCCTCTTCGTCGCCGTCCTCTTCGGCTATGCTCTGAACCGGATGGCCGCGTCGCGGATCAGGGCGAAGGGCACACGGCTGCATTCGCTGACCCGCTTCCACGGCATGTTTGCCGCCTTGTTGGTCGGCCTGCCCGGCTTCGTCGTCATCCTGTTCTGGCTCATGGCCCAAGGCCCGCTGATCGACCGTTCCGTGATGAACGGACTGCCCGGAGGCGTCCTTGACGGGCTGGAAGCCGGAGGCGTTGCGCTGGTGCTTGCCGAAATCAAGTCGATCGCCAGTGGCCAGGTGTTCGGCACGCCCGAAGACTGGAAACTTGCCGCAGCCGAGACGATGACCTCCCGCCATGCCTCTGCCAGCCTCGCGATGGTCGTGGTCATCGCGCTGATGTCGGCGGCTTTGCTGGCCTTCGCCAGATCCCGCGTGTCGCAGCAGTTCCGCGCCCGCCAGGGGGTCGAACGCATCGTCCTTGGTCTGATGATCTTCTGTTCCACCATCGCGATCTTCACCACGATCGGGATCGTCCTGTCGCTGGTATTCGAAAGCATCAAGTTCTTCCGGATGGTGCCGCTCAACGAATTCCTGTTCGGCCTGCGCTGGGAACCGCAGATCGCCATCCGCGCCGACCAGGTGGCCGGCCAGGGCGTGTTCGGTGTGTTGCCGGTGCTGCTTGGATCTGTCCTGATCATGGTGATCGCGTTGGTCGTCGCAGTGCCGATCGGCCTGTTCTCGGCGATTTACCTGAGCGAGTTCGCCTCGCCCCGCACCCGCAATATCGTCAAACCGGTGCTGGAGATTCTGGCTGGCGTGCCGACCATCGTCTACGGCTTCTTCGCGATCCTTGTCGTGGCGCCCTTCCTGCGGTCGTCCGGGGCCGCCGCGGGCCTTGATGTGTCGCCCAATACCGCGCTTGCGGCCGGGGTCGTCATGGCGATCATGCTGATCCCCTTCATCTCTTCCTTCTCGGACGATGCGCTGTCGGCGGTGCCGCGGTCTTTGTCCGACGGCTCCTTGGCCCTTGGTGCCACCCGGGGCGAGACGATGCTGAAAGTCCTGTTCCCCGCCGCGATCCCCGGCATTGTCGGCGGCGTCCTTCTGGCCGTCAGCCGCGCCATCGGCGAGACGATGATCGTGGTGATGGCGGCAGGCATCATCGCCAAGCTGACGATCAACCCGCTGGATACGGTCACCACCGTGACGGTGCAGATCGTCACCCTGCTGATCGGCGACACCGAATTCGACAACCCCAAGACGCTGGCCGCCTTTGCCCTTGGCATGCTGCTTTTCTTGGTCACGCTCTGCATCAACATCCTCGCGCTCCGCATCGTGCGGAAATACCGCGAGCTTTACGACTAGGCGCCCGGACATGACCGACATCCCCCCCCCTTCCCCCTCGGGCACCGGGTTCGACTGGTCCTCGGCCGAGTACCGCGAGCACGTCCGCAAGCGCCGCCGCAGCGAGTTGTGGCTGCGTATGGCTGGCATCGTATCGATCTCTCTGGCCTTGGGTTTTCTGGCGCTGATGCTGGTCTCGCTGACGGTCACCGGCTACAAGGCCTTCACGCAGACCCATGTCACCATCGATGTGCCGATCTCTGCCGAAACTGTCGATGCCGAGGATATCTTCGGCAGCAACTGGCGCCGGATCATCCAGGGCGCGGTCGCCAGCCAGTTCCCGGATTTGACCGGTCCCGCCCTGCGCGCCGCCGGGGATATCCTGTCGGATGGCGCCCAGTTCAGGGTGCGGGACCGGGTGGTTGCAGATCCGTCCCTGATCGGAACCGTGGTTTCGTTCCTCGTCCCGGTGTCCGACCCCTTTGATCAACTGAACAAGGGTTCCATCGACCGGAACACGCCAGAGTCGAACCGACGCGTCACCGATGCCCAGATTGCCGCTTTCGACACGCTTGTTGCCCAGGACCGGATCTCCACACCCTTCAACTGGGGCATGTTCACCAACGCGGATTCGCGTTTTCCTGAACTTGCCGGACTGAAAGGGGCGTTCATCGGCTCGTTCTATCTTCTGCTTGTCTGCTTCGCCATCGCCCTGCCCGTGGGCATCGGCGCCGCGATCTACCTTGAGGAATTCGCCCCGAAGAACCGCATCAGCGACCTGATCGAGGTGAACATCAACAACCTTGCCGCCGTGCCCTCGGTGGTCTTCGGCCTGCTGGCGCTGGCGGTGTTTCTCAACTGGTTCGGCCTGACGCGCGGCTCGCCCCTGGTAGGCGGCCTGACGCTGGCGTTGATGTCCCTGCCCACCATCATCATCGCGACCCGCGCCAGCCTTAAAGCCGTGCCCCCCTCGATCCGCGAGGCGGCGCTGGGCGTGGGTGCCAGCCGGCAGCAGGTGGTGTTCCAGCATGTCCTGCCGTTGGCCATGCCGGGCATCATGACCGGCACGATCATCGCCATGGCCCAGGCCATCGGCGAGACGGCGCCCCTGCTTCTGATCGGGATGAACGCCTTCATGACCTCGGCCCCCTCCACCCCCTTCGACAGCGCCACCACCTTGCCGACGCAGATCTTCATCTGGGCCGACAGCCCCGAGCGCGGCTTCGTCAGCCGCACCTCGGCGGCCATCCTGGTGCTGCTGGGAATCCTGGTGATGATGAACGGGATGGCGATCTGGCTGCGCCGTCGCTTTGAGCGGAAATGGTAAATGCGGTCGCAAAGGACCAGGACATGAACGACATGGCACGCACCGGCCTCGACACCGCGACC
>PNJK01000105.1 GCA_013821825.1 Rhodobacter sp.
GGGGTGATTTATTGCGGCGGGGCGGGGGCCGCAAGAGGGAAAGTGAAAGGGTGCCGATTTTTCCGATCTCTGCGGGCGCTGTCGGGGAAGAAAGGCCGGGCGGGCGCCGGCGCCCACCCGACGTTGGTCACTCCAGTTCCACCAGCAGGTCCTTGGCGTCGATCTGCGTGCCGGGCTGGACGTGCAGGGCCTTCACCGTGGCCTCGCGGTCAGCGTGGAGGCCCGTTTCCATCTTCATCGCCTCGATCGTCAAGAGGAGGTCGCCCGCGCGGACCTTCTGGCCCAGCGTAACGGCAAGCGAGGCGATGGAGCCCGGCATCGGCGCGCCCACATGCGCGGGGTTGCCGTCCTGCGCCTTGGGGCGGGCGGCAGTCTTGGCCTTCACTGCGCGGTTCGGCACCCGGATAACGCGGGGCTGACCGTTCAGTTCGAAGAAGACCTTGACCTCGCCTTCGTCGGTCGTCTCGCCCACGGCCTGCAGCCGGATTTCCAGCGTCTTGCCGGGGTCGATCTCGGCGCTGATCTCGTCGCCGGAGTTCATGCCGTAGAAGAAGGTCAGGGTCGGCAGGACGCGGACCGGGCCATAGAGGCGGTGCCGGGTGCGGTAGTCCATGAAGACCTTGGGATACATGAGGTAGCCGTTCAGGTCCTCGTCATCCACGGTCTCGCCCTCGGCCTCTTCCGCGCCAAGGCGCAGTTCTTCGGCCAGCTTGGCACGGGTGGCTTCAAGGTCGACAGCGGTGAGACGCAGGCCGGGCCGGTCGGTCAGCGCCGTCTCGCCCTTCAGCACCTTCTTCAGGATGTCCGCAGGCCAGCCGCCGGGGGGCTGGCCAAGGTTGCCCTTCAGCATGTCGACGACGGATTCAGGGAACGCCACCTCGACTGCGGGATCTTCCACCTGCGCGCGGGTAAGGCCCTGAGCCACCATCATCAGCGCCATGTCGCCGACGACCTTCGAGGACGGCGTCACCTTGACGATATCGCCGAACATCTGGTTCGCGTCGGCATAGGCCTGCGCCACCTCGTGCCAGCGGTCCTCAAGTCCCAGACTGCGGGCCTGGGCCTTGAGGTTGGTGAACTGACCGCCCGGCATTTCGTGCAGGTAGACCTCGGACGCAGGCGCCGGGATGCCGGACTCGAATGCCGCGTATTGGCCACGCACCTGCTCCCAGTAGTTCGAAATCTCGCGGATTGCCTTGATGTCCAGGCCGGTATCCCGCTCGGTGTTCTTCAGCGCCTCGACGATCGAGCCAAGGCACGGCTGTGACGTGCCGCCGCTGAAGGCGTCCATCGCGGCATCGACCGCATCGACGCCGGCGTCGCAGGCGGCCAGAATCGTCGCCGCCCCCGCGCCCGAGGTGTCGTGGGTGTGAAAGTGAATGGGCAGGCCGACTTCCTGCTTCAGGGCCTTGATCAGCACGCGGGCAGCCGCCGGTTTCAGAAGGCCCGCCATGTCCTTCAGGCCCAGCACATGCGCGCCTGCCGCCTTCAGCTCCTTGCCCATGGCGACGTAGTATTTCAGGTCATACTTCGGGCGCGCCGGGTCCAGAAGGTCGCCGGTATAGCAGATCGTGCCTTCGCAGACCTTGCCCGCCTCGACCACCGCGTCCATGGCGACGCGCATGTTCTCGACCCAGTTCAGGCTGTCGAAGACGCGGAAGACATCGACACCGCTTTCTGCGGCCTGCTTCACGAAAGCCTGCACCACATTGTCGGGATAGTTGGTGTAGCCGACGCCATTCGAGGCGCGCAGCAGCATCTGTGTCATCAGGTTCGGCATCGCGGCGCGCAGGTCGCGCAGGCGCTGCCACGGGCATTCCTGCAAGAAGCGGTAGGCCACGTCAAATGTCGCGCCGCCCCAGCATTCGACGCTGAAAAGCTGCGGCAGGTTGGCGGCGTAGCTGGGCGCCACGCGGATCATGTCGATCGACCGCATCCGGGTGGCAAGCAAGGACTGGTGCCCGTCGCGCATCGTGGTGTCGGTGATCAGCACCTTCTTCTGCGCCTTCATCCAGTCGGCAACGGCCTGCGGACCCTTCTGCTCCAGAAGGTTGCGGGTGCCCATCGCCGGTTCCGCCTTCGTAGCGGGCGGCTTCGGAGCCCGCGCCTCGGCCGCCGGTTTCGGCCGGCCAGCGGTTTCAGGATGCCCGTTCACTGTGATGTCGGCGATATAGGTCAGGATCTTCGTCGCCCGGTCCTTGCGACGCTTGAAATTGAAAAGCTCGGGCGTCGTGTCGATGAACTTGGTGGTGTAGGTGTCGTTCAGAAAGGTCGGGTGCTTCAAGAGGTTGATGACGAACTCGATGTTCGTGGCCACGCCCCGAATCCGGAATTCACGCAAGGCGCGGTCCATCCGGCTGATCGCCTTTTCCGGCGTCTGGGCATGTGCGGTGACCTTGACCAGCAGGGAATCGTAATACCGGGTGATGACCGACCCGGCATAGGCGGTGCCGCCATCAAGGCGGATGCCGTTGCCGGTGGCCGACCGATACGCGGTCAGCCTCCCATAGTCCGGAATGAAATTGTTCAGCGGGTCTTCCGTCGTCACCCGGCACTGCAGCGCGTGGCCGTTCAGCTTCACTTCGGCCTGAGACGCAACCCCGGTGGCTTCGGGCAGCGACTTTCCCTCTTCGATCAGGATCTGGGCCTGCACGATGTCGATGCCGGTCACTTCCTCGGTGACGGTATGTTCGACCTGCACCCGGGGGTTCACTTCGATGAAGTAGAACTTGCCCGAATCCATATCCATCAGGAATTCGACAGTACCGGCGCATTCGTAGTTCACATGGGAACAGATGCGCTTGGCCATTTCGCAGACATCTTCGCGCTGTCCTTGGGTCAGATACGGCGCCGGGGCGCGCTCGACGACCTTCTGGTTCCGGCGCTGCACGGTGCAGTCGCGTTCCCACAGGTGCCAGACGTTGCCCTGCTTGTCGCCAAGGATCTGCACCTCGACGTGACGCGCGCGCTGGATCATCTTCTCCAGATAGCCCTCGCCGTTGCCGAAAGCGGCTTCCGCCTCGCGCCGGCCTTCCCGAACCTTCGATTCCAGCTCGTCCTCGGACAGAATTGGTCGCATCCCGCGACCGCCGCCACCCCAGCTTGCCTTGAGCATCAGCGGATAGCCGACCTCAGCCGCCTGCCGCTTGATCAGCGCCATGTCTTCGCCCAGCACTTCCGTCGCGGGGATCACCGGGACACCGGCCTCCATCGCCACGCGGCGGGCAGAAGCCTTGTCGCCAAGGGCGCGCATGGTTTCGGCCTGCGGACCGATGAAGGTGATACCCGCCTGATCGCAAGCATCGACGAAATCAGGGTTTTCCGACAGCAGGCCATAGCCCGGATGGATCGCATCCGCCCCGGCCATCTTCGCCACCCGGATGATCTCGGGGATCGCAAGATAGGCACCGACCGGGCTTAGCCCCTCGCCGATCCGGTAGGCCTCATCGGCCTTGAAGCGGTGAAGGCCCAGCTTGTCCTCCTCGGCGTAGACGGCGACGGTCTTCTTGCCCATCTCGTTCGCGGCCCGCATCACCCGGATGGCAATCTCGCCCCGGTTGGCGATCAGGATCTTCTTGAAGTCGGGCATCGGCGGGCCTCCCAGGCAGAACGCTGCCACATTACGGGCGCTGCACTGCAGCGCAAGGGGAATGCCGCCGTTTCTTCACCGAAATGCGACAGAGGGAGTGGTCGGCCGCTGACCTGAACAATCGGTGAACGCAGGTCTTTCCACGCGCGATGATCCATATATACTGTGCCGCATGAACGGATGGGACGAAGATGAGGCCTTTTCGGCAGCCGTGCCGCCCCCGGTGCCGTTGTCGCAGCGCGCGCTGGCGGGGCGGGGGGCGCCATATCTTGACGACCTGAATCCGGCGCAAAGGGCCGCGGTCGAAGCGTTGGATGGCCCGGTGCTGATGCTTGCCGGCGCCGGGACGGGAAAGACCAAGGCCCTGACGGCGCGCATCGTGCATCTGTTGAACCTGCACAAGGCGCGCCCGAATGAGATTCTCGCGGTGACCTTCACCAACAAGGCTGCGCGCGAGATGAAGTTGCGGGTCGGCCGCATGTTGGGCGAGGTAGCCGAGGGGATGCCCTGGATGGGCACCTTCCACTCTCTCAGCGTGAAGATCCTGCGCCGGCACGCCGAACTGGTCGGCCTGAAACCGAACTTCACCATCCTCGACACCGACGACCAGTTGCGCCTGCTGAAACAGCTGATTGCCGCCGCCAACATCGACGAAAAGCGCTGGCCTGCCCGGCTTCTGGCTTCGCTTATCGATGGCTGGAAGAACCGCGCTTTGACGCCGGACCGGGTGCCGTCTTCGGACGCCAGCGCCTACAACAACCGGGGAACCGAGCTTTACGAGGCCTATCAGGACCGCCTGAAAACCCTGAACGCCACTGACTTCGGCGACCTTCTGCTGCACTGCGTGACGATCTTCCAGAAGCACGAGGATGTGCTGGCCCAGTACCAACGCTGGTTCCGCTATATCCTGGTGGACGAGTATCAGGACACCAACGTCTGCCAGTACCTGTGGCTGCGGCTCCTTGCCCAAGCCCACAAGAACATCTGCTGCGTCGGCGACGACGATCAGTCGATCTACGGCTGGCGCGGGGCCGAGGTCGGCAACATCCTGCGGTTCGAAAAGGATTTCCCCGGCGCACAGGTCATCCGGCTGGAGCAGAACTACCGTTCCACCGCCCACATCCTTGCGGCCGCCAGCGGGATCATCGCCGCGAACAAGGGTCGCCTTGGCAAGACCTTGTGGACTGCCGGGGAACCCGGCGAGAAAGTCCGCCTCATCGGCCATTGGGACGGCGAGGAAGAGGCGCGCTGGATTGGAGAAGAAGTGGAGGCGGTGCAGCGCGGGACGCAGGGGATGGAGCCCGTTGACCTGAATCGACAGGCGATCCTCGTCCGCGCCAGCCACCAGATGCGGGCCTTCGAGGACCGGTTCCTCACCATCGGCCTGCCCTACCGCGTGATCGGCGGGCCAAGATTCTATGAACGCCAGGAAATCCGCGACGCGATGGCCTATTTCCGGCTGGCCGTTTCCCCGGACGACGATCTGGCGTTCGAGCGGGTGGTGAACCTGCCGAAGCGGGGGTTGGGAGACAAGGCTCAGTCCGATATCCAGCGGCTTGCCCGGGTGGCAGGTGTCTCGCTTCTGGACGGCGCCCGAGAGGCGGTGGCCAAGGCGGTCTTCGCCGGCAAGGGCGCGGCGCAACTGCGGGTTTTTGTCGAGGCTGTGGATCGCTGGCACGCGGCGACCAATGTCTACGACTATGACCACATCCGCCTGGCCGAGACGATCCTTGAGGAGAGCGGCTACACCGAGATGTGGCAGAACGACAAGACACCCGAAGCACCGGGGCGGCTGGACAACCTCAAGGAACTCGTGAAGGCGCTGGAGCAATTCGACAACCTGCAAGGGTTCCTCGAACACGTCAGCCTGATCATGGACAACGACACCGAAGGGGCGGAGGAGAAGGTCACCATCATGACCCTTCACGCCGCCAAGGGACTGGAGTTTCCGGTGGTGTTCCTGCCGGGCTGGGAGGATGGCCTCTTCCCCAGCCAGCGCAGCATGGACGAATCCGGCCTCAAGGGACTGGAGGAGGAACGCCGCCTGGCCTATGTTGGCATCACGCGGGCCGAGGAGCTGTGCACGATCAGCTTTGCCTCGAACCGCCGGGTCTATGGGCAGTGGCAAAGCCAGCTGCCCAGCCGCTTCATCGACGAACTGCCTGCCGATCACGTGGAGGTGCTGACCGCCCCCGGCCTTTATGGCGGCGGGTATGGGGCCGCGGCTTCGGTCGGGTTCGGGTCCAACCTTGAGGAGCGGGTGTCGAAGGCCGACGTCTACAACTCGCCCGGCTGGCGGCGGATGCAGGAGCAGCAGTCCAGCCGCCCGATGTCCCAGCCGCGCGAGGCGCGGCATATGGTGATCGATGCCGAGGCGGTCTCTCCCTACGTGCTTGGGGACCGGGTCTTCCACCAGAAGTTCGGCTACGGCGAGATCATGGCGATCGAGGGCGACAAGCTTGATATCGAATTCGACCATGCCGGGTCGAAAAAGGTCGTCGCACGCTGGGTGATCCCGGCGGATCAGGCTGATGACGTACCGTTCTAGGCGCCAAATTCCTTCGAAGGAATTTGCAAATCTTTTCGAAAAGATTTGCTGTCAGCGGCGGAAACGCTCCATCCCATGGACGACAAGCCCCGCCACCAGCCTCCAGAAGGCGGCCCCGATGCCGAAGGTGGCCACGTCCGAGGCGGTAACGGCCAGGGTCAGCATGGCGGCACAGCGCTGCTCCGGCGCTGCGCAGGCACCGGCCAGCGACCCCATCAGCGGTGACAGAAGTGCCAGGGCCGCCAGCGCTGCGACCACCGGGCCGGGAAGCGCGGCAAGGAGTCCCAGGTCGGTGGGGCTGAGAAGCCCAAGGACCACCCGGACTGTCGCATGGGCCAGACCGGCGACCCAGTGCCGATCCTTGTCGGGATGAACATCCTTCCCAGGGCAGATCGCCGCCGTGATTGCGGCCATGCTGACGGTATGGGCCCCGAAAAACGCAGGGACGGCCGAGAACAGGCCAGCCAGGGCGAGGGCGGGGGCCACAGGCGGCGCATACCCCGCGGCGCGCAGGGTGGCGAAGCCGGGCAGGTTCTGCGAGGCCATGGTGACCAGATACAGGGGAAGCCCCAGTCCAAGGTTTGCGGACAACCGGAATTCCGGCAGGACCGGCACCAGCGCCGGGGCCTGAAGCCCGAAGGCGGACAGGTCAGCGCGGCCGATCAAGGCCAGCGCGAATCCCGCAGCAAAGGTTGCCAGCACGCCATGGTCGGATTGACCAACCTCACGACCAGAAAAACCGCCAGCATCGGCAGCACGACGCCGGGCAACGCCTCGGCCGCGCCTGCGCCTTTCATACAGAAGGGGAGGAGCACGCCGGCCAGCACGACCGGAACCCGCGACTGCCAGGACAGGAGAGCGGACCCCGCTGCCTTGCCCAGCGACACTGCCAACAGACAGCTGGCTGCCTGCGCGGGCATGGCTCCAAGCACAGCCACCGCCGCAAGGACAGCAGCGACCGAGGCCGCATAGCCGACCCGCGCCGCCACGACGGCCGCTGAAATTACCTGTAGCCACATGTCGCCCTCGCCCGCAGGTGCGGCACTTTCGGGCGCCGGAGGGGGGGGGTGCAAGCGAAAGAGCGGGGAGCTGGAAGGACGTAACTGGGAATCAAAAGCCCAAGAAAATCGAGGCGGGACCGTCATCGCCGATCTTCGAAAAAAAGGCGCGGCGGTGCCAGGGAGGAGGAGAGGCACCGCCGCAGAATCAGACACCCAGGGAGGAGGAGAGGGCGTCCAATGTCGTTGGACCCGAGGGTCCTTAGGAAGGTGCGGCGGTGCCGGGGAGGAGGGGAGGCACCGCCGCAGTGTCAGATGACCCGAGGGAGGAGGAGGGGGTCACCCGATAAGATGGAGCACAAGGCCCAGTTCTAAAGATGCGGCGATGCCAGGGAGGGGGAGGGCATCGCCGCTGATCGCAAAGGCCCACGGGAGGAGGTGGGGACCTCACGAAAGCTTATTTGCCGTAGGCTGCCTCACGCGCAATTTCGGCGATGGAAGCGCGGACAATGCCCAGATCCGCCAGTTCGCGGTCCGTCAGCGCATTCAGTTCAGCCGCGGTCTGGCCATAGATGCGACGCTGGCGGATCGCGGTCACGACGCCATTCCTCAGATCCGCGATGCGGTCCAAGAAGCCCTTGCGGGCAATGCGGTTGGTGTTCACGTAAGCCATGTCTCTCAAGCCTCTCAAAGTCGCCAGCACCGTTCGTTCGCGCTGTTAGGGGTAACATGGGGCACTTGCTGCACTTGCACAATAGCGCCTCTCCGCAATGCTGCCATGCAGCATCCGCATGGCTTTCTTCACGAAATTGTCATGAAATGTCAGAAGCTTCGCCCGATTTTTGAGCATTTGGTCAAGAGGCCTTGCCCTTATGCGCAAAGATCACGACGTTAGTGGAAATCTTGTGCGGCGGAGAAAACGATGACGGTCGAACGTGAGGCGGTGATGCGGGTTCTGGCAGGGGTCGCGCATCCCGGCGGAGGGGATCTGGTCAGCCGTGACCTGATTCGCGCCATGGCGATAGAGGGTGGGACCGTGCGCTTCGTGATCGAGGCCGCGACCCCCGACGAGGCCCGCGCTCTGGCATCAGCACAGGCCGAAGCCGAGGCGCGGCTCAAGGCGCTTCCTGGTGTAAGCGTCGTGCAGGCGGTGATGACCGCGCATGGTCCGGCGGCAAAGCCTGCGCCGCCCGGCCTGAAGATCGGCCAGCACCCGACGCCGCAGCAGGGCGGGCCGCAGCGGATATCGGGGATCGACCGGATTATCGCGGTGGCCAGCGGCAAGGGCGGGGTGGGGAAATCGACGGTCGCCTCGAACCTTGCGGTGGCGCTGGCGCGGGCCGGGCGCCGGGTAGGGCTTCTGGACGCCGATATCTACGGGCCGAGCCTGCCAAAGATGATGGGGGTGTCGAAGCGGCCGTCTTCGCCCGACGGCAAGATCATCGAGCCCCTGGTCGCGCATGGGGTGACGATGATGTCGATCGGCCT
>PNJK01000106.1 GCA_013821825.1 Rhodobacter sp.
CTCCTTTTGCAGATAGATCGCCGCCCAATCCAGAAC
Organism: Rhodobacter sp.; assembly: GCA_013821825.1. GTDB lineage: Bacteria > Pseudomonadota > Alphaproteobacteria > Rhodobacterales > Rhodobacteraceae > Tabrizicola. Next base: position 37 of record PNJK01000106.1, read on the forward strand.
CGCGCCTTCCGGCACCATGGCGAACAGCGCCAGGAACCCCAGAAGCCAGACATGGAAATCGCGCGGGAAAAGCTGCGGATGGGCGATCCCGACGGCCTGCGCACCAGCCTCCGGTTCAGGCTGCGCCACAGGCGCGGCCGGCAACAGGAAGGGCATCGCCGACAGGACCAGCACGGCCACCACCGCCGCCGTCATCAGCGATTGCACCTCAGAGCCCCAATAGGCGATGACATAGCTGCCCGCCGACCCGCCGACAAAGCCGCCAAGGCTCCAGAACCCGTGCGACGAGGACATGATCGCCCGGTCCAGCCGCCGCTCGATCTCCACCGCCTGCGCGTTCATCGCCACGTCCATGCAGCCCGCCATGGCCCCGAACACCGCCATGAACAGCGCCAGCACCCAGAGGTTCGGCGAAAACACCACCATCGGCAGCACCGGGACCAGCGCCAGCGAGAAAAGCGACAGCACCCGCCGCCCGCCATGGCGGTTGATCAGCCGCCCCGCGAAGAGCATGGCCGATACCGCGCCGATGCCCAGCACAAGGATCAAGAGGCCAAGCACGGATTCAGTGACCTGATGCCGGGGCATCAACAGCGGGATCTGCGGGGCCCAGGCCCCCATGACAAAGCCGTTCGCCATGAACATCGCCGCCACCGCCCACCGCGCCCGCCGCGCTGCCTGCAAACCATCCTGCATGATCCGCCCCTGATGTGCCAGCGCCTGACATGTTAGCGCCCGAAGTGCCAGCCCCTCATAGGGCTATGGGCCGACGGGGGAAAGGGGCCCTTTCGGTCTTGTCCCGTCACATCCTGTTGCAGCGTTGAAGCTATGCCCGACGCCTTGCCACCTCGCCTCCGCTGACCAGGTTGTGGCGCGACCGATCCCCTTCACCTGTTTCCAAATATCCCCGCCGGAGGCAAACCCCGCAGCCGGTTGCGCGCTCTTGGCGCGCAGAGGCAAGACAAGAAGACTTGCGCGGAACGCGCTCGATTCAGGTTCCGCGCGGTTTCGCCCGCAACGTCGGTCCGGCCTCGGTCGGGTCCTCGGGCCAGGGGTGGCGGGGATAGGCGCCACGCATGTCCTTTCTGACATCGGCATAGGACGTGGCCCAGAACCGGGGCAGATCGGTCGTCACCTGGACCGGGGCCCGCGCGGGCGACAACAGCGTGATCCTGACCGGCATCCGCGCCGCGCCGACGACGGGATGGCTGGTCACCCCGAACATCTCCTGCAGGCGAACCTCGATCGCGGGCACCTCGCCGTCATAGTCGACGGGCACTTTCCGCCCCAGCGGAGTCTCGAAACTTGCCGGGGCCAGCCGGTCCATCTCGGCCAGCCGGTCCCAGCCCAGCAGGCCTTGCAGGGCAGGCACCAGATCGAGGCCCCGCATGTCGGCCTCGGTCCTCACCCCGGCCAGATGCGGCAAGAGCCATTCCCCGGCGCTGGCCAGAAGCTCGGCATCCTCCACCCCCGGCCAGCCCGCGCCCCGGGCCAACCGGGCGCGGGCCCGCAGCCGCCGCGCCGCCGGGCTCCACGGCAGACCCAAAAGGCGCACCCCGTCCAGCGCAGCCCGTGCCACTGCATCGGCGGGGGCGTCCCAGGCCCGGTCGTCCAGCACCAGAGCCCCAAGGCGCTCCTGCCGCCGTGACAGCACCCGGCCCTCGCGCCGCGACCATTCGCAGACCTCGACCCAGCCGATACGGCCGCCGTAAAGCCCCCGCACTTCGGCCTCGGAAATCGCCACCGCCTGCCGCACCGTGGCCTCGCGCGCGTCGCCATCCAGATCGGTCGCCACGATCAGCCTTGCACCCGACAGGGGCAGCCCCGGAGCCATCGCCGCCCCCTTGCCGCCCGACAAGACCCAGCGCGGCGCCTCACCCTTGCGGCGCAGCCCGATCCGGTCCGGATAGGCCAGCGCCGCCATCTCGGCCAGCGAACAGCCTGCCACACTGAAGCCCCCTCTCCCCATCCCTCCCCCACGAGGGGGGAGGGGGGCTCCCGGGCGTATTGCCGTCGAACCTTTCGCGTCATGCGTAGCCAGGCCGCGCCTGACCTCGCCCGCGTGACGAAGTGGTGGCCCGGACGACAGATCGCGCGCCGCAACGGCCAGCCGCCGCGCCTCGTCCCGGATCCGCTCCACCGTCGGGCGGTGCGCCTCTGGCCCCGGACGCAGGACCGCCTGCATCCGCAAGGCCAGATCCGGCGGCGCACCCCGCAACGGATCGCGCTCGGCCAGCAGCGCCGCCAGCGTGGCCGCCTCCGGTCCCGCCACAGCCAGCATGTGTCCCAGCCGGGGATGCAGCGGCAGCGCCGCCAGCACCCGGCCATGTGCCGTGATATGGCCTTTCGCGTCCAGCGCGCCCAGGCCCTGCAACAACGCCCGCGCCTCGGCCAGAGGTCCTGCCGGGGGAGGGGTCAGGAACGGCAGTTCCGCACCCCCCCACAGCGCCAGTTCCAGCGCCAGCCCGGCAAGGTCCGCCACCTCGATCTCTGCCGGAGGGAATGGCGCAAGGCCTCCTTCCTCGCCCTTGGTCCAAAGCCGGTAGCATATCCCGTCCGCCACCCGCCCCGCGCGGCCCCGGCGCTGGTCGGCCTCGGCCTTGGTCACCCGTTCCGTCACCAGCCGCGACATGCCCGAGTTCGGGTCGAACCGCGCCCGCCGCGCCCGGCCGGCGTCGATCACCACCCGGATATCCGGCAAGGTCAGCGAGGTTTCCGCGATCGACGTCGCCAGCACCACCTTGCGCTGGTCCGTGGGCGCCAAGGCCGCGCGCTGGGCGGCAAAGTCCATCGCCCCGAACAGAGGCCGCACCGCCACCCCCGGCAGGCCCGCCAGCATCGCCTCGACCCGCCGGATCTCTCCCTCACCCGGCAGGAAGACCAGCACACCGCCCCCGGTCTCTTCCAGCGCCTGCCGCACCGCCCCCGCCACCACCGCCTCCAGCCGCAGCGACGCGTCGGGCGCCCGGGGCAGCCAGCGCGTCTCGACCGGAAAGGCCCGCCCGTGCGAGGTGACGACCGGCGCATCCCCCATCAGCGCCGCCACCGGGGCCGCGTCCAGCGTGGCGGACATCACCAGCAGCGCAAGGTCCGGCCGCAACGCGCCCCGCACTTCAAGGCACAGCGTCAGCCCCAGATCGGCGTTCAGCGACCGTTCGTGAAATTCGTCGAAGATCACCAGCCCGACGCCGGCAAGCTCGGCGTCCGACTGGATCATCCGGGTCAGGATACCCTCGGTCACCACCTCGATCCGCGTGGCCGCAGAAACCTTCGCCTCGCCCCGGATCCGGTAGCCGACCCGTTGGCCAACCCTTTCGCCCAATGTCTCGGCCATCCGTTCCGCCGCCGCCCGCGCGGCAAGGCGGCGCGGCTCCAGCATCAGGATGCGCCCCTCGACGACCCCGCGCGCCAGAAGGTCCAGCGGCACCACCGTGGTCTTGCCCGCACCCGGCGGCGCCTGCAGCACCGCCATGCCGCGTGCAACGAGTGCTTCGGCAAGCTTTGGCAGGATCCCGGTGACCGGCAGGATCGCAGAGGGGGGCAGATCGCTCATCGCCCGGTTATGGCGCCGAGTTGCGTGCATGGCCAGAGGGGGCAACCGCTTTCGCCCCTCGCCAAGCCCGCGCGCATCCGGCAGAAAGGGCAGGAACGGAGGCGACGATGCAGACAGAAGACCGGGCCGCCCAGATCCGGGCCACCCAGATCCGGGCCACCCAGATCCGGGCGGGCGACCGCCGGGCCCTTGCCCGCGCCATCACGCTGGTCGAAAGCGCCCGCGCCGATCATCGGGCCGAGGCGCTGGCGCTGTTGGCCAACCTGCGCACCCCCGCGCGTGAGGCGCTGCGGATCGGGCTTTCCGGCACGCCCGGCGTCGGCAAATCCACCTTCATCGAGACCTTCGGCCTGATGCTGACCGGGCAGGGCCTGCGCGTCGCGGTGCTGGCCGTCGATCCGTCCTCGGCACGGTCGGGCGGGTCGATCCTTGGCGACAAGACCCGGATGGAACGCCTGTCGCGCGACCCCCTCGCTTTCATCCGCCCCTCGCCCAGCCAGACCCAGCTTGGCGGCGTCGCCCGCCGCACCCGCGAAGCTGTCGCCCTGTGCGAGGCGGCGGGCTTCGATGTCGTGCTGATCGAAACCGTGGGGGTCGGCCAGTCCGAAACCGTGGTGGCCGAGCTTTCAGACCTCTTCCTCCTCCTCCTCGCCCCCGCCGGCGGCGACGAGCTGCAAGGCGTGAAACGCGGCATCATGGAGATGGCCGACCTGATCCTTGTCAACAAGGCCGATGGCGATCTGAAACCCGCCGCCCTGCGCACCGTCGCGGACTACGCGGGGGCGCTGCGGCTCTTGCGCCGCCGCCCGCAGGACCCGCCGGGTTTTCCCAAGGCGCTGCCGGTTTCGGCGCTGGCGCAGGAGGGGCTGGAAAAGGCCTGGGACGACATGCAGGCGCTGGCCCGCTGGCGCAAGGCCAACGGTCACTGGGCTCGAACCCGCGCCACCCAGGCCCGCCACTGGTTCGAAGAAGAGGTGCGCCGGGGCCTGCTCGCCGCCCTGCAGACAGAACCGCAGCGCGGCCTGATGGCAGGCTATGGTGACCGCGTGGCAAAGGGAGAGATCACCGCCGATGCGGCGGCGGCCGAGATGCTGCGCCTCCTCGGGCGAAAGGCCTGACGCTTGACCCACGGCGCCAGAGCCGGCTCGCGGCTTTGGCGGGAAAAAGCGGCAGCCACCCTGCCTTGCATCACGTTCCGCCAGCCTTTCACCGACCCCGGCCCCTTTTGCGAAACCGGGCCGGTGCGGCTGGCCGTTTGGCCGGAACATGCGCACCGTGGCACCCGGTCGCGTCCTGACCGGGGAAGGTCGCCATCCTGACGGCGGGACCGTCGGTCGGGCACCGGCCAGCCCGTCGGCACCTGACCTGACCGGTCAGCGCGTGAAGATCAGCGCCAGCCCCGCCACCGCCAGCCCCGCCCCGGCCCAGCTTTTCGCCGTGGGCCTCTGGCCGGTCCGCAGCCACAGCAGCGGCAGGATGATCACGGGCGACGTCGCCGAGAGCGTGGCGATGATCCCGGTCTGCGACCCCTGCAGGGCGTAAAGAAACAGCGTCATGCCCAACAAGAGCCCGATCAGGGCGGTGGCCGCGGTAAGCAACAGCGCCTTTCGCGGCACATCCCGGGGCAATGGCGGCGCGTAGGGCAGGGTGGCCACCACCCCCATCGCCAGCCCCGAAGCCCCCACCCGGATCAACGAGCCAAGATAGGGGTCAAGCCCCCCCATCATCCAGGGCCGCGCGACCAGCGTGCCCGTCGCCTGACCCAGCGCCGCCCCAAGCCCGAACAGCACCCCGATCCGCAGCCCGCCCCGGACCTGTTCCAGCCGGTGCGCGCCTTCGGACGGGCGACCCAGGATCGCCAGCGCCACACCCGCCACCGTCACCGCAATGCCAAGCGCCGCCTGACCGCCCAGCCTCTCGCCCAGCGCCAGCCAGCCCAGCACCGCCGCCATCGGCGCATTCAGCGCAAAGATCGCCCCGGCGCGGCGTGGTCCCAGCCGGCCGACAGCGGCAAAGTTCAGCGTATCGCCCAAAAGGATCCCCACCACCCCCGACAACGCCAGCACGGCAATCCCCGTCGACCCCGGAACCTCGACCGCGCCCAGGGCAATCACGATTGCGGCCAGCAGCACAGTGACGAACAGCTGCCGGGCGAGGTTGAAATGGAACGCCCCCAGCGCCCGGATCGCATCCGATGCCAGAATGCCGGTCGTGGCCCAGCAGGTCGCGGTGCCAAGGGCTGCAAGCTCGTGGATCGGGAAGGCCATCATGTCTCCTTGACGGGTCAGGTTGCATGCCGGGTTTCAGGCCGCAAGCCAGCTCTGCCCGATGGACGGACCTGGATGGTTCGGCTAAGGTCGAACCATGACCGATAGCCCCAACATTGCCGCCCTTGCCGCCCCGCTGGCCGATCCGGCCCGGGCGCGGATGGTGCTGGCGCTGATGGACGGCCGGGCCCGGACGGTGGGCGAACTTGGTGCCGCCGCCGGCCTTGGCAAGGCAAGCGCCTCGGAACACCTTGCCAAACTGACCGATGCCGGGTTTCTCAAGGCCGAAAGGCAGGGCCGCCACAAATACCTCACCCTTGCCAGCCCCGAAGTCGCCGGCCTGATCGAGGCGATGATGGCCCTTGCCGGGCGGACCCCGGCCCGCCTGCCGCAGATCGGCCCGCGCGACCCCGCACTGCGCGAGGCGCGGCTGTGCTACAATCATCTTGCGGGGGCGCTGGGCGTGCGGGTCTACCGCAGCCTCTCGGCCTGCGGCTATCTGGCCCATCGCCCCGGCGGGCTTGACCTGACGCCCTCGGGCCGCGCCTTCTGCCACGACTTCGGCCTGACCGAGACCGACCTTGCCCCCGCGCGCACACCGCTCTGCCGCGACTGCCTGGACTGGAGCGAACGGCAAAGCCACCTGGGCGGCCGGCTTGGGCGCCTGCTCTTGCAACGCATGGAAGCGCTGGGCTGGCTGCGGCGCAGACCCGAAGGCCGGGCGCTGATCGTCACCCCGGAAGGGCGCCGCGCCATCGGCCTTGCCTTCCTTCCTGATGCCGAAGTGCCGAAACCCGCAGCCTAGCCGCTTGACGCTGGCCCGCTTTCCCCGTATCTGCCCGCAATCGCTTTCGAGGGCTGGGGATTCCCCGCCTTCCCCCGTTTTTGACGAATCGAAGGAACACCGCAATGTCGCGCGTCTGCGAACTCTCCGGCAAGGGCCCGATGTCGGGCAATACGGTCAGCCATGCCAACAACAAGTCCCGTCGCCGGTTCCTTCCGAACCTGAACGACGTCACGCTGATCTCGGACGTGCTGGGCCAGTCGTTCAAGCTGCGCGTCTCGGCTGCGGCCCTGCGTTCGGTCGACCATCGTGGCGGCCTCGACGCTTTCCTCGCCAAGGCGAAGGATGACGAGCTGTCGACGGCAGCCCTGAAGATCAAGAAAGAAATCGCCAAGGCCCAGGCAGCCGCCTGATTCCTTGCGGATGACAAAGCAGGGCCCCGCCTTCAGCTGAAGGCGGGGCCTTTCGCATGTCTGGCTGTCGCAGCAGCGGACCCGAACGCCAGGCAGGCGCAACCGTCGGACCCCAGGCCCGACGCATCCAAAGCTGGTGAACTGGTTCAGGCCGCGCGTCAGCCGCCGCAATAGGCCTCGGCGGTGGCACCAAAGCTCTTGTAGCGTTCCCAGAACGCATCGTCCGACGCCGACTGCGACACCCAGGTCGAATGTGCGGCATCGGGGTTCTTGAAGAACTTGGCCGCACGGCGCTGGTCGGCCCCGTTCAGCGTGGCATCCGCCGCCTGCTGGATGCAGCCGCACAGCGACCGGTTGGCCGCCCCGCGATCAGACGCCATGCAGGCGCGTTCGATGGGGCCAGCCAGCGCGGCGCCGGAAATTGCGGGAAGAAGAGCCACCAATGTGGCCGCCAGCGCGATGGATTTCATTCGTCTCTGCCTCGTTGCCGGGCGCGGGGGTGCTTGGTGCCACCCTCCGCCGCCGATCATTTTCTGCGACTGATCATGCCAAGTCCAAGCAATTTTTTCAAGTCACAACAGTGCCTTGGCACAAGTCGGCGGAAATCCGCAAGCTGTCGCGGCCTGTGCCTTGGCCCGCCACAAGATACGGTAGGCCAGAGCGGCACCCCGCCTGAGCAGAACCCCGCCAGACCGGCGGCCCGACGCACCGGCCCTGATCCGCCAGACCGGTTTTTGCCGATGCCCGGCCGGAACCTAACCTCCCGGTCCCGCGTTCTTTCCTCAGGCCCTCGGGCGGAAGACACAACCAAGGAGACCCCGGATGGACCACAGCATGCATACCCCCCTCAGCGGACCGAAGATGAACGAGCCCAACCTGACGGGCGCCGTGATCTGCGGTCTCTTGGTTGAAAGGATCGGCACAGTCTCGCATGTCCCCACCACAGGCGCGACAGTGCAGGTCATCGTCGATGTCGGGGCTTCCGTGGCGTCAGGGCGAAACCTGTCGCACTCGATCCGGCGAACCTGCAGTTCATGCGCGACGAAGACGGCGATGTCCACGCCACGACCAACCGCAGCCAGGACGAGATCAAGGCGCTGCCGGAACATATGCGCTGAGCGCCACGGTCCCGGTCAGAGCAAGGCCCGCGCCGCCGCTTCCGGCTGGCGCGGGCCATTTCCCGGCCGCATGTTCAGCGACCGCGCGCGGCCCCTTCCCGCCCAGCCGGGTTCCCGCTATATCCCCGCCATGACCCAGCTTGATCTCATCCGCAATTTCTCCATCGTGGCCCATATCGACCACGGCAAATCCACCCTTGCCGACCGGCTGATCCAGTCGACCGGCACTGTGGCCGACCGCGACATGAAGGCGCAGATGCTGGACTCGATGGACATCGAACGT
>PNJK01000107.1 GCA_013821825.1 Rhodobacter sp.
CACATCTGGTTCCTGAAGTCGCTCCCGAGCCGGATCGGCCTCATGCTCGACATGACGCTGCGCGATCTGGAACGCATCCTCTACTTCGAGAACTATGTCGTCATCGAGCCGGGTCTGACCGACCTGACCTATGGCCAACTGATGACCGAGGAAGAATTCCTCGACGCGCAGGACCAGTATGGCGCCGACGCCTTCACCGCCAACATCGGCGCCGAAGCGATCCGCGAAATGCTGGCCGCCATCGACCTGCAGGCCGTGGCCGACCAGCTACGTGAAGAGCTGAAGGAAGCAACGGGCGAGCTGAAGCCGAAAAAGATCATCAAGCGGCTGAAGATCGTTGAATCGTTCCTTGAATCCGGCAACCGACCGGAATGGATGATCCTGACCGTCCTTCCGGTGATCCCGCCGGAACTGCGCCCGCTGGTCCCGCTGGACGGCGGCCGTTTCGCCACCTCCGACCTGAACGACCTTTATCGTCGGGTCATCAACCGCAACAACCGCCTGAAGCGCCTGATCGAGCTTCGCGCGCCGGACATCATCGTCCGCAACGAAAAGCGGATGCTGCAGGAAGCGGTTGACGCGCTTTTCGACAATGGCCGTCGTGGCCGCGTCATCACCGGCACCAACAAGCGCCCGCTGAAATCGCTCTCCGACATGCTGAAGGGCAAGCAGGGCCGCTTCCGCCAGAACCTTCTGGGTAAGCGGGTCGACTTCTCGGGCCGTTCGGTCATCGTGACCGGGCCGGAGTTGAAGCTCCATCAGTGCGGGTTGCCGAAGAAGATGGCGCTCGAACTGTTCAAGCCCTTCATCTATTCGCGGCTGGAAGCCAAGGGCCTGTCCTCAACCGTGAAGCAGGCCAAGAAGCTGGTCGAAAAGGAACGCCCGGAAGTCTGGGACATCCTGGATGAAGTCATCCGCGAGCATCCGGTGCTTCTGAACCGCGCGCCGACGCTGCACCGATTGGGCATCCAGGCGTTCGAGCCGATCCTGATCGAAGGCAAGGCGATCCAGCTGCACCCGCTGGTCTGCGCCGCGTTCAATGCCGACTTCGACGGCGATCAGATGGCCGTGCACGTGCCGCTCTCGCTGGAAGCCCAGCTTGAGGCACGAGTGCTGATGATGTCGACCAACAACGTCCTCAGCCCTGCCAACGGCAACCCGATCATCGTGCCGTCGCAGGACATGGTGCTTGGCCTTTACTACGTCACCATGGAACGCAAGGGCATGGTTGGTGAAGGCATGGCCTTCTCTGACATCGATGAAGTGGAACACGCCCTCGCCGCCGGTGCAGTGCACCTGCACGCCAGGATCAAGGCCCGACTCCGTCAGGTTGACGAGACCGGCAATATCGTCTGGAAGCGCTATGAAACGACCCCGGGTCGCCTGCGGCTTGGCAACCTTCTGCCGCTGAACGCCAAGGCCCCCTTCGAACTGGTCAACCGGCTTCTGCGCAAGAAGGACGTCCAGACCGTCATCGACACCGTCTACCGCTACTGCGGCCAGAAGGAATCGGTGATCTTCTGTGACCAGATCATGACGCTGGGCTTCCGTGAGGCGTTCCGCGCCGGCATCTCGTTCGGCAAGGACGACATGGTGATCCCGGATTCCAAGTGGACCATCGTGAACGAGACCCGTGAGCAGGTCACCGGCTTCGAGCTTCAATACATGGACGGCCTGATCACCCAGGGCGAAAAGTACAACAAGGTCGTCGACGCCTGGACCAAGTGCAACGACAAGGTCACCGAGGCGATGATGTCGACCATCTCGGCCACCCATTTCGACGCCAATGGCGCCGAAAAGGAACCGAACTCGGTCTACATGATGGCCCACTCCGGTGCCCGGGGCTCGGTCATCCAGATGAAGCAGCTTGGCGGGATGCGCGGCCTGATGGCCAAGCCCTCGGGCGAGATCATCGAGACGCCGATCATCTCGAACTTCAAGGAAGGTCTGACCGTTCTTGAATACTTCAACTCGACCCACGGCGCCCGGAAGGGCCTGTCGGACACCGCGCTGAAGACGGCGAACTCGGGCTACCTGACCCGCCGTCTGGTGGACGTGGCGCAGGATTGCATCGTGCGGTCGCACGACTGCGGGACCGAGAACGCCATCACCGCTTCGGCTGCCGTGAACGATGGCGAAGTCATCGTCCCGATGGGCGAACGTGTCCTTGGCCGTGTCGCGGCCGATGACGTGCTGGTCCCCGGCACCGACGAAGTACTGGTCTCGAAGGGCGAGCTGATCGACGAACGCCGCGCCGACCTGATCAACAACTCGGGCGTGGCCACCATCCGCATCCGCTCGCCGCTGACTTGCGAAGCGGAAGAGGGCGTCTGCGCACTTTGCTACGGGCGAGACCTCGCCCGCGGCACGCTGGTCAACATCGGCGAAGCGGTCGGCATCATCGCCGCCCAGTCGATCGGTGAACCCGGCACCCAGCTGACGATGCGGACGTTCCACATCGGTGGCGTGGCGCAGGGCGGCCAGCAGTCGTTCCTGGAAGCAAGCCAGGAAGGCAAGATCGAGTTCCGCAATGGCAACGTCCTGAAGAACGCCGCCGGCGAGCAGATCGTCGTCGGCCGCAGCATGCAGATCGCGATCATCGACGACGTCGGTCAGGAACGCGCGGCCCACAAGCTGACCTATGGCGCAAAGCTGCACGTGAAGGACGGCGAAGCGGTCAAGCGCGGCACGAAACTGTTCGAATGGGACCCCTTCACCCTGCCGGTCATCGCCGAAAAGGCGGGGGTCGCACGGTTCAAGGATCTCGTCTCGGGCATCTCGGTCCGTGAAGATACCGACGAAGCCACCGGCATGACGCAGAAGATCGTCGCCGACTGGCGCTCGGTGCCGAAGGGCGGCGACCTCAAGCCGGAAATCATCGTGATGGACCCGGCGACGGGCGATCCGATCCGCAACGACCAGGGCGCGCCGATCAGCTATTCCATGTCGGTGGACGCGATCCTTTCCGTCGAAGACGGGCAGGAGCTGCGGCCGGGCGACGTGGTCGCGCGTATCCCGCGCGAAGGGGCCAAGACCAAGGACATCACCGGGGGTCTGCCCCGGGTGGCCGAGCTTTTCGAAGCCCGCCGTCCGAAGGATCACGCGATCATCGCGGAAGCGGATGGCTATGTCCGCTTCGGCAAGGACTACAAGAACAAGCGCCGCATCACCGTGGAACCGGTCGATGAGACGCTGACCCCGATGGAATACATGATCCCGAAAGGGAAACATATTCCGGTGCAGGAAGGCGACTTCGTGCAGAAGGGCGACTACATCATGGACGGCAACCCCGCCCCGCACGACATCCTGCGGATCCTCGGGGTCGAGGCGCTGGCGAACTACATGATCGACGAAGTGCAGGACGTCTATCGCCTGCAGGGCGTTAAGATCAACGACAAGCACATCGAAGTGATTGTCCGCCAGATGCTGCAGAAGCTGGAAATCCTCGACAGCGGCGACACCACGCTGCTGAAAGGGGAACATGTCGACAAGCAGGAGCTTGAGGAAGAAAACGTGAAGGCCCGCAACCGCGGCCTGCGCGAAGCCTCGGCCGAGGCGATCCTTCTGGGGATCACCAAGGCGTCCCTGCAGACCCGCAGCTTCATCTCGGCGGCGTCCTTCCAGGAAACCACCCGCGTCCTGACCGAGGCTTCGGTCCAGGGCAAGCGCGACAAGCTGGTGGGCCTGAAGGAAAACGTCATCGTCGGCCGCCTGATCCCGGCCGGCACCGGTGGGGCAACCAGCCGCGTGAAGAAGATCGCCGCCGACCGCGATCTTACCGTGATCGAAGCGCGCCGGAGCGAGGCCGAAGAGGCCGCAGCCCTGGCCGCTCCGATGGAGACGATGGAGCCCGAGATCGACAATGATGTCGCGGCGAGTCTGGTCGACACCGTCGAAAGCCGCGACTGATCCTCGCGGCCTTCGGGCAAGTCCTGCACCCCCGCCCGCCGAAAGGCGGGCGGGGGTTTCTCTTTGCGGCGATCGTCACGAAACGGGCGAGTTGCCCGGCGTTCGGTCCCTGTCGTCTCCGGCGCGCGACGGACGCGCCGAAGCACTTCCCCTTCCGCGCGACGCCTGCTAGGCAAGCGTCTGCAAGAAGGACCCTTGGCGTGCCCCTTTCCAACAACCTGCGCGGCATCCTTCTTATGTGCGCCTCGATGGCGGGCTTCACGATCAACGACGCCTTCATGAAGTCGGTGACCCTGACCCTGCCGCTTTACCAGACCATCGGGCTGCGCGGCATGATTGCCGTCCTGGGTCTTGGCCTGCTGGTTGCGGTGACCGGGGCCTACCGGTTCAGGCCGAACCGCCGCGACGGCTGGCTGATCCTGCTGCGATCGTTGGCAGACGTGGCCGCGACCATTCTGTTTCTGGAAGCGCTGCTGCGGATGCCGCTGGCCAACCTTTCGGCCATCCTGCAGGCGATGCCTTTGGCGATAACCCTTGGCGCGGCCCTTGTGTTCGGCGACAAGATCGGCTGGAGGCGGATGACAGCGATCCTTGCGGGCCTGATCGGCGTTCTCATCATCATCCGTCCCGGGACCGAGGGCTTTGACCGTTGGGCGATCCTGGGCGTGGCCTCGGTTGCCTGCGTCGTGGTTCGCGACCTGTCCGTCCGGCCCCTGCAGGGACAGGTCCCTTCGGCGCTGGTCGCCCTTGGCGCGGCAGTGGCGGTCACCACGATGGGCTGGGTTGGCGCGGGCTTCCAGGGCTGGCAGCCGATGACCGGATGGGAGGCGGCGAAGGTTCTTGGAGCGGGCCTGTTTCTGATCGTGGGCTATCTGACTTCGGTCATGGCCATGCGCAGCGGCGACATCGGCCTTGTCGCCCCGTTCCGCTATACATCGCTCCTTTGGGCCATCGTGCTCGGCCTTGCGGTCTTCGGCGATCTGCCCGATTTCTGGACCCTGACCGGGGCGGCGATCGTGGTCGCGGCGGGCCTTTTCACCCTGCTGCGCGAACGCGCTTTACAGCGGCAGGCGGCTCAGTCCTGACTGGTCAAACCCCCGGCTGCAGGCGGGGGGCTGCTGTTGACATCCCCCGCGACTCCCCCTATACGCCCGCCTACCCAAGCCATCGGTCATCATCGTCGGCAGGGGTCAGAGCGCTTGAAGTGGTCATGATCCGGGCCCAGTTGCCCCGATCCTCTGGAAGTCCACCGCGTCATCCCCGGCAAGGGGGTTGGTGCGGTGTTCGTGTTTTGCGATGCGCGCAACGCACGGTCGAGAAGCGGCGCCTCCATGGCTAGGGGGCGAGTATCGAAACGAGGAACGTTAATGCCGACGATTCAACAGCTGATCCGGAAACCCCGGGAAGCGAACGTGCGGAAGTCCAAGTCCCAGCACCTGGAATCCTGCCCGCAGAAGCGCGGGGTCTGCACCCGCGTTTATACCACGACCCCGAAGAAGCCGAACTCGGCCATGCGGAAAGTCGCCAAGGTGCGTCTGACCAACGGCTTTGAGGTCATCAGCTACATTCCCGGCGAAAAGCACAACCTTCAGGAACACTCAGTTGTCCTGATCCGTGGCGGCCGCGTGAAAGACCTTCCGGGTGTGCGTTACCACATTCTCCGCGGCGTTCTGGATACCCAGGGCGTGAAGGAACGTCGTCAGCGCCGTTCGAAATACGGCGCCAAGCGTCCGAAGTGAGGAGATAAGGAATGTCCCGTCGTCACGCCGCCGAAAAGCGCGAAATCCTGCCCGATGCCAAGTTCGGCGACCGGGTGGTCACCAAGTTCATGAACAACCTGATGCTCGACGGCAAGAAGTCCGTCGCCGAAAGCATCGTCTATGGCGCCCTTGACCGCGTCCAGACCCGCCTGAAGCGTCCCGCTGTCGAAGCCTTCCACGAAGCGCTCGAGAACGTGAAGCCTTCGGTCGAAGTCCGCTCGCGCCGCGTTGGTGGTGCAACCTATCAGGTCCCGGTCGAAGTCCGCACCGAGCGTCGTGAGGCGCTGGCAATCCGCTGGCTGATCATCGCAGCGCGCAAGCGCAACGAAAACACCATGGAAGAGCGTCTGGCCGCCGAACTGGCCGATGCCGTGCAGAACCGCGGCACCGCCGTGAAGAAGCGTGAAGACACCCACAAGATGGCCGACGCGAACAAAGCGTTCAGCCACTATCGTTGGTGAGGTAGATCATGGCACGCGACTATCCGCTTGATCGCTACCGCAACTTCGGGATCATCGCCCACATCGACGCGGGCAAGACCACGACCTCGGAACGCATCCTTTACTACACCGGCAAGTCCCACAAGATCGGCGAAGTCCACGACGGCGCCGCCACGATGGACTGGATGGAGCAGGAGCAGGAACGCGGCATCACCATCACTTCGGCTGCCACGACCACGTTCTGGAACCGTCAGATCGACTCCGATGCGGGCCTTGGCGACAAGGCAACGAAGTACCGCTTCAACATCATCGACACCCCCGGCCACGTCGACTTCACCATTGAAGTCGAGCGTTCGCTGGCTGTCCTTGACGGTGCTGTCGTGCTGCTGGACGGCAACGCCGGCGTCGAACCGCAGACCGAAACCGTCTGGCGTCAGGCCGACCGCTACAAGGTTCCGCGGATCGTGTTCGTCAACAAGATGGACAAGACCGGCGCCGACTATTTCAAATGCGTCCGCATGATCAAGGACCGTACTGGTGCCAACGCGATGCCGGTCGCGCTCCCGATCGGCGCTGAAGACAAGCTGGAAGGCATCATCGACCTCGTGACCATGGAAGAATGGGTCTACGAGGGCGAAGACCTGGGCGCCTCCTGGAGGCGTCAGCCGATCCGTGACAGCCTCAAGGCCGAAGCCGACGAATGGCGCATGAACCTCATCGAAACCGCCGTGGGTCAGGACGACGCCGCGATGGAAGCCTACCTCGAGGGCAACGAGCCTGACCCGGAAACGCTGCGCGCGCTGATCCGCAAGGGGACGCTGGCCATCGACTTCATCCCGGTTTTTGCAGGCTCGGCCTTCAAGAACAAGGGCGTGCAGCCGCTTCTGAACGCCGTCATCGACTATCTCCCCTCGCCCCTCGACGTGCCGGCCTACATGGGCTTTGCGCCGGGCGACGAGACGGAAACCCGCAACATCGCGCGGTCGGCCGATGACGATCAGCCCTTCTCGGGCCTCGCGTTCAAGATCATGAACGACCCCTTCGTCGGCTCTTTGACCTTTACCCGGATCTACTCCGGCAAGCTGGCCAAGGGCGATGCGATGCTGAACGCGACCAAGCAGCGCAAAGAGCGCGTTGGCCGCATGATGATGATGCATGCCATTGATCGCGAGGAAATCTCCGAAGCTTTCGCTGGTGACATCATCGCGCTTGGGGGCCTCAAGGAAACCACCACCGGGGACACGCTGTGTGATCCGGCCCAGCCCGTTGTTCTGGAAACCATGACCTTCCCGGTCCCGGTTATCGAGATCGCGGTCGAACCGAAGACCAAGGCCGACCAGGAAAAGATGGGCATCGCGCTTGCCCGTCTGGCTGCCGAAGACCCGTCCTTCCGGGTGGAGACCGACATTGAGTCCGGTCAGACCATCATGAAGGGCATGGGCGAACTTCACCTCGACATCCTCGTCGACCGCATGCGTCGCGAGTTCAAGGTCGAGGCGAACATCGGCGCCCCGCAGGTGGCCTACCGCGAAACGATCAGCCGCGAGCACGAGATCGACTACACGCACAAGAAGCAGACCGGCGGTACCGGCCAGTTTGCGCGCGTGAAGCTGATCATCTCGCCGACCCAGCCGGGCGAAGGCTATTCGTTCGAATCGAAGATCGTTGGTGGTGCGGTGCCGAAGGAATATATCCCCGGCGTCGAAAAGGGCATCAAGTCGGTCATGGACTCCGGTCCGCTGGCGGGCTTCCCGGTCATCGACTTCAAGGTCCAACTGATTGACGGCGCGTTCCACGACGTCGACTCCTCGGTTCTCGCTTTCGAGATCGCGTCCCGTGCGGCAATGCGTGACGGTCTGAAGAAGGCCGGTGCGAAACTGCTGGAGCCGATCATGAAAGTCGAAGTCGTCACCCCGGAGGAATACACCGGCGGCGTCATCGGCGACCTGACCTCGCGTCGGGGCATGATCAACGGCCAGGACAGCCGCGGCAACGCGAACGTCATTGCCGCGATGGTGCCGTTGGCCAACATGTTCGGCTACATCAACCAGCTTCGCTCGATGACCTCGGGTCGTGCCGTGTTCTCGATGGAATTCGATCATTACGACGCGGTTCCGCAGAACATCTCGGACGAGATCCAGAAGAAATACGCTTAACCGGTGTGGCGGGGTGAACCCCGCCCTACCACCCCGTAGGGCGGGGACCACCCCGCCGCAACCGACACACGAATGAGGAGTGACCCTG
>PNJK01000108.1 GCA_013821825.1 Rhodobacter sp.
TCCTTGAGCCGCCCGAACATGATCTCGATCCTGTTGCGGCGTTTGTATCGGCGCTTGTCGTGCTTGACGGGCTTGCCGCGAGATTTCCGGCCCGGGGTGCAGGGCTTTATCCCCTTGTCTTTCAACGCATCTCTGAACCAGTCGGCATCATAGCCGCAGGCAGCCAGAAGCCAGTCCGCCGAAGGCAGGCTGCCCAGCAGCGCGGCGGCACCCGTGTAGTCGCTGGGCTCTTGGCTCTGGCCCTTGCCGAAGCGGCGCTGAAGGCGGTCGCGGAGGGCCGGACCGTGAAGATGAAAGAGATCCTGCAGCCGCGAGCAAGATCAGGGTTCGGACAGTCCCGGGCTTGTCATCCTCTGGACGGAGAAACAACCGCCCGGAATGAAGGGCGGCATCTTGATCGATGCTGCCCTTCATTCCAGGTGTGGCCACTGTCGGCTTCCGCCTGTTCCAGCCAATGCTTGCCCCTGATCCGGCCCCGCTGGCGTCTATGGCGGCGCGATTGGCAGTGACATGCCATCAAAGCCAAGCGCGATGGCGCGGTCGACCAGTTCCGCATCGGAAAGACCGGCGAGTTCGAGATAGCCGTCCTTGCGGGTGATCAGGTTCGGCGTGAAGGAGACGCCGACCTCGACAGCCCCGCCGAAAACCCGGTCATCGAGATGAAGCGCGCTTTTGAAATAGCTTGATTTGAACGTGTTGAACTCCAGCGAGTTCGGCTTCGGTGACTGGTCAAAGACCCGCTGGATTTCCCGGGCGGTGGCGGCACGCGCCTCGGCGGTCGCACCGCTGACCGGACGGATCCCGCCCGTGTCGAAGATCACCATCTGATAGCCGGTCGGCGCATCGGAGTTCGCAATGATGTCGAAGTTTGCTGGCTTGTGATCTGTCCACACAACACCGCGATTGTTCATCTCGCGCATCGCCAGCGCCATGGTCAGCTCTTGCTCGGGATTGGGCGGCGAGGCTGCAAAGCGCTGCTTGGCATTCGTGAAGCCTGTCCCGGCCTCGGTGATGTTCTCTTCAACCGAGACCAGCCACTTCTTGCCGCTGGTCGGATCGGTGACCGTAAAATCACCGTCGCTCCTCGTCATGCGGAAATTGCCATTGCCGGTCGGGTTCTGGATTGCCTCGCCGACCTTGCGCCCCACCGCATCAAGCGCGATCGAACCCGGATCCTGGTAATCGACGACACGGACGACTTTGGACGGGTCGTCCGCCTTCCTGAAGATGCTCGCGGTGGCGCCGGTGCCGAGCACCTCCCCAAGTTCGACCACCGCGCCGTTCGGAGCAGTGATCCTGTTGCCTGGCAGACTGCGAACCTCGCCATCAGGGCCCTTAAGGCTGACCGGAGTGCCGGTTATTGCACTGCCTTCGGGGATTCTGGCCGGGTCAAAGAGCGGCTCGCCGAACCTGTAGCCGGGGCTCTCGTCAAGATCGACGTCCAAGCGCGACTCATTGATCGGCGTGACGGTGCGCGCGGGCGCGGCAGGCGGGCCACGCGCCGGATTGGCCGGGTCGGCCGCTGCCGGAGACACCGGTACCGCCTCGTCTGGCCGCGCGGCCAGACCTGTGTCGGGAGTGGCAGTCAGCGGTGGCTCGGTCAGATCTTCGGGCGGAAGCGTCTCGTCCGGGTCGACAGGACCAGGGTTCTCGTCCGGCGCGGGTTCGCTCCGCGTTGTGTCGGGATCACCCTCGGTCGCAGCCTCGCGGTCCACCGGAGAGGGGGTATCGTCCGGCGCGGGCTCGGTCCGCGTCCCGTCAGGATCGACTTCGGTCGCAGCCTCGCGGTCCACCGGAGGCGGGGCGTCGTCCGGTGCCGGTTCCGTCCGGGTTGCGTCCAAGTCGGGTTGAGTGGCCGCGTCGCGATCAACGGCGGTGGGGGTATCGTCCGGCGCGGGCTCGGTCCGCGTCCCGTCGGGATCGACCCCGGTCGCAGCCTCGCGGTCCACCGGAGGCGGGGCGTCGTCCGGTGCCGGTTCCGTCCGGGTTGCGTCCAAGTCGGGTTGAGTGGCCGCGTCGCGATCAACTGCGGTGGGGGAATCGTCGGGCGCGGGTTCGGTCCGCGTCCCGTCGGGATCGACCCCGGTCGCAGCCTCGCGGTCCACCGGAGGCGGGGCGTCGTCCGGTGCCGGTTCCGTCCGGGTTGCATCCGGGTCGGGCTGGGTGGCCGCGTCGCGGTCAACGGCGGTGGGGAAATCGTCGGGCGCGGGTTCGTCTGGCTTGGGCCTGGTTGCTGGCACGTCGGCAACTGGAGGCGCATCTGCTGTCCGCCCGCCGGCAGCCGCGGCGTCAGCCAGATCACCTACGGTCCGCGTCGCATCCGTTGCCGCGTCCCCCGCCCGTGTCACATCGGTGACTGCATCAGCCGCCCTCGTCGCGCCTCGCGCGGCGTCGGCGGCTCGGGCAGCGTCGCTCAGGTTCTCCACGGTTCTGGCAGCGTCGGTCAGCGCATCAGTGCCCCGGATCACGTCGCCCGCGATCGAAGCCGCCTTCAGGGCTCCCGCAATCGCGATCTCTTCAGCTCCGGCAACCGAGCCGACCACATAGCCGGTGGTCTCGAGCGCCTCTTCGATCCCGCGCTCGCCACTCGCCGCCATGCGTTCGAACTTGCGGTCGGCCATCGCGGCGACTTCCCCCGCCATCTCGCCGATCTTCAGCGCATCGGCCTGTGAGATCGCCGAACCGGCCGCGACCAGCGTGTCGAGATTCTCCCTGCCGTAGGTGTTGAACTCATATCCGGTAAGTTCGGAAAGGCCGCTTTCGAAAGCCTCGCCCGCCAGATCGCCCGCTTCGACGCCGATCTTCGCCAGATCGACCACACCGTCGTAGGCTGCCTCACCGACGCCTTTCGCATAGTGACCGTAGCGCTTGTAGAAAAGCAGTGGGTCCTTGGCCATTTCAAGATTGGTCTCGAACAGATCCTGTCCGAAATCGGCGACTCCATAGGTCTCCGTTGCGTTGCCGCCCAGACTGACTGCATCGGCTGCAGCCCGTCTTTGGGCAGAGTCGATGGCACGCTCGCGGGCTCCCGCTTCCAGCACTTCGACGGGGTTCTTGCCTTCAGCCAACAGCATCGAGGCGGCATCGCTCGTCGGGCCGATCCCGTCCGCGACATTCTGATCGACCAGCGCCGCTGCTTCGCGCGTGCGGGTGTCGATCATCGCTTGCGCATGCTCGCGCCAACTGTCCCGCGCCGCTTCAAGCCTGCCCTTGTCGACCTCAAGCGCATCCGCCAGGTCGTCCTCACTGCTTTCGCGCGCCGCCTTGATCATCGCATCGCGTGATGCGATCTCGCGGGCATAGGCGGCCTCGCCTTCGATGAAGCGCCAGCGCGCGTTGGCAACTTCCTGGGCGGCAGCAATCAGGCTTTCGCGACGCTTGGCACTCTCGGCGGCAAGCCGGTCGGGGTCTGCCTTGATGGCCGCAATCTCGCGCTCGCGCTCGTCGCGGGTGAGGACCCTCTCGCGCCGGTCGATGATCGCCTGCTGTTCGCCAAGACTGCGGTCAATGATCCCCAGACGACGCTCTTCCTCGGCAATGATCCGTTCGATCCGGTCGGCCTGTTCACTGTCCCAGAGCAGGCCAAGCAGTCCCGCCTTGTCGCGCTCGGCCTTCAGCATGTCCTTCAACTGCTTGATGCGGGCTACCTTGGCTTCTCGCAGAAGAGCCAGCCGCGCGCGCTCGGCCATCGCCCGGAACAGGCTGCCGCACTCCGCGCCCATCGCCAGTGTCGGGCCATTATCCGGGCGGGACACGCCGTCCAGCAGACCGGGCAGAGGGACCGGCCTTGCAATCCCGTCGACCAGCGCTTCCTGCGCATCAGCGTCCAAGACGACACGCATGTCGAGTAGCGCGGCGTTCTGCGCGCTGATCATCGGCGCAACCCGCGCGATCTCGTCCTCGGTCAGGCCTTCGGGGGTCAGGATTGTGCCAGGCCCCGCCACTTCGTAGCGCATCTGTCCCGGCGAGCCGGGGATCAGCACTGGACGCAGGGCAAGGATCTGGCGCAGTTCGCGTGGCGGCGACGCAGGTTCGCCTTCGGCTGCCGCTTCCAGCTCCGGCGCGGTCTCGTCGGCAGCCCGGCGAGCCGCAGCTTCAACTTCACTTATCCCACTGGCTTCGTCGGCGGGCCCGGCGCCGTCGCCCGAACCGGACGCTTCAATCTCTTCTGCCACGCAGGTCAAAGCACCGACCAGCGAGCCCCCTTCACAGTCAAACTCGGAGCTGCCGGTTTCGGTAGAGAAGTCACCCGGATCAGGGAAAAGACCAGTGCCCGGTTGTGCGGCGGGCGGTTCGGGGTCAAGCCGGTAGATCTGCTCAAGCGTGAAGGTATGGCCATAAAAGGCCCCTTCGCCGCGATCACAGATTGCGTCGTCCTGCGCCTGCAGGCTTGTCGGCAGAAGACCCGACAGCACAAGCAGCAAGGCGGATGTGGCACGGCGGGTCACGGCGCTGCCTCCTGTCGCAGCGCACGGCCAAGCATGGTGTTCCAGAGGGCGATGTCGATGTTCCATGTGGCATCCCAGTACCGCATGCCAAGATGCAGGACCGTGTCGTCAAGCGTACCGCTGAACGGAGCGGTGAAGTAGTGCACTCCATCCGCACCTGTCGCTTCATGGGTCACCGCAACCTCACGCCCGCCCGTGTCAAGCGTCAGGCTGTCGAACATGAGGCGGCGGTTGTCGGCTTCCCAGGGTGCCCGGTCGGGCTCGGTGATCATCGCTGCCAGGCCACCGAAATCGGGTGAGCTGATGTTGTGGCGAATGGCGATGATCAGACGATCACCGTCGACCAGCGGACGGACCTCGACATAGCCCGCAATCGTGACACTGCCGTTGCCGCCTTCATTGCGCAGGCGGAACTGTCTTCGTTCGGCCCCGAAGGTGAACAGGCTCATCGGGGCCTGAAAGCCGTCATTGGTCAGGCGGTGGCGCAGGACTACTGCGTCAAGAAGATCGGGGTCTCCCTTGCTGTCTGGTCCGACTGCATCGAGCAGGGCTTCGGTTGGATAGGGGCTGAGGCCGGCGAACACGGGGAAGTCCCCGCCGCTTGCGAAATGGGCCATCGCAGCCTTGGCGCGCGGCAGGCGTGCCCACCAGTAAGGTTCGTAATCCAGCTTGTCGAAGAACGCCGCTTCTTCGCCAGCTGCGTCGCGACCATAGTGGTTCAGCACGGCCATGGTCAGCAGGCAATCGGCAGCGGTGAAGTCAAAGGCCAAGGCGATTTGCTGGAACTGAACCAACGGGTCCTCGCCGCCGCCCTCCGGGTTGTTGGCAAGAATTGCTGAGAAGACCGCGTCCTGCATGACCGCGCGCGTGCGTCCGACGATTGCTTCGCGTTCGGCAGGACTTCGCAAGGCGAGTGCCGGGCACAGAAAGCGGCCATTGTCATAGGTCCAGCTCGTGATCGGATTGGGAAAGGTCGGGCCATGGCCGCCAAGACGCCCGGCAAAGGCACGCGCCGGGTCTTCAAGGACAAAGGCGAATTCGCCTGCGGTGAAGGGCATGATGACCGGCAGGCTGCGGGGCGGCAGCCCATCGCGTGCCTCGGCAGCCAGCGCCGCGGCGGCAGCAATCCAGAAAGAGTTTGAAGCCGAAGGCCGCGCGTCCTCGGGCAGGTCTCCAGCCAGCGCCATGTCCACCGCGACCTCCAGCCGATCCAGGTAATCAGACGGCACGCTTCCTGCGATCTCGGGTCCTGCCCGCGACAATTCGACAACCGCGCGGTCGAAAGGTGCATGGGCGGGGGACTGTCTGGCCATGACGTCATAGGCTTCGGCAAGCAGGGCAAGACCGACCCTGCTTTCCAACCGGGCCAGCGCCGTGACAAGGCGAAGCGTGACCTGCTGGTCTTCGGGCCCTGCGTTTTCAAGGTCGGCCATACGGCGTCGGGCTTCGGCCTCGACGGCACCGCCTTCCAGCAGCCCGAGTCTTGCTTCGATCAACGCGGCGGTTTCAAGATTGTCGAAGGTGATGTCCGGTGGCGCGAGGGAGAGAAGCCAAGCAGCGTCCTCACCGGTCCCAAAGGCCCCGAAGAGGTCCAGCGCGATATCGACGCGCTGCCAGAGCCGGTTGAAGGCCGGCCATTGCTCTGCCTGCTGCAAGGTCACCATTTGGTCAAGCAAGGCTGGAATGTCGCTGCGTGCGGCGGCAAGGGCGGCAGCGGCCGTTGCACGGTCCGCCCCGGCACGCGGCACCGGCGGTGAATACCCGCCCCAGTATTCGCCCGGATAAAGTGGCCGCATCCCAGCCAGCAATGCTGCTAGGTCGGCAGCGGGCCGCAGATACAGCGCCTCGCCCCTGACCTTGCCCCCTTCGTCGCTGCGCCAGGCAAAGAACGGCGCTTCCGGCAATGGCAGGGTCAGCTCGGACTGGCCGTCAACTGTGACAAACCCGGCATCGCGCCCGTCGGCTGTGACCCGATAGACACCGGGCACAAGGTCAAGCGGAAAGTCCTGCGGAAGGACTTGGGTATCCAGTCCATTTGTCGAGGTCAGCGTGATCGCGATGGCATTGTCCGACCAGATCCAGCCCGGTTCGGGTGGTGCCAGACCCAGCGGCATGGTTTCGGCGGCAGGGTCCGCCTGGGGCAAAGCGAGCCAGGCGAGATCAAGCGCAAGCGCAAGCGCACGCATATCCGCAGGCTCCTTCAGGGCAAAAGCGGCGACGGCCGCCTTCAGATCCTGATCAAGCCCAGGCGTTTCGGCAAGATCGACATGGGACATGAGCCGCTCGGAACCGGGCGCGATGTCCCCGGCAAAGGGATTGACAGCGCCCAGCGGCAGGAAGACCGGCCTTGCGCCCTCTGCCGTGGCAATCGGCCAGAGCAGACCTGGTTCGGCGGGTGCAGCCACAAACATGTTGCCTGACAGGTCGGCGGGCGGGGCTTCCTGACCTGCAAAAGCATATGCCCCCTGCGCGAGGAAGGCACCATTCCGGATGGTGACCGGCACCCCGCCCTGCAGGTAGAGCGGGATGGTCTCGCCACTTGAAATCACGCGCGCCGCGTCGATTACTACCCTTCCCTGGTTGTCGGCAAGATAAAGCCCGGTCCCGGTCTGGTCCGTCGCCCGCAGGCCAAGAAGATCGGCAGAAATGGTTGTTCCGGTCAGCTGCAAGCCGTTCAATCCGCCGAGCAGCGTCACATCCGACAGGGTCAGGTCCGCATTGCCGGACAGGACGGCAGCCACTCCGTCGGCCGTTGTCACCGAAGCGCGCCCCTGCGCAATCGAAGTCGGGCCAGAATACCCTTGGACAGTCAGCGCCTGCTCTGCGCCCGAAAGCGCAAAGCCCTTCAGGTCAAGCGAACCGCCGCCGCTTGCCGAAAATCCGGCCAGCCAACCGGGTTCGACGACAACCGCAGACAGATTGGCGGATGCAGCACCCTGAACATAAAGCGCGGCGCCGCCGGTCCCGGCAAAGCTGATGCGTTCGGCGCGCAGGGCGCCGGGATCAATCAGGATGACGCCATCGCCTCCCGCGCCCGTGACAGTCACATCCATCAGATCAAGCGCCGCGCCATTCTGCGCCTGCACGGCGGAGCGCCCCCGCCCGTCGATCTTTACCGCAGCAAGCGTAGCAGTCCCGCCATCGACAAGGACACCGAAGTCCCCGTCGCCGGTGATCGTGACCCGCTCCAGCGTCAGGGTTCCGCCTTCTGTGCTGCTGATCGCATCCAATCCACCCTCGAAGCTGCAGTCACTGATGGTGAGCGTTCCCGCGCGGAGATAGATTGCGCTCTCGAAAGCGCCATCAAAAGCGCAGTCAGCAAGCGTCAGCGCGCCGCCATCAACATAGATGCCAAAGCGTGCACTGCCATCCTGCCTGATGCGAAGGCCCTGTGCTGTCAGGGATGAGCCTTCGGTCACGATCAGAATGGCGTCGGATCCTGGCGCACGCAGCACTGTCGAGTCCGGTCCCCCGCCCGACAGGGTCAGGTTGCCGACGATATCTGCGCGACCCAGGGTCTCGCCCGCAGGCAGATTGAGGCTCCGACCTTCCGGTGTCGAGGCAATCATGTCCCGAAGCGATTGGGCAAGCAACGGGGCCGGCGCCAGAAGTGCAAGCACAACACCGAATAGAACGGCCCTTGCCGCCCTGCGCTTGTCAACTATTCCAATGGCTGGGGACACCCTTTCCATGTGGCACGCCCTCGTCCACTCGCAGGAAAGTCTGCGGCAGGGCTGCCGCAATGTAAACGATTGAATCGTTCTGGCCCGGGATCGCCGGCTGACTGGCACAACCTCCGTGTCGTCCGACCGCGGCTCGGGCATACGAAAACGGATGCCACGGTGCGCTTCCCGGGCGTCAGCTTCGATGATGCCTTGACCGTCTCCAAGGCGGCCCCCGCAA
>PNJK01000109.1 GCA_013821825.1 Rhodobacter sp.
TAAAGCCCTTCATAAAGCGCATTCGCCCGGAACATCGGGAACACGAAGTCACGCACGAATTCCTCACGCACGTCGACGATGTGGATGTTCTTTGGCGCGATCCCCATCAGCAGTGCCTTCTGCCGAGCGGGTTCCAGTTCTTCGCCCTGACCAAGGTCGGCGGTGAAAGTCACCACCTCGCAACCGTATTCGGTCTGCAGCCACTTCAGGATGATCGAGGTATCGAGGCCACCCGAATAGGCAAGGACGACTTTCTTGGGCTTCAGCATGGCAAGGGCTCCGGCGAGGTTTCGCCCGCGATTAACGGGAAACCGTCGCAAGGGCAAGAACGCCCCCCTCGCCCGATACAATTTGGTGGGGCGGCACGGCCAAAGCCGACCGCCCCTGCCGGCCTACTCGACCACAGGCTCTTCTTCGAGAAGCACAACTTCTTCCGGAAGCACCTCGGCGGTTTCTTCTTCGGGAATGGTCTCGGCCACTGCCGCGCCGATCTCTTCCTCATAGGGCGCAAGCTTTTCGCGCAACTGGGTCAGCAGAGCCTCAAGGTCGCCGTCCTTGTTCCAGGCATCGCCAATGGCCTGCTCGGCATCGGTGACGTCCTGTTCGGCGGCGGCCGCGGCATCTTCTGCGGCAGCGATCTCTTCCTCGGTTGGCTTGGTCTCAGCCAGGGCAAGACCATCTTCGGTCGTGCCGCCAACGTCATCGATCAACGCGTCGAGTTCCTCGGCGGCTAGAAGTTGGTCATCCGTCAGCGTGCCGTCAGCCTTGGCCTGAAGATACTCCTCAGGCGAAGCAAAGCCCGCATCGGCAAGCTTGGTATCAAGCTCGTCAAAGCTGGCAACCAGCTCCTCCATTTCGGCTGCGGCAGTCAAAGCGGCCGCGGCGCCAGCATCAGCCACCGCAAGTCCAGCCAGCAGCCCAACCGGACCATTGGTGGTCTGGCCATTGCGGATATGAGCGAGGACCGCGTTGATATTGGCGTTCATCGCGCCGTTCATCTTGCCCAGTTCGCTGGGGTGCATCTGGCCCTCGACGACATGCTTGCCCTTGGCAAGCTTGACCTCAGAAGCGGCCTTCATCGGCTTTTTCGTAGCCGCCGCTGACTTGGCAGACTTGCCCGACTTCTTGTCAGACTGACTTTCCGACTTGCCGCCGCCGTTTCCGCCGCCATTGCCGCCCTTGGCATAGGCAGCACCGCCGTCGTGGAGATCAAAGACTGGCAGAGCCGGGGAGAGTGTCAGCAACGAGACGGCGAGAATCGCGGTAAGAGGTTTCAGGTGCATCATGCGTTCTCCTGTCATATGGGTGTGTCTTGATGGCCAAGCTCACTGCCAGAAGGTGGCGACAATGTGGCCAGACGCATAAACTCAAGGTGTATACGGGCCATGTCAGCCTTCAATCTTCAGGTGAAACAGACGACTCATGCCTTGCGTGCCCTGTTTCCCGAAACCCCATTGCAGCGGAACGATCATCTGTCGGCCCGCTATGGGGCCGAGATCTGGCTGAAGCGGGAAGACCTGACCCCGGTGCGCAGCTACAAGCTGCGGGGGGCGTTCAATGCCATGCGGAAGGTGCGCGATCGGCAACCCGGCCAGCAGGATTTCGTCTGCGCCAGCGCGGGCAACCATGCGCAGGGCGTGGCCTATGCCTGCCGTCACTTCGGAGTGCACGGGACGATCTTCATGCCGGTGACGACACCACAGCAGAAGATCGACAAGACGCGGATCTTCGGTGGCGATCAGGTGAAGATCGAACTGACGGGCGATTACTTTGACCAGACCCTAGCAGCGGCGCAAGCGTTCTGTGCCGAAAAGGGCGCGCATTTCCTGTCGCCCTTCGACGATCCCGATGTGATCGAAGGTCAGGCAACGGTGGCGGTCGAGATGCTGGAACAGCTGGGCCGCGCGCCCGATCTGGTCATCTTGCCGGTGGGGGGCGGAGGCCTGGCCTCGGGCGTGACGGGCTACCTGCGCGAGGTGGCGCCGTCGGTGGATTTCCGCTTTGTGGAACCGCTGGGCGGGGCCAGCCTGATGGCCGCCCTGCGCGAGGGTGGGCCGGTCAAGCTGTCGCGGGTGAACAGTTTCGTCGATGGCGCAGCCGTGGCGCGGTTGGGCGACAATACCTACCGGATGCTGGACTGGGTGCGCCCGGATCAGGTGCTGCTGGCGCCCGAGGATCGCATCTGCGTGACCATGCTGGAGATGCTGAACGTGGAGGGCATCGTGCTGGAACCCGCAGGCGCGCTGGCGGTGGATGTGCTGCCGGAATTGGCGGATGAGATCCGGGGCAAGACAGTGGTCTGCGTCACCTCGGGCGGGAATTTCGACTTTGAACGTCTGCCCGAAGTGAAAGAGCGCGCGCAGCGTTATTCCGGACTGAAGAAGTACTTCATCCTTCGGATGCCGCAGCGACCGGGGGCCCTGCGCGAATTTCTGAACATGCTTGGGCCGGAAGATGACATCACCCGATTCGAGTACCTGAAAAAGTCGGCACGGAACTTCGGGTCCGTCCTGATCGGGATCGAGACGAAGGACCCCGGGTGTTTCCTCCGCTTTACCGAACGGATGGATGCGGCAGGCCTGGCCTTCCGCGACATCACGGCGGACGAGGCCCTGTCCGAATTCCTGATCTAGGCCGCGTTTCCTCGGGCAAGCCCGGCAAGCAGCAGCGCGCGGGACGACAGATAGACCGCCGCGACGCGCGCGGTATCAACCATCGCGCCGTATCCGGCGGCGGCCTTGCGTTCGCCGTCTTGGCAGATGGCGGCGAGATCGGCGAGCCCAAGGTTAAGCGCGCTGCCCTTCAGAAAGTGCAACTGGCCTTCAACCTCGTCTGCCGGGAGGCCGGCGACAAGGGTCTGAACGGCTTGTTCAGCCTCTTCCAGAAACATGTCGGCAACTTCGGCAAAGCCGTCGTCGCCGATTTCGCCCCGCAGTTCTTCAACCCTTTTCCAATCGATCATCGCACCCGGTCCCCGTTCCCCAAGCTTGCAGCAGTCCCCACTGCCAGACTGTGGCCGAAGCGTCGTTAACAATTCATGGTCCTTCTGCGGGAAAGCGTGCTCAATTCTACTGTTCACCAATCGTTAAGCCGGACCGGCCAGTGTCCCGGGGGAAGTGCAGAGGGAACAGGACGTGTTGGTGACCCAGACAACCACGGAAATGCCCGCGCCGGTGGCGGAGCGGCCCCGCCACGTGCTGGTTGTCGACGACAGCCGGGCGCAACGGCACATCCTGTCCATGCAGTTGCGGCGCTGGGGCTATCTGGTCACCGAATGCGAATGCGCCCCCGACGCGCTGAAGGTTTGCGCCGACACGGACATCGATATCGTGATCAGCGACTGGATGATGCCGGGCATGACCGGACTGGAATTCTGCCGCCAGTTCAGGGGATTGGAGCGGGAAAGTCACGGCTACTTCGTCCTCCTCACCTCCAAATCCGAAAAGACCGAGATTGCCGACGGGCTGGAGGCCGGGGCGGATGACTTCCTGACCAAGCCGGTCTCCAGCAACGAACTGCGCGCCCGGTTGCGGGCGGGGGAACGGACGCTGGCGATGCAGACGGAACTCCTCGCGAAGAACCGGGTGATCGTCAGCACGCTGGTGGAATTGCAAAAACTGTATGATTCGCTGGACCGCGACCTGATCGAGGCGCGAAAGCTGCAGCAGACCCTGATCCGCGACCGGGTGCGTGACTACGGCTGGGCACAGGTTTCGCTGCTTATGCGCAATTCGGGCCGGGTGGGGGGCGATCTTGTCGGCAGCTTCCGCGTGGATGACAACAGGGTTGTGATCTACGCGATCGACGTGTCAGGCCACGGCGTGGCATCGGCGATGATGACAGCGCGGCTTGCCGGGTTCCTGACCGGCTCCTCGCCCGATCAGAACCTCGCCTTCCGGAAGGGGCCGCATGGCAGCCAGATTCTGTTGCCGCCGGAAATGGTGGCAGAACGGTTCAACCGGCTGATGCTGGATGAAATTCAGGCAGAACAATACTTTACCATGAACTTTGCGGTGGTGGACCGCGCTGCAGGGCAGATCAGTCTTGTGCAGGCGGGTCATCCCCACCCGCTGATCCAGCGACGAAACGGAACGGTCGTAAGGCTTGGAAACGGCGGGCTTCCGATCGGGTTGATTGCGGACGCCCAATACGAATGGACCGACGTAGAGATTTCGCCGGGTGACAGGCTGGTGCTGGTTTCCGATGGCTTTACCGAATGTCCGCTACCCTCGGGCGCGGATTTCGGCGAGGAAGGCGTAACAGAAAGCCTGCGCCGATCATCCCATCTGACCGGCTCCGAGTCCCTGGAGGCGCTGGTCTGGGACCTGAGCCAGCAGTCCGGCAGCGATTCGTTTCCCGACGATGTGTCAGGCATCATTCTGGACTTTACGGATCAGGGTTGAGGCCAGAATTGCCCGGTCGCCCGGATTGCCAAGCCGAAGAACCGCCTCCTCAACTGGCAGCCAGACGGCGGAATGTCCTGCCTCGGACGGGGGCCCCAGACGGCGAACCGGCCGCGCCAGATAGATTGCGCAGATCTTCTCGGCCCAAAGGTCGTATTCCGGCATGAAGGTGAACCGCCGGAACGCCCCCACCCGCCGCGTCACGGCGATTTTCCAGCCTGTTTCTTCAAAGACTTCGCGGTGCAGTGCCGAGATCGGGTGCTCGCCCCGGTCGATCCCGCCACCGGGCAACTGAAACTCTGGCACCGGCGCGGTCTGATGGGTGGCAAGGATGTGATCGCCCTGCAGAAGAATGGCGTAAACCCCCGGCCTGCGGGTGTATTGCCGCCCGGTTTCCGCCGCTTGGCCATAGCGTCTGATCATGTTGCCCCCTTGGACCTGCGGTTGCCCTACCTATATAGCCGCGATATGCCGACATTGGCAGCATCAGGAAACTCCATGACCATTGGTTCGAAAATCGCCTGGGACGATACCGTCCTGCCATTTCAACTTGACGCCTCGGGCATCCGTGGCCGCGTCGCGCGGCTGGACGGTGTGCTGGATCAGGTGCTCAAACAGCACTCCTATCCCCCGGTGATCGAAGCCCTTGTTGCCGAGACCGCACTGCTGACTGCGCTGATCGGCCAGACGATCAAGCTGCGCTGGAAGCTTTCCCTGCAGGTCCGGGGCAAGGGCGCGGCGCGGCTGATCGCGACCGACTACTACGGTCCGACCGCCGAAGGCGAAGCCGGGCGTATTCGCGCCTATGCCAGCTATGACGCCGACCGTCTGGAAGAGACCGGCGATCCCTTCAGCCAGATCGGCGAAGGCTATTTCGCGGTCATGCTGGATCAGGGCGAGGGGATGGTGCCCTATCAGGGTTTCACGCCTATCGCCGGTGGCTCCCTTTCTGCCTGCGCCGAGACCTACTTCGCCCAGTCCGAACAGATCCCGACGCGGTTCTCCGTGGCCTTCGGGTGCAGCACCGAACCCGGCCGCGCGGCGCGTTGGCGGGCTGGCGGCATGATGCTGCAGCACATGCCTGCGGTGGGCGGCGTCGCGGCGGATCAGGGCAGCGGCGAAGGTGGGCTTCTGACTCATGCCGACATCCTGTCCGGCGCGGATTCGGAGAACTGGACCCGGGCGAACCTGCTCTTGGACACCGTCGAGGAGCTGGAGATGATCGGCCCCTCGGTCGCGCCGACGAACCTTCTGGTGCGGCTGTTCCATGAAGAGGGCCCCCGGGTCTTCGATCCGACCCCGGTCCGCTTTGGCTGTTCGTGCAATGAAGACAAGGTCCGCAGCACGATGTCGATCTACAGCCAGAAAGACATCGCCAGGATGACGACCGACGCAGGCATCGTCACCGCCGACTGCCAATTCTGCGGCGCGCACTACGAATTGGACCCCAGGACCCTGGGGTTCGAGGGGACTGGCGCGCCATGACCGACCCAGCCGAGGTGGGATTGCGGCATGCCCTGTCCCGCCCGGCTGGGCCGTCTTCGGATTTTGACCTGAACCCGGGTATCAAGCTGGCCGAAGGGCGGCAACTCCGCCCCGCCGCAGTGCTGATGGCCGTCTGGCTGCGGCCTGAAGGCGCGGGCGTGATCCTGACGAAACGCTCCTCGCGGCTGAAGCACCATCCGGGGCAGATCGCCTTTCCCGGCGGCAAGGTCGATGCCACCGACGCCAGCCCTATGGCGGCAGCACTTCGGGAAACGCATGAGGAGATCGGGCTTGATCCTTCCCGAGTTGACATCATCGGCACGCTGCCGGTGCATGAAACGGTGACCGGATTTGCGGTGACGCCCTTTGTCGGGTTGGTCCGGGGCAGCTTTGATCCGCTGCCCGAGGCGGGCGAGGTTGACGAGGTTTTCGTCGTGCCCCTGAAGCACGTTCTGACCAAGACGCGGTTCTCGATCCAGGAGCGGCGCTGGATGGGCGAATTGCGGCGCTACTATGCAGTGCCCTACGGTCCCTATTACATCTGGGGCGCAACCGCGCGAATCCTGCGCGGGCTGGCAGAGCGGGCAGATCAATGAAGGTTGCGGGCGACTGGCTGGACCATCCGGGAACGCAGGCGCTGATTGCGGCGCTTGGCACGGCGGGTCATCGGGCGCTGTTCGTCGGCGGATGTGTGCGCAACGCGGTGTTGGGCCTCCCGGTCCTGGATACCGACCTTGCCACGGATGCCACGCCAGAAATCGTCACTAACATTGCGGAAAAGGCCGGATTTCACGCCATTCCTACCGGTTTCGATCATGGAACGGTCACCGTTGTCGTCGAGGGACGGCCGCATGAGGTGACGACCTTTCGCCAGGACGTGGAAACCGACGGGCGGCGCGCGGTGGTGGCCTTTTCAACCTCGATCAAGGAGGATGCCGCGCGGCGGGACTTCACGATGAACGCGCTTTACGCCGATGCCGAGGGCCGGGTGATCGACCCGCTTGGTGGCCTCGTCGACACCCTTGCGCGACGTGTGCGCTTTGTCGGCGATGCAGAACTGCGCATCCGCGAAGACTATCTGCGCATCCTGCGGTTCTTCCGGTTCCATGCCTGCTACGGGGACCCCGATGCCGGGCTTGATGCCGATGGTCTGGCTGCCTGCGCGGCCTTTTCCGCCGGGTTAGACACGATTTCCCGCGAACGCATCGGCGCCGAGATGCGCAAGCTGCTGGGCGCGGCGGACCCGGCACCCTCTGTTGCGGCCATGGCGCAGGCCGGGATTCTGGCGCGCGTTCTTCCGGGGGCCGATCACCGCGCTCTGGCCCCGCTTGTTCATCTGGAGCGCGACATCGCGCCCCGCTGGCTGCGGCGGCTGGCCGTGCTTGGCGGGACAGAGGTCGAGACGGCACTTCGCCTCTCCCGCGCCGAGGCACGGGATCTTGTGGCATTGCGCAGCGCGATCGGCGGGATGGATAGCCCGGCGGCGCTGGGCTGGCGATCGGGCGCGGACGTTGGAACCGACGCCGTTCTGGCCCGTGCCGCCGTGCTTGGCACTCCGCCCACCAAGGACTGGCAGTCGGAAGTCGCGCGGGGTGCCGCCGCCACCTTCCCCGTCACAGCCGCCGATCTCATGCCCAATTTTCAGGGCGAGGCGCTGGGCGCCCGGCTGAAGGCGCTGGAGGCGACATGGCTGGCCGGCGGCCTGCGGCAAGCCCGCGCCGAACTGCTGGAGTCCTGACCTGGCAGGGGGTGACATTCCCCCGCACTTCGGCTACCACTTGCGCCACCCAAGACGGAGATCAGCATGGACCGCGGGATCAGATTTCGACTCGCCTGAGTTGACCGGTCCCGTCGTGGCGGTCGCTTGCGGGCACCGCTTCACCCCATCGCTGAACCTTTTCTCCGGGTCCTCCCCATGTTCCGATTCTTTGAAAACCTCGTCGATCCCTATCAGTCCTATGTTGAACAGGACGCGCCACCCACCCGGCTTTGGCCGTTCCTGAAGGAGTACGTCCGCCCGTTCAAAGCCGTCTTCGCCGTCACCGCGCTGTTCTCGGTCGGCAATGCCGTGCTTGACGTGGGCCTGATCTGGTATCTCGGCCGCCTTGTCGACCTGATGACCGGCCAAAGCCCGCAGGACTTCATGGCCAATCACTGGGTCGAGGTGCTGACGGCCGCTTTCGTGATCCTGATCCTCCGCCCGCTGGTGGCGGGGGGTTCTGTCGGCCTGCTGCACAACACCATCCTCACGAACTTCGGCACGATGATGCGCTGGCGGGCGCACCGGCATGTGCTGCGCCAGCCCGTCGGCTGGTTCGAAAGCGATTTCGCCGGCCGCATCGCCAACCGCATCATGCAGGCCCCCCCGG
>PNJK01000110.1 GCA_013821825.1 Rhodobacter sp.
TGACGGCGGGCAAGGGATAACCCGGCCCCAACCAAAGGGACACCGGCGCGCATCGATTCGGGGTGCGCGCTGTTTTTTGTTCCGGGGCGAAAGAAGTGTGGGCCGCCAAGGCCCCGGGCAGCAAGGAAGATTATGACGATGGCGAAGCGCTGGTATTCGGTGAGCGTTCTCTCGAACTTCGAGAAGAAGATCGCCGAGCAGATCAAGACCGCCGTCGCCGAAGCCGGTCTTGAAGAAGAGATCGACGAGGTGCTGGTCCCGACCGAAGAAGTGATCGAGATGCGCCGCGGCAAGAAGGTGACGTCGGAACGCCGGTTCATGCCGGGCTACGTGCTGGTCCACATGGAAATGTCGAACAAGGGCTATCACCTGATCTCGTCGATCAACCGGGTGACGGGCTTCCTTGGCCCGCAAGGCAAGCCGATGCCGATGCGCGACGCCGAAGTGAACGCGATCCTGAACCGCGTTGAAGAAGGTCTGGAAGCGCCGCGCAACCTGATCCGCTTCGACATTGGCGAAACCGTGCAAGTGACCGACGGCCCGTTCGAGGGCTTCTCGGGCATGGTCGAGGACGTGGACGAGGCGCACAACCGCCTGAAGGTGACCGTGTCGATCTTCGGCCGGGCGACCCCGGTGGAACTGGAATTCACTCAGGTCTCGAAGGGGAACTGAGGAACGCGTGGGAGGCGAGCGTCCCGGACCTGATCCGGGATGACGGACCGAACCACTAAACCCTGTCCCGGACCTGATCCGGGACCTCTGCGAGAAGCAGAGTAACGGTGACAAAGGAGAGGCCAGATGGCCAAGAAGATTATCGGCAGCCTCAAGCTGCAAGTGAAGGCGGGCCAGGCGAACCCGTCCCCGCCGGTTGGTCCGGCGCTGGGTCAGCGCGGCCTGAACATCATGGCCTTCGTGAAGGAATTCAACGCGAAGACCGCCGACGTGACGCCGGGCACGCCCACGCCTGTCATCATCACCTACTACCAGGACAAGTCGTTCAGCCTGGAGTTCAAGACCGCTCCGGCCGCCTTCCTGATCAAGCAGGCCGCGGGTCTGCCGTCGGTTGGCAAGCGCAACCGCACCAAGGGTTCGACCAAGCCGGGCCGCGAAGTCGCAGGCTCGATCACCACGGCGCAGCTTCGCAAGATCGCCGAAACCAAGATGAAGGATCTGAACGCGAACTCGGTCGAGGCCGCGATGCAGATCATCCTTGGTTCGGCGAAATCCTGCGGCATCGAAGTGAAGGGCTGAAACCATGGCAAAGATTGCAAAGCGCGTCGCCAAGGCGACGGAAGCCTTCGCCGGCAAGGCCAACATCTCGGTTGAGGATGCGGTGAAGCTGATCAAGGGCGCGGCCTCGGCCAAGTTCGACGAGACGCTGGAAATCGCGATGAACCTCGGGGTTGACCCGCGTCACGCCGACCAGATGGTCCGTGGTGTGGTGCAGTTGCCGAACGGCACCGGCAAGACCGTGCGCGTCGCCGTCTTCGCCCGTGGCGCCAAGGCTGACGAAGCCAAGGCCGCTGGCGCGGACATCGTTGGCGCCGAAGACCTGATGGAGGTGATCCAGTCCGGCAAGATCGAGTTCGACCGTTGCATCGCGACGCCGGACCTGATGCCGCTGGTCGGCCGTCTGGGCAAGATCCTGGGCCCGCGCAACCTGATGCCGAACCCCAAGGTCGGCACCGTGACGATGGACGTGAAATCCGCTGTCGACGCCGCCAAGGGTGGCGAAGTGCAGTTCAAGGTCGAAAAGGCCGGGGTGATCCACGCCGGGATCGGCAAGGTCAGCTTCACCGAAGACAAGCTGGCCCAGAACGTCCGCGCATTCGTCGATGCGGTCAGCAAGGCGCGTCCGTCCGGGGCAAAGGGCACCTACGTCAAGAAGGTGTCTCTGTCCTCGACCATGGGGCCGGGCGTGTCGGTCGACATCTCGTCTGCCACAGCGAACTGAGTTTGCAGGGCAGGCGCTGGCGCCTGCCCCCAAAGACCCCCTTGGTGACAAGGGGACTGCCGGGCTGAAGAGATCCCTCTCACAGGTCCGGTTCTGTCCGAGACGGCGGGTGGCGCGCAAACGCCTTAATCTTCCTGCCTGAGATGGGGAACGAGATTGAAGGCACCTATCAAGGTGATCTTGGCCTCGGGAACCTGAATACGGACCCGAACGTCCCGGACGCAGGTCCGGGACAAACATGAGCCGGGGGGAAACCCCCACACTTGGAGTGAAACTGTGGATAGAGCCCAAAAAGAGAAAGTGGTCGACGAACTCGGCCAGATCTTCGAAAGCTCTGGCGTCGTGGTGGTTGCCCACTACGCGGGAATGACGGTTGCACAGATGCAGGACCTGCGCGCAAAGATGCGTGACGTAGGTGGGTCCGTTCGCGTTGCCAAGAACACGCTCGCCAAGATCGCCCTTGACGGAAAGCCCGCTGCAAAGATGGCTGACCTTCTGACGGGCATGACCATGTTGTCCTTCTCGGAAGACCCTGTGGCTGCGGCCAAGGTCTGCGAGGCCTACGCCAAGACGAACGACAAGTTCGTCATAATCGGCGGGGCAATGGGCGACACGGTTCTGGACCAGGCCGGTGTCAAGGCCGTGGCTTCCATGCCGTCGCGTGAAGAGCTTATCGCTCAGATCGTGTCGTGCATCGGGGCTCCGGGCTCTGCCATCGCCGGGGCCATTGGTGCGCCTGCGTCTAACATCGCGAGCATCCTGTCGACCATCGAGGAGAAGGCTGCGGCCTGATCTTAGTCCCGCGTGGTTGACCCCACGCCGTTGGAACCCATCTTAAAACGAACGGAAAACAAAATGGCTGATCTGAACAAACTCGCCGAAGAGATCGTTGGTCTGACCCTTCTCCAGGCACAAGAACTGAAAACCATCCTGAAGGACAAGTATGGCATCGAGCCGGCAGCCGGTGGCGCCGTCATGATGGCTGCGGGTCCCGCTGCTGCGGCCGCTCCGGTCGAAGAGCAGACCGAATTCGACGTCGTCCTGACGGACGCCGGCCCGAACAAGATCAACGTGATCAAAGTCGTGCGCGAAATCACCGGTCTGGGCCTGAAGGAAGCCAAGGACCTGACCGAAGCCGGTGGCAAGGTCAAAGAGGCCGTGTCGAAGGCTGATGCTGAAGCTCTGAAGAAGAAATTCGAAGAAGCTGGCGCCAAGGCCGAACTGAAGTAATCGGATCGGGGGGCAACCTCCGACAAGATCTCTGGCTGGGTCCGAAGTCTTTCGGGCCCAGCCGAACGCGTCTTGGAAGCGGCTTTTGCGAAAGCCACTCCCCAGGCGCGATGCGGGTTCGGGAGCCACCCTTCGGGACGGGCGGCACGAATGGAACCCCAAGGCCTGCTTCGCATGCGGTGCGCTCCCGTGGCCCGACGGGTGGTGCGCCAGCGAAATGATGAAAGGTGACTACGAATATGGCGCAAGCTTATATTGGCCAGAAACGCATCCGCCGCTATTTCGGCAAAATCCGTGAAGTGCTGGAGATGCCGAACCTGATCGAGGTTCAGAAATCCTCCTACGACCTGTTCCTGCGGTCCGGCGACAGCGACAAGCCGCTGGATGACGAGGGGATCCAGGGAACCTTCCAGTCGGTTTTCCCGATCAAGGACTTCAACGAAACCGCCGTGCTCGAGTTCGTGAAATACGAGCTGGAAAAGCCGAAGTACGATGTCGACGAATGCCAGTCCCGCGACATGACCTATGCGGCACCCCTGAAGGTGACGCTGCGCCTGATCGTGTTCGATGTCGATGAAACCACCGGGGCCCGGTCGGTCAAGGACATCAAGGAACAGGACGTCTATATGGGCGACATGCCCCTGATGACGCACAACGGCACTTTTGTCGTGAACGGCACCGAACGGGTGATCGTCAGCCAGATGCATCGCTCTCCCGGCGTGTTCTTCGACCACGACAAGGGCAAGACCCATTCCTCGGGCAAGCTTCTCTTCGCCTGCCGGATCATCCCGTATCGCGGCTCGTGGCTGGACTTCGAGTTTGACGCCAAGGACGTGGTCTTCGCCCGCATCGACCGTCGCCGCAAACTGCCGGTGACGACGCTGCTTTATGCGCTTGGCATGGATCAGGAAGGTATCATGGATGCCTATTATGAAACCGTCAGCTACACGCATGTGAAGAACAAGGGCTGGGTCACCAAGTTCTTCCCCGAGCGTATCCGCGGCACCCGCCCGCAGTTCGACGTGGTCGACGCCGCAACCGGTGAGGTGATCTGCAAGGCTGGCGACAAGATGACGCCGCGCATGGCGAACGACCTGATCAAGTCCGGCAAGGTGACCGAGCTTCTGGTCCCGTTTGACCAGATCATCGGCCGCTACGTCGCCAAGGACATTATCAACGAGGAAACCGGCGAAATCTGGGCCGAGGCCGGTGACGAGCTGACTATGGAATACGACCGCGACGGCGGCGTCAAAGGTGGCTCGCTCAAGACGCTTCTCGACCAGGGCATCACCAGGATTCCGGTTCTGGACATCGACAACGTCAACGTCGGTCCCTACATCCGCAACACCATGGCGGTGGACAAGAACATGGGCCGCGACACCGCGCTCATGGACATCTACCGCGTGATGCGCCCGGGTGAACCGCCGACCGTGGAAGCCGCAAGCCAGCTTTTCGACACGCTGTTCTTCGACAAGGATCGCTATGACCTTTCGGCTGTCGGCCGGGTCAAGATGAACATGCGTCTGGATCTGGGCAAGCCCGACACCCAGCGCACGCTTGATCGCGATGACATCGTGGCCTGCATCAAGGCCTTGACCGAACTGCGCGACGGCAAGGGCGAGATCGACGATATCGACCACCTCGGCAACCGGCGGGTGCGCTCGGTCGGCGAACTGATGGAGAACCAGTACCGCGTCGGCCTCCTCCGCATGGAGCGGGCGATCAAGGAACGCATGTCTTCGGTCGAGATCGACACGATCATGCCGCAGGACCTGATCAACGCGAAGCCAGCCGCGGCAGCCGTTCGTGAATTCTTCGGCTCGTCGCAGCTGTCGCAGTTCATGGACCAGACCAACCCGCTTTCGGAAGTGACGCACAAGCGCCGCCTGTCGGCGCTTGGGCCGGGCGGTCTGACGCGGGAGCGTGCAGGTTTCGAGGTTCGTGACGTCCACCCGACCCACTACGGCCGGATGTGCCCGATCGAGACGCCGGAAGGCCAGAACATTGGCCTTATCAACTCGCTGGCGACGTTCGCCCGCGTGAACAAGTACGGCTTCATCGAAACCCCGTACCGCAAGGTGATCGACGGCAAGGTGACCGATGAGGTCGTCTACATGTCGGCGACCGAGGAAATGCGCCACACCGTCGCCCAGGCGAACGCCGCGCAGGACGCCGAAGGCCGGTTCACCGATGAACTCATCTCCAGCCGGAAGGCCGGGGAATTCATGCTGAACCCGCCGGATGCGGTGGACCTGATCGACGTCTCGCCGAAGCAGCTTGTGTCTGTCGCGGCCTCGCTGATCCCGTTCCTTGAAAACGACGACGCCAACCGCGCCCTGATGGGCTCGAACATGCAGCGTCAGGCGGTGCCCTTGCTGCAATCCGACGCGCCCTTCGTGGGCACGGGGATCGAAGCGGTCGTTGCGCGTGACTCGGGTGCTGCCATCATGGCCCGCCGGGCAGGCGTGATCGACCAGGTCGATGCGCAGCGTATCGTTGTGCGCGCGACCGAAATGATGGAACCCGGCGAGCCGGGCGTCGACATCTACCGGCTGCGCAAGTTCAAGCGCTCGAACCAGTCGTCCTGCATCAACC
The DNA here is from genome assembly GCA_013821825.1 of Rhodobacter sp. Classification (GTDB taxonomy): domain Bacteria; phylum Pseudomonadota; class Alphaproteobacteria; order Rhodobacterales; family Rhodobacteraceae; genus Tabrizicola. Next base: position 5,780 of record PNJK01000110.1, read on the forward strand.
AGCGCCCGCTGGTAAAGGTGGGTGACACGGTGCTGCGCGGCGAAGTCGTGGCCGATGGCCCTTGCACCGACATGGGCGAACTGGCCCTTGGCCGGAACGTCGTCGTCGCCTTCATGCCGTGGAACGGCTACAACTACGAAGACTCGATCCTGATCTCGGAGCGCATCTTGCGTGACGACGTGTTCACCTCGATCCACATCGAGGAATACGAAGTCGCCGCCCGCGATACCAAGCTCGGGCCGGAGGAAATCACCCGCGATATCCCGAACGTCGGCGAGGAAGCCCTGCGCAACCTCGACGAGGCCGGGATCGTCTATATCGGTGCCGAAGTGCAGCCGGGCGACATTCTGGTGGGCAAGATCACCCCCAAGGGTGAATCGCCGATGACGCCGGAAGAAAAGCTCCTCCGCGCGATCTTCGGGGAAAAGGCGTCCGACGTCCGCGACACCTCACTCCGCCTGCCGCCGGGGGCTTTTGGTACGATCGTCGAAGTGCGGGTGTTCAACCGGCACGGCGTCGACAAGGACGAACGCGCCCTTCAGATCGAGCGTGAGGAAGTTGAACGCCTCGCCCGCGACCGTGACGACGAATTGGCCATTCTGGAACGCAACATCTATGCGCGCCTGAAAAAGCTGATCATGGGCAAGTCCGCCGTGAAGGGGCCGAAAGGCATCAAGGCCGGATCGACCATCGACGACGAATTTCTGGGCACGCTGTCGCGCGGTCAGTGGTGGCAATTGGCCCTTGGCGAAGAAGCCGATGCCAAGGACGTGGAAGCCCTGCACGATCAGTTCGAGGCGCAGAAGCGCGCTCTGGATCACCGCTTCGACGACAAGGTCGAGAAGGTGCGCCGTGGCGACGATCTGCCTCCCGGCGTGATGAAGATGGTCAAGGTCTTCGTCGCGGTGAAGCGCAAGCTGCAGCCGGGCGACAAGATGGCCGGCCGTCACGGCAACAAGGGCGTGATCTCCAAGGTCGTCCCGATCGAGGATATGCCCTTCCTGGCCGATGGCACCCCGGTCGACCTGGTGCTGAACCCGCTCGGCGTGCCGAGCCGGATGAACGTGGGTCAGATCCTGGAAACCCACATGGGCTGGGCCGCACGCGGTCTGGGCATGAACATCGACGAAGCGCTGAAGGAATATCGCCGGTCCGGCGACATGACTCCGGTGCGCGAGGCGGTGCGTCTGGCCTATGGCGACGAAACCTACGACGAGGCGTTTGCCGACCGGGACGAGGATGAATTCCTTGAACTCGCCGGCAACGTGACCAAGGGCGTGCCGATCGCGACCCCGGTTTTCGACGGTGCGAAAGAGGCCGATGTCAACGATGCGCTGACCCGCGCGGGCTTTGACACCTCGGGTCAGTCGGTGGTCTTCGACGGCCGCACGGGTGAACAGTTCCAGCGCAAGGTGACGGTGGGCGTGAAGTACATGCTCAAGCTGCACCACCTTGTCGACGACAAGCTGCACGCCCGTTCGACTGGTCCTTACTCGCTTGTCACGCAGCAGCCGTTGGGTGGTAAAGCCCAGTTCGGCGGCCAGCGTCTTGGCGAGATGGAGGTCTGGGCTCTCGAAGCCTACGGCGCCGCCTACACCCTGCAGGAAATGCTGACGGTGAAATCGGACGACGTGGCAGGCCGGACCAAGGTCTACGAGTCGATCGTCAAGGGCGAGGACAACTTCGAGGCCGGCGTGCCGGAATCGTTCAACGTCCTTGTCAAGGAAGTGCGGGGCCTCGGCCTCAACATGGAACTCCTGGATGCGGAGGAGGAGTGAAGACCAAAAATCTTCGAAGATTTTTGCAAATTCCTTCGAAGGAATTTGGCTCTCACCCTCTGACCGCAGCCCTTCAATTGGGAAGATGAAATGAACCAGGAACTCTCGACCAACCCGTTCAACCCGGTTGCGCCCGTCAAGACCTTCGACGAAATCAAGATCAGCCTGGCCTCGCCAGAGCGGATCCTCTCGTGGTCCTTCGGCGAGATCAAGAAGCCGGAAACCATCAACTACCGGACCTTCAAGCCCGAGCGTGACGGCCTCTTCTGCGCCCGTATCTTTGGCCCGATCAAGGATTACGAATGCCTCTGCGGCAAATACAAGCGCATGAAGTATCGCGGTGTCGTCTGCGAAAAATGCGGCGTTGAAGTCACGCTGCAGAAGGTGCGGCGCGAACGGATGGGCCATATCGAACTGGCGGCCCCGGTTGCG
>PNJK01000111.1 GCA_013821825.1 Rhodobacter sp.
ACGACCGAGATCTGGATCAGCGTGAAGAAGTATTCCTGCGGCGCGGTGTATTGCATCACCGGGTTTGGATCTCCCAGCGCGCGCATCGACCGTTCAATCGGCGACAGGAGGAAATCTAGGATCGGCTCCGCCACCAGGAAGGACAGGATCATCGCGACCAGAAAGGCCGAGACCGACCAGATCAGCCGGTTGCGCAATTCGGCCAGATGCTCGATCAGCGGGGCCGAACTGTCGTCGATTTCGTCGGCACTCATGCCTTGTCCCCTTGGGAAGTGTCGGCCTTCTTGCGCACCCGCCCGCCGCGTTTCGGGGTCGGGGCGGGTTCGGGTGCAGGTACCGCAGCCTCGCGCAGGCGGGCGGTGGTCTTGGCGGAGGCAGCCTTTCTCTCAGCAACCTTGCCGGCCAGCGCGGCCGTCGCCGGGCCCATCTTCGCGGCAGGCGCGGCGTCAACTGCCGGCGCGGCTGCGGCTGCGGTTGCCGCCGGCTTGGCGGCAGCCGGTTTCAGCGGGTCCCACTTTTCGAACTTGTCGGCCGCAGAGCGCACCGCATCCATCCCCATCGACCTGGGCGAGGCGACCTTGCGCAGGTCATCCGCCACGTCCTTGACGCCGGATTCCTTTGCAGCCGCATCCATTGCGCGCGAAAACTCGCGCCCCATGGAGCGGACCTTGGCCATGAAGCGGCCCAGTTCGCGGAACATCCCGGGCAGATCCTTGGGGCCGATGAAAATCAGCGCCACAATGCCCACGACCAGCAGTTCGGACCAGCTGAGATCCATTGCTTGCGTCCTCCGAACGCTTCAGCCGGTCAGACCTTGTCCTTCTCGGCCGGAGTCACGTCCTTTGCGGCGTCGGCGTTGGCCTCTTCGATTTCCTTGGTGCCGTCACTCACGCCCTTCTTGAACGCCGTGATGCCCTTGCCAACTTCACCCATGAGCGAGCTGACCTTGCCGCGCCCGAACAGCACCAGCAGAACGACCGCGATCAGCAGAATGCCGGGAAGACCGATATTGTTGAGCATGCGAGCCCCTCCATCCATGGCCCCGAGAGCGGGGCGGATTCCGTTTCTGTTTCCCAGATAAGTGCTGACACGGGTAGGTTCCAAGGGCCAAGCCGCTTGCATGCGCCATTCTACTGACAGTATTTTGTCAGTAAGGTCGGCAAATTGGCCCGCCATACCCAACGGATACCGATGAAACGCGACGCGCGCCTCTACGACATCGTCCAGCACCTGCGCGACGGGCGGTTGCACACCGCAGCCGAGCTTGCCCGCGCGCTGGGGGTGTCCACCCGCACGATCTGGCGCGACATGGAGATGCTGGCCGCCACCGGTCTGCCCGTGGTCGGCGAACGGGGGTTGGGCTATCTTTTGCGCGCGCCTCTGATGCTGCCGCCAACGATGCTGACGCCGGAGGAACTGGAGGCGCTGGTCGAGGGGCTGCGCCACGTCGGTCAGGACGGCAACCCCCGGGCACGGGCGGCGCGCAGCCTGCTTTACAAAGTGGCAACGCTCCTGCCGCAAACCGGGATCGACCCCGAGCCGAAAGACGGCTGAAGCCAGAGATTCCGGCCCCGATCATTGCTGCCCCGATCATTGCTGCCCCGATCATTGCTGACAGGGTGTTGTCAGTTGGACCCTGTCATGACGCCTCTATCGCAACTGATGGAGATGACGATGCAATCGATCGAACAGGTAAGTTTCCGGCTGATCCCCGGCGCCGACCGCGCGGGTTTTCTGGCCCACGCCCATGCAACCGAGGCGGTGGTTCGCCGCCAGCCCGGCTTTGTCGCCCGGATGCTGACGGAGAGTGAGGATGGCGGTTGGACCGATATCGTCACCTGGGCCAGCCATGCCGATGCGATGGCGGCGGCAGAAGCGGTGATGGCCGATCCGGCCTTCCTGCCGTTCGTGCAGATGATCGACGGGCCTTCTGCGCGGATGTCGCACGCGACCCTTGTCTGGCAGCTGAAGTAGGGCCACCCTTGGCCCCATGCGCCGCACCGACCGCCTGTTCGACCTTATCCAGATCCTGCGCGACGGGCGGCTTCACACCGCCCGCGCCATGGCCGAGACGCTGGAAGTCTCGGTCCGCACGATCTGGCGGGACATGGCGACGCTGGTCGCCTCGGGCCTGCCGGTCGAGGGTGAGCGCGGCGTTGGCTACGCCCTGCGCGAGCCGATCACCTTGCCGCCGCTGACCCTGACCCCGGACGAGGTGCAGGCCCTGACGCTGGGCCTGCAGCTTGTCTCCGACGGGGCGGACCCCTCGCTGACCCGCGCCGCCGAAAGCCTGCGCGCAAAAATCGCCGCCGTCGTGCCCGCGCGGCTGATGGACAGCGCCGGACGCGACACCTGGGTCTTTCCGGGACCCGAGGCGCTTGCCGCCGCCCGTCACCTGCCTGCCCTGCGCCGCGCGATCCGCCTGCGCGAGCGGTTGGTGCTGAGCTACTCCGATGGCTCCGACATCGCGTCTGAACGTGCGACCCGGCCTCTGGTGCTGGAGTTCTGGGGCAGGGTCTGGACCCTCGCGACCTGGTGCGAAGCGCGGGACGACTTTCGCAGCTTCCGCGTTGACCGCATCAAGGCCCTGCACCTGACGGGCGAGAGCTTTCCCGATGAGCCAGGCAAGACCCTCGCCGATTGGCGGCGGCTGAATAGCGCGTGATGGGGGGCGATTCGCGTCGCGTGGTTAACCGGCCATGGACCAGCCGCGCGTAGAGACGGAAGGAAGACGCGCGGAAGATTGAAAGAAGACAGCCGATCTTCTGCCAAGGCCTTGGATTAACAGGCAGAACCCCGCCAGCCGGTCAGACCTCGAACACAAAGCAGCGATCCCGCCGGATCATCAGCCACAAGACCGTGCCGGGCTTTGGCAGGAACACGCCCGGAACCGATGCGGTCAGCTTGGCGCCTTCGAAATCCATCGCGAAATCCACCAGGCTTTCCCGCCCCAGATAGCGGCTGCGCAAGACCGTGCCGCGCGCCGGAGTGCCGTCCTCGGGCGTCGGGTTCGGACCCCGGCCCGCCCGGTCAAAGTCGATCCGCAAGTGCTGCGGGCGGATCACGATTTCCACGGTGCCGCCGTCGGCATGGCCGGGTGTCAGGAAGGCACCGAACGGCGTCTCGGTCAGCGCCCCTCGGGATACGCCCCGGATCACGTTGATATCACTGAAGAACGCCGCCGCCGCCTTGTCCGCCGGCGCGTTGTAGACGTTGTAGGGCGCCCCGCGCTGCACGATCCGGCCGGCCCGCATCAAGGCGATCTCGTCGGCCATCCGCATCGCCTCGTCGGGCTCATGCGTGACCAGAAGGACGCCCGCACCCTCTTCCTTCAGAAGCTCCAGCGTCCGGTCGCGGATACCGTCGCGCAGCCGGTTGTCGAGGCCCGAGAACGGCTCGTCCATCAGCATCACCCGGGGCTGGGGCGCCAGCGCCCGCGCCAAGGCCACGCGCTGCTGTTCCCCTCCGGAAAGCTGGTGCGGGTGCTTCTGGCCAAAGCCGTGCAGATCGACCTTTTCAAGCAGTTCGCCAACCCTGCGGGCCTTTTCCGCCCTGTCGATCCGCAGCCCGAAGCCCACATTCTCGGCCACCGTCAGATGCGGAAACAGCGCAAAGTCCTGAAACATCAGGCCCACTGACCGCTGTTCCGGCGGCAGGTGCACCCCCGGCCCCGCGACCAGTCGGCCGTCGATCCGGACCTCGCCCGCATCCGCCCGTTCGACCCCGGCGATCAATCGCAGCGTGGTGGACTTCCCGCAGCCCGAAGGTCCCAGCAGGCAAGTCACCTGCCCCGGCGCCACCGCCAGCGAGACGTCATCCACCACCGGCCGCCCGCCAAAAGCGCGGGCCAGGTGCGAGACTTCAAGGCGAAGGGGCGCGGTGTCGGGCATGAAACCTGTGTGATTTGGTCGGGCATTCTCTATCAGCCACACCTCTGCGCCACAAGCCGGAGCCGGCCCCGGCAGGTGGCAATCCACGACCGGAAATTGCCACAGTTATCCTTGATCATGCACAGAGAGACCCGTTGAGACGACCAAACGCCCCGATCTACACAGCCCAGAGAGGTGATGGAGATGCTTTTCAGACCGCTTGCCTTGCTCTGCGCCGCAGCCATTCTGGCCAGCATCTTCCTGCCGTGGTTCACCACTGCACTGGGCGAAACACTTGTCCCGTGGAACACGATCCGAATCCTGAACGTCGACCAGATGCAGGATGCCGTCCGCAATGCGCCGCCGGAAGTGATCGTATTCCTGGTGTCGTTCGCGCTGGCGACCATCTTCCTGCTCCTGGCCCTGATCGGGCAGGAGTCCAAGATGCTCGCTTTCCTGACGGGGGCGATCCCGGTCGGACTTGTGGCCTGGATTGTGCTGTCCGCGTCGAACCAGGTTGACCTTTCAGGCCTTCCGATCTCGTCCGGCGACCTGTCGCAGATGCTGGCACAGGCCACAGAAGTGCTCGGACCCGGCGCTTGGGCCTGGAGCGGCGGCGCGGGAATTCTGGTGCTGCTGGGGCTGCTTGATCCGGGCCGACGCCGCCGGGCCTGAACCTTGGTCCGGCCCTGGGCCGTTATCGGCCCGGGGGATCACATGGTGGTATTCGTGGCGCCGCCATCCAGGAGGATGTTCTGCCCGACAATGAAGCCCGCATGCTGGGAACACAGGAACGCACAGGCCGCCCCGAACTCGGCAGCCGTGCCATAGCGGCCTGCGGGAATGGTGGCGCTACGTTCTGCAATCGCATCCTCCATGCTGATGCCGCGCGCCTTGACGACTGCGCCATCCAGAGCAATCGCCCGGTCGGTGGCGTGGATGCCGGGCAAAAGATTGTTGATCGTGACGCCCTTGCCCGCCACCTGCCGCGAAGTGCCTGCGACAAAGCCGGTCAGCCCGGCGCGGGCGGAATTCGACAGCCCCAGAACGGGGACAGGCGCTTTCACGGAAACGCTGGTGATGTTGACCACCCGCCCCCAGCCCTTGGCCATCATCCCCGGCAAGACTGCCTGCATCAGCGCGATTGGGGTCAGCATGTTTGCATCCAGCGCCTTGATGAAATCATCGCGAGCCCAGTCCGACCACATGCCCGGTGGCGGCCCGCCTGCGTTGGTGACCAGGATGTCGAATGGCCCCTTTGCCAGTACCGCCGCCCGGCCTGCCTCGCTGGTGATGTCGGCAGCGACGGTGACAACATCGACGCCGTGCTTTGCCCGGATCGCCGCTGCCGCAGCCTCCAGCGCCCCGGCCCCGCGTGCGTTCATCACCAGATCGACCCCCGCCGCGGCCAGGGCTTCTGCACAGCCGAGCCCCAATCCCTTGGACGACGCACAAACCAGCGCCCGCTTTCCCCTGATCCCCAGATCCATGCCCGCCTCCGCTATACCGAGGCAGAGCCTACCAGTGTGCGGCGCGGCGGCAAGCCCCGCGCCGCTGTCGCTTAACTGGCGTAGAAGAACTCTTCGCGCACGATCTTGCCGTCCTTGACGTGGTAGACGGCAACCTCTTGCATCTTGCCGCGCTTGCCGGTCGCTTTTTCGGTGTAGTCCACGTCAAAGGTCACGGCAAAGCGGTCGTCGCCATGCGGAAAAGGGCCGCCGATCTACTGGCTGTTGACGATCATGTTGCCGTCCCACCAGTCGTGCTTGCCGTGGATCCCGGCAAGCCCCTGCGTCTCGCGCCCGCCACCCATGTCCACCGCCTCGACCGAGACAGCATCCGCCGCGTAAAGCCGGTCAAGGTTTGCCCGCTCGCGCCCCTCACGGCAACCAGCCACCAGTTCATTGGCAATCTCGATTAACGTCATCGCTTCCTCCAATGTTCTGTTAATGTTCTCATCATGCCCCCGGTTCCCGAGTCGCGCAACCCCTCGCTGGCCGTTGCGGCCAAAGCGCGCGCGGCCTATAGGGGGCGCCATGTCGAACCGCGCCCCCCTTCCGCCCGAAATCGCCCGCCGCCGGACCTTTGCGATCATCTCGCACCCCGACGCCGGGAAAACCACGCTGACCGAAAAGTTCCTGCTGTTCGGCGGCGCCATCCAGATGGCGGGCCAGGTGCGCGCCAAGGGTGACGCGCGGCGTACCCGGTCTGACTACATGAAGATCGAGGCGGATCGGGGCATCTCGGTCTCGGCCTCGGCGATGTCGTTCGATTTCCGGCACTACCGGTTCAATCTGGTCGACACCCCCGGCCACAGCGATTTCTCGGAAGACACCTACCGCACGCTGACTGCCGTCGATGCCGCGATCATGGTGATCGACGGGGCGAAGGGCGTGGAAAGCCAGACGCGCAAGCTCTTCGAGGTCTGCCGGTTGCGCGACCTGCCGATCCTGACCTTCTGCAACAAGATGGACCGGGAAAGCCGCGACACCTTCGATATCATTGACGAGATTCAGGAAAATCTGGCGATCGACGTGACCCCGGCAAGCTGGCCGATCGGCGTCGGCCGCGACTTCGTCGGCGCCTATGACCTCCTCCACGACCGGCTGGAGATCATGGACCGCGCCGACCGCAACAAGGTGGCGGAATCAATCAGGATCAGCGGGATGGACGACCCGAAGCTGGCCGAACACGTCCCCGCCGATCTGCTGAAGAAGTTCCGGGACGAGCTGGAGATGGCGCGCGAACTGCTGCCCGCCTTCGACCGCACTGCGTTCCTCAACGGGTCAATGACGCCGATCTGGTTCGGGTCGGCGATCAATTCCTTCGGCGTGAAGGAACTGATGGACGGGATCGGCGAATACGGGCCGGAGCCCCAGCCGCAGAAGGCCGCAGAACGCCAGATTGACGCGGCAGAAACTCCGGTGACCGGCTTTGTCTTCAAGGTGCAGGCCAACATGGACCCCAAGCACCGCGACCGGGTGGCCTTTGTCCGCCTTGCCTCGGGGCATTTCGAACGCGGCATGAAGCTCTTCCATGTCCGGTCGAAAAAGCCGATGACCATCGCCAGCCCGGTCCTGTTCCTTGCCGCCGACCGCGAACTGGCCGAAGAGGCCTGGGCGGGCGACATCATCGGCATCCCGAACCACGGACAACTCAGGATTGGTGACGCTCTGACCGAAGGCGAAAGCCTGCGCTTCACCGGCATCCCCTCCTTCGCCCCGGAACTGCTGCAGACCGTCCGGGCCATGGATCCGATGAAGGCAAAGCACCTCGAAAAAGCGCTCACCCAGTTCGCCGAGGAAGGCGCCGCGAAGGTGTTCAAGCCGATGATCGGGTCGGGCTATATCGTCGGCGTTGTCGGCGCCTTGCAATTCGAGGTCCTCGCCAGCCGGATCGAGCAGGAATATTCCCTGCCCGTGCGGTTCGAAGGGTCGAACTTCGCCTCGGCCCGGTGGATATCCGGGGACAAGGCCGAGATCGAAAAGCTGGTCAGCATCAACAAGGGCCACATCGCGCATGACAGTGACGGGGATCTGGTGTTCCTGACCCGTCTGCAATGGGACATCGACCGGGTGGTGCGGGACTATCCGGGCGTCAAGTTGACGGCCACCAAGGAAATGATGGTCTGACGGCCCCGATCCCGGCCTTTGCGACCCTCCCCTGACTGGCTGATGGCGCGCCAGAATCCCTGTGCGGCCGCCCGTGCGCCCTGATCCGGTGAGAGCTTGACCAGCGTCACGCAACGGGCAAGCGCAGGGGCGGCCAGCAGGATGCCGCGGCTTTTCGCGTCGGAAACCGATGCAAGCTGAAAGCTCTGCCGGCAGTTCGCTGCGGTACAATGCTGGGGTTCAGCCGGAAGGGCGTTTGAGCAAAGCAGGAAGATTCCTGCCAGAAAAGCCGGTCCGTTCATATGTCACCTTTCGAAATACCAGTGCCGGATATTGAAAAACATCATCTTCCAATGATCCAGGCACACCCTGACCGTACCAACCGACAAAGCGCAAAGAAGCCCGCCTTGACCGAAAGCGGCATTTGCTTTAAGCGCAGAGCGCGGCCAC
>PNJK01000112.1 GCA_013821825.1 Rhodobacter sp.
CGGGCCGGGATGCAAGGTCAAGGGCCAATCCGCATCCCTTCCGCCTTCAGGCCCCCTCTCTTTCCGGCGGTCGGCCTCGGCGCAGTGCCAATGACACACGGCCGCGGACGGCGAGAGGCGGCCCCTAGCGCGCAACCCTTGGCCGGCCCGATGCGGTGGCCGTCACCATCGCCTCGATGAACATGCGGCGGCCCTCGATCTCGACCTCGCGCACATCGCGCGCCACGCTGACCCGCAGGTCCACGGCTCCCGCCTGACGCGCCCGATCCGAGGCCTCTGCCACCAATGCAGCTTCCACCGCCTCCAGCGCCGCCAATGAGGTCGGGAACACCTCCAGACCGCGCGCCAGATGCGCCACGAACCGCCCCTCGGCGGGCGAGGACACCAGCGCCTGCGCCCGCTGGCTGATCTGCCCCGCGACCGCGCCGATGGCATTTGCCACGCCCGCATGTTCCGGCAGGATCATCCGGCAGCCCAGCCGCTCGCCCACCGCGCCATACCAGGACGGGGCCGACGCGCCGAGGCCGATCACCGGCACCCCCAGCCGCAACGACACCTCGACCACGCCGCGATGCCGGGCCAGGCCAGCCCCGGTCAGCGGATGCCGCGCCAGGTCTTCCGGCACCTGACCGGCAAAGCCCGCATCCTCGCCAAAGGCCGCCTCCAGCAGGCAGTCCACGGTCTGCTGCGTCAGCTGGTCCACGACGCCTTCCGCAAAGCCCTCAGGCCCGGTCGCAAACCGCTCCCCTGCCCCGGTCCGCCGCTTCGCGATCAGCCGCAGCGCCTTTTCAGCAGCCGTCCCGTCCCAGGCCGAAAGCCGCCCCAGCACATGCGCCGCGTCCGAGGGTGTCACGCCTGACAGCATCACCAGCCCCCGCGCCACCAGCCGCTCCAGCGCCGCCACCTCCAAGCGTGAGGTAAGCGCTGACGCCATGGTCATCGGCCGGTCGATCCGGTCCAGCACCGCCAGTTCCCGCGCCGAAAGGCCGCCGCGCTGGCCACCCATCGGCACAACGAACCGGCCATCCATCTCTCCCACCGCATCGGCGGAGAGCCAGCGGTCGAGGGCCGCATGGACCATCGGCCCGTGGTCCACTGCCAGAAGCGATACCGGGATCAGCCGTCTCGGCCCAAGCCGCAAGCCGCCGGTCAGACCTTCGGTCACCAGATGCACCTCGCTGTCGCCGCCCAGGCCGGTGGTGCGCATCGCCACCGCCTCGACCATGGTGCGGAAGCCACCCACCCGCGCGCCCTGCGGGTCGATCTCGGGCAAGCCACCGCGCAAGAGCGCCACATCCGTCGTGGTCCCGCCGATGTCGCTGACCAGCGCATCCGAGGCCCCGGTCAGCCAGCGCGCGCCGACGATGCTGGCGGCGGGACCGGAAAGGATCGTCTCGATCGGGCGTTCCCGCACCATGGCCGCGCTGATCAGGGCGCCGTCGCCGCGCACCACCATCAGCGGCGCGTTGATCCCGACCTCTTGCAGATGCCGCTCGCAGGCTGCGACCAGCCGGTCGATCATCCCGATCAGCCGGGCATTGAGCACCGCCGTCAGCGCCCGTTTGGGACCGTTCAGGTTGGCCGACAATTCGTGGCTGCAGGTCACTGGTCGCCCGGTCACCCGGCGGATCACCTCACGTGCCGCAAGTTCATGCACGGGGTTGCGGGTTGCAAAGCGGGCGGCGACGGCAAAGCCGCTCACCTCTTCGCCCAGGGCACGGACGCCCTTTTCCAGCGCATTCAGGTCAAGCGGAGCCGCTTCGGTCCCCGCATGGCTGTGCCCGCCCGTAAGCGTCAGAACCGGATCGCCCTTCAGCGCCTCGGCCAGACCGCCCCGGCCAAGGTCGCCCTCGTCAAAGCCGATGAAGACCAGCGCCACCCGCGCGCCCTGCCCTTCGACCAGAGCATTGGTGGCCAGAGTGGTCGAAAGCGACACTAGCGCCACATCGCCCACCGCGACCCCCGCCGCAGCGATGGCAGCATCGACAGCCTGCCCGATGCCCAAGGCCAGGTCCTGACGGCTGGTCAGGGCCTTCGCCTTGCCAAGGATGCGGTTTTCCACGTCATCCAGGATCACCGCGTCGGTATAGGTGCCCCCGGTATCGACACCCAGAAAATAGGCCATGCTCCGTCCAACCCTTACCCAGCTTTCCGCCAGCGCTAGAGCAGGCGTCCCGCCCTGTCAGCCCCGGAAACGACATCCGCGGTCGGCCTATCGTCGCCGCCGCCTGCTGGCAGGGGGCAAGTTCAGCATGCCGCGGTACTTGGCAACGGTGCGCCGTGCGAGCGGCGCCCCGCCTTGCGACAGTGCGTCGGCCAGCGCCGCGTCCGACAGGGGCGCGCCGGGATCCTCTGCCGCGATCATCTGCGCAATCCGCTCGCGCAATGCGCCCGCCGCCGGCCCCCCCGCTTGCGCGGCCTGCGTGAACAGCGCCCGAAGCCACCATGTGCCGCGCGGCGTGTCCACCGCCGTTCCTGCCACCACCCGGCTGATCGTGCTTTCATGCAGGCCGGTCGCGCTTGCCACATCCGCCATCGTCATCGGCACCAGCGCACCCAGCCCCGCCTCCAGCGCCGCGACCTGCCGCAGCAGGATCTCCTGCCCGACGGACAGCAGCGTCACGTTCCGCCCCTCGACCATGCGGATGATCGCCCGTGCCTCGGCCCGGCCCTCGCCCTTGCCGTCCGCCAGCGAGACCGAAGGCAGCGCCGACCGGTTGATCGAAACCGTCCAACCCGAGGAGCCTTTCTCGGCCAGAAGATCCGGCTCCCGGATCGGTGCGGCGTAGGGCTCGAACCCCGCGCCGGGCTTCGGGTCATAGCCGCGCAGCCGCCCGATCCGCAGGCGGACCGCATCCGGCGCAACCCCCGCTTCGCGCGCAAGCCGGTCGATCTCGCCCCGCGCGACCAGGTCCAGCCGGCCCAGCACCGCCGCCATGATGGCATCCATCTCGCCCGCTTCCTCGGCCTGCAGACGCAGGCAGTCCGCAAGGTTGCGGGCGAAAAGGCCGGTCGGTTCGGCCCGTGCCTGCAACCTGCGCAATATCAGCTCGACCTCGGGCGGCCGGACCCCGACCCGATCGGCGATGGCCGCCGGGGTCTGCCCCAGCCAGCCCGAAGGCTCCAGCGCATCGACCAGCGCCTCGGCGATCCGCGTCTCCCGCGCGGGCAGGCGCAACTCGGCGATCAGGCCAAAGACATAGCCGGTCAGGCTGGCCCCTGCCGCCGCCTGCTCGGGTGCGTCGCCACCCACCCCCAGCGCCGATTTCCAGCGCGGCAACCAGTCCTGCCTCTCGGGTCGCGTCAGCTTCAGCTGCGGGTTCTCCGCCGCCTGCTCCTCCAGATAGCGCGACAAGCCCTGCGCATCGCTGCGCAGGATGCGGATCGAGGCGGCAAGCCCCATCGTCAGTTTCAGCCGCTGGGTCTGCTGGATCGAGATGCGGGTTCTGGATTTCATCCGGCGATGTCCCTTTCCCGATGGTTCCCATTTCGAAGCGCGGTCCGCAACTGCCAAGGCGCGCCTGGCCCCGCCTTCAGGCAAAGATGCCCTCGCAGTACCAGCGATCGGTCACGCCGCCACCCTGCCCGTAGAAGAGCCACAGCCGCGCTCCGCCTTCCGCTTCGATGCGCCAGTAATCCCGCGCGCCGCCGCGCCATTCGGGGTCCTCCAGCCACCACTCCGGCTGCAGCCGCTCGGGCCCCGCCGCCATCCGCAGCACAAACGCGCGCCGCCGCCAGCGAAACCGGGCCGGCGGATCGGGGCGGGTGGCCAAATCGGGCGCATCCGGCGGATCGGGGGTTTCCACCGGCTCGGGGCGGAACATCACCAGCGGCCGGGGTCCGGGCGGCGCGGGCCAGGGCCCGGCATGCGCCACGCTCCAGGCCGCCATCAGGACCTGGGCCGCCTTCGCAGGCACATGGCTTTCCGCCGGATGCAGCCGCGTGACCGCCTCGTGCCCCAGTCGCGCGCCCAGCCGCCCGATCAGATCGTCCAGCGCATGCGCCCCGGCAATGGTCCCGGTCACCCCCATCGCACTTGCCGTCGCCTCGATCTGCCCGCGATGCTGCAGCGTCGTCATCGCCTCGGTCGCCAGCGCCTCCAACCGCAGGCAGTCGATCCCGAAGCCCGCATCGATCTGGTCCAGCTTCAGATGCAGCAGCGGGCGGATGCGGTCGGGGCTGTCGGCGGCCCGCGCCAGCCCGACCTCGACCGCGGCCACCCCGCCATCGGCCCGGAACGCCTGCAAGACCACCCGCCGCGCCCCCCGCCCCTTGGCCTTCAGCCGGGCGCAGAGCGGCGGCAGCAGCCGGTCCAGCGCCGCCTCGACATCGGCGCGCAAGCCGATCGGATCGGGAAACGTCAGCCGAACCGCGAAATGCATCGGCGGGCGCACCGGGCTGAGGGGTTCCGGCTCCATTCCCATCGCCTGATCCAGCCGGCGCAGCGTATCCGCGCCGAAACGCCGCGCCAGACCGGCGCGAGGCAGCACGATCAGGTCGGACACCCGCCGCAGGCCCAGCCGCATCAGCCGGTCCACCGTCCCTTCCTCCAGCCGCAGCGCCGCCAGCGGCAGATCGGCCAGTGCTTCGACCAGCCGCCCGGGGGGGGCGATCACCGCCACCTCCGCCCCCTTGGCGCGGACCGGTTTCGGCAGGCCGCCGCCCCGCTCCCAACCCCGGCGCTTGGCCGCGCGCGACCGTGTGGCCCGCGCCTCCTGGTCGATCGCATCGCCTGACCGCAGCGGCGCCACCGCCACCCGCGCATAGCGCGCCAGCCCCCAGGCCGCCCCCGGCGTGTCGGCGATCCCCGCCCGCACCGTCAGCCCCAGGCCTTCGCAATCCTCGGCCACCCTGGCCAGCACCGCCTCTTCCCCGCCGAAAAGATGCGCCGTCCCGCTCAGGTCCAGCATCAGCCCCGCTGGCGCCTCTTCGGCCACCCAGGGCGAGAACTGGCCCGCCCAGCGCCGCAAGCTGCCCAGAAACCGTGCCTCGTTCAACGGATCGGCCGGCACTGTCAGCAGGTTCGGGCAGATCGCCGCGGCATCGCGCAGCCCCTGCCCTTCGCGCAGTCCCGCCGCCTCTGCCTCGGCAGAGACCGAGGTCAGGACCTGCGCGCCGCCAAGGTCGCCCACCACGGCCAGCGGGCCCGGCAGCACATCCCGCCGCAGCCGCAGCACGCGTTCCGCCGCCAGCCGCGGGAACCAGAGCGAAAGGATGCGCCGTGCCGCCATCGAGGGTGCCGCCGATTATGTTCCTGTATTGTTCACGTCATGCCATCCCGGACCCCGCAAGTCGAGTCCCCCCACCCGCCTGACGACACAATCTTGTGAGCAGACCCAACCGCCGGCAGATCAGGCTTCCGCGACCGAATGTCGCGCCTATAGTGACCGCATCCAGCAGCATGGGAGCCAGAAGAATGAAATTGATCAAAGCCTTCGCCATCGGCGCCGTTCTGGTCGCCGGTACCGCCTTCGCCCAGGAATCCCCGACCGATCCGAGCGCCGTCGCCCGCTCGGAACTGATGAAGGTGTTCGGCAAGAACGCCGGCATTCTGGGCGACATGGCCGGCGGCAAGACCGCCTACGACGCCGCCGCCGCCGAGGGTGCGAAAGCCGCTCTGATTGAGGCGACGGGCAAGATCGAAGCCACCTTCATGGACCAGGGCGGAACCGATCCCTATTCGATCGCCAAGCCCGAGATCTGGGCGAACTGGGATGACTTCCTGAAAAAGGCCAAGGCCGCAAACGATGCTGCGGGCGCGATGGATGTCGCCTCGGCCGAAACCATCGGCGCAGGCATGGGCGCCCTTGGCGGCGCCTGCAAGGACTGCCACACCACCTATCGCATGCAAAAGTAATACCCCCCTGCGAGGAAAGACGGCCCCGGTCACCCGACCGGGGCCGTTCTCTTATCCGCAGACCACCCGGACGATCACGTCCCGCTCGTCCAGCCAGATGTTCAGCCGGTCAGGCTTGAAATCCATCGTCACGGCCATGCCGGGCTGGATCACCCGCACATCCTGGCTGAACCGCATGCCGTCCAGCAGGACGCCCGGCTTGCCGACCAGATACTGCAACTCATCCGCCCCGCAGGCGAAGGCCGGATCGGGCACGGGCAGCGGCACCGGCTGGACACAGGCCATCAGCACCAGCGGAAGGGCAAGGATCGCATTGAAATACATGAAGGGCTCCTCTCAGCCACAGGTCAGTCGGACGATCAAGCCCGACGCATCAACATAGACATTCTGGCGCTGCAGGCTGAAATCTTCGGTGACCGCGTCACCAGGCCTGATCACCCTGCGGATCACCCCGGCCGGTTCCGCCGGCAGCAAGGCCAGCGGCAGGCCGACATAGGCCTGCACCAGATCCGCCCCGCAGGTCGACTGCGGGATGATTCCCCCCGGTTCCGGGACCGGGCCGGGAAGTGGTTCCTCGACGCAGGCGGCCAGCAGCAAAATCGCGACAAGGCTGAGGGCGGGCTTCATGGGATGTTGTTTCCTGCGTTGCGTTCAGCTTTTCTTTGGCACAGCTTGGACCAAACCATAAGGGAGGGAATACCTGATGCGCACCCGTGCCGCCGTTGCCCTAGCCGCCGGAAAACCGCTGCAGATCATGGAGGTGAACCTTGACGACCCGAAAGCGGGCGAGGTTCTGATCGAGATCAAGGCCACCGGCATCTGCCACACCGACGAGTTTACCCTCTCGGGCGCCGACCCCGAAGGGATTTTCCCCGCGATCCTCGGGCATGAGGGCGCGGGCGTCGTGATCAAATGCGGCCCCGGTGTGAAATCGCTGAAACCCGGCGACCACGTGATTCCGCTTTACACGCCGGAATGCCGGGAATGCCCCTCGTGCCTTTCCCGCAAGACCAACCTCTGCACCGCGATCCGCGCGACGCAAGGCCAGGGCCTGATGCCTGACGGGACGACCCGCTTCTCGATGCTGGATGGCACGCCGATCTTTCATTACATGGGCTGCTCGACCTTCGCCAACCACACTGTGATGCCCGAAATCGCCCTTGCCAAGGTCCGCGAGGACGCGCCCTTCGACAAGATCTGCTACATCGGCTGCGGCGTCACCACCGGCATCGGCGCGGTCCTGAACACCGCGAATGTCGAGGCCGGGGCCAAGGCCGTGGTCTTCGGTCTGGGCGGGATCGGCCTCAACGTCATCCAGGGCCTGAAGATGGCCGGGGCCGACATGATCATCGGCGTCGACATCAATGACGACAAGGAAGACTGGGGCCGCCGCTTCGGCATGACCCATTTCGTCAACCCCAAGCAGCTTGCTGAGGGCGCTTCGGTGGTCCAGACCATCGTCGACCTCACGAAGACCCCCTTCGACAAGATCGGCGGCGCGGACTACTCATTCGACTGCACCGGCAACGTCAAGGTGATGCGCGACGCGCTGGAATGTACCCACCGCGGCTGGGGTCAGTCGATCATCATCGGCGTCGCCCCGGCCGGTGCCGTGATCGAGACCCGCCCGTTCCAGCTTGTCACCGGCCGCGTCTGGAAAGGCACCGCCTTCGGGGGCGCGCGCGGCCGCACCGATGTGCCCAAGATCGTCGACTGGTACATGGACGGCAAGATCGAGATCGACCCGATGATCACCCACGTCCTGCCGCTGGAGCGGATCAACGAAGGGTTTGATC
>PNJK01000113.1 GCA_013821825.1 Rhodobacter sp.
CCAGACCGTTCTTGATCGTCATCCGCAGCTGCGGCTCACCCAAGGGGCCAAGCACGGTCTGCGCCGCGATGGTCACCAGAAACCGGGTGCGGGCGTCCAGGCCTTCGGGGTTGAAGGTCTTGCCGAACCACATTTCCAGAAGCTCTTTCGGCATCGCCGGGAACATCTTCTCGAACGCCTTGACGTCAACGTTTTCCATGGCCGGGGCGAAGGCCTGAGCCATCTTCTGGCCCTGCTCCATCATGGCGGCGAACATCTTGGCGAATTCGTCATTCATCAGCGGTACGGCGCGTCGATTTCAAGGTTGCGGGCGATTTCGGCCTCCCAGCGGTCGCCGTTCGCCAGAAGCTTGTCCTTGTTGTAGAAAAGCTCTTCGCGGGTCTCGGTGGCGTATTCGAAGTTCGGCCCCTCGACGATTGCATCGACGGGGCAGGCCTCCTGGCAGAAGCCGCAGTAGATGCACTTGGTCATGTCGATGTCATAGCGCGTGGTGCGGCGCGAGCCGTCCTCACGCGGTTCGGCATCGATGGTGATGGCTTGGGCCGGGCAGATCGCCTCGCAAAGCTTGCAGGCGATGCAGCGTTCCTCGCCGTTCGGATAGCGGCGCAGCGCGTGTTCACCCCGGAAGCGGGGAGAGAGCGGCCCCTTCTCATGCGGGTAGTTCAGCGTCGTCTTCGGCGCGAAGAAGTATTTCATGCCGAGGCCGAAGCCCTTGATGAAATCCATCAAGAGGAAGTAGCGGGTCGCGCGGTTCCAGTCGATGTTGCTCATCTTCAGCCTCCCAACGTCCAGCGCGCCCAGAAGCCGCCAAGCACTTCGAATTTCGCAAGAAACGCCACCAGCACAACCCAGCCCAGCGACAGCGGAAGGAAGACCTTCCAGCCGATCCGCATCAGCTGGTCATAGCGGTAGCGGGGCACGATGGCCTTCACCATGGCGAACATGAAGAAGAAGACCCACATCTTGGCGACCATCCACCACCAGCCATCGGCAAGGCCGGGGATCGGCGACAGCCAGCCGCCGAAGAATAGGAGGCTGATGAGGGCGCACATCAGGAAGATGGCGATGTATTCGCCGGCCATGAAGAGAAGGTAAGGGGTCGAGGAATACTCCACCATGAACCCGGCCACCAATTCCGACTCCGCTTCCGGCAGGTCGAAGGGCGGGCGGTTGGTTTCGGCCAAGGCCGAGATGAAGAACAGGAACACCATCGGGAAATGCGGCAGCCAGTACCAGTTGAACAGGCCCCAGTCCCCGTCCTGTGCGGCCACGATGGAGGAGAAATTCATCCCCCCGGTCGAGATGATGACGCCAATGATGATCAGACCCAGCGACACCTCGTAGCTGATCATCTGCGCGGCAGAGCGCAGCGAGCCGAGGAAGGCGTATTTCGAGTTCGACGCCCAGCCGCCCATGATCACGCCGTAAACCTCAAGCGACGAGATGGCGAAGACAAACAGGATGGCGACGTTGATGTTGGCCAGAACCCAGCCGTCATCGAAGGGGATCACAGCCCAGGCGAGGATCGCGAGGACGAACGAAAGCATCGGCGCGAGGAAGAACACCGGACGATCAACACCCGCCGGGATCACGATTTCCTTCACCACATATTTCAACGCATCGGCCACCGATTGCAGCAGGCCGAAGGGGCCGACCACGTTCGGGCCGCGCCGCATCTGCACGGCAGCCCAGATCTTCCGGTCGCCGTAGACGAGGAACAGCAGGCTGATCATCACGAAGGCCACGATCAGAAGGCTTTGTGCCGCGATCAGCACTGCCGTCCCAAAACCCGTGGCAAAGAACCCGTCCATGTCAGCCCCTCATCCTCAAACCGTCGGTATTCCAAGCTCTGCGCATTCCGTCACCGCCACTTCGGCGTCCACGGTGCGCAGGCCCTCGGGCAGGCTGGCCGAGATGAGGTAGACCGCATCCCCATACCATGTCTGCCCTTCCTTCTTCACGATGGTCCGCACTTGTCGCGCGAACCCGTAACCCTGATCCAGCGCATATTGCGCTGCGGCACAGCGGCCATAAGCCTCGACATCCGCCTCGCCGTCCGCGCCGCGCATGGCGACGTTGAAGCTGACAAGGTCCGTGTCGAGAAGGATCGTTGATATCCCCTCATAAACCGGCTGGCCGCGACCGTCTGTCACCTCTGTCCCTTGCGTGCAAGCCCCGAGCGCCGCTGTCGCGGTGCCCAAAGTTGCGATCAGGGTCAGGGGGTGATGCACCGGGCTACTCCGCCGCCAAGGGCTGCGCGGCCCGTGCCTTGGCCATGGCCGACAATTCCGCCATCACGGCCGAGGCCCGCGCGACCGGGTTGGTCAAGTAGAAGTCCTTGATCGCGTTGCGGAAGTCGGCTTTGCCCAGCGGTTTGACCGCCAGGGCCTGCCAGGCGTTCTCGGCCACATCATCCACGAGGCCAAGGTGCGGATGAGCCTTGATCAGCGCCGACCGCAGGCCCGCCAGACTGTCCCAGGGCAGCGTCGCCCCAAGCTCTCCCGAAAGGGCGCGCAGGATGGCCCAGTTTTCCTTCGCCTCGCCCGGTGCGAAGCCGGCGCGGAAGGCAAGTTGCGGGCGGCCTTCGGTGTTGACGAAGAGGCCGTTCTCCTCGGTCCAGGCAGCGCCGGGCAGGATGATGTCGGCGCGCGCGGCCCCCCGGTCGCCGTGGCTGCCCTGATAGATCACGAAGGGACCCTTGGCGATCTCCACCTCATCGGCGCCAAGGTTGTAGATCACCTCGGCCCCTTCAGTCGCGGCGGCGAGGCCGCCCTCAGTCACCGCACCCACATCCATCGCACCCACGCGCGAGGCTGCCGTTTGCAGGATCAGAAGCTTTGCCCCTGTGACCTCACACAGCTTCATGGCGTGCGCCAGAACCGCCTCGCCATCGGCCTCGTTGATGGCACCCTGCCCCAGGATCAGCACTTTCGGCAGATCGCGGTCGGCGCTGTGGTCAAGTGCGATCAGCGCGGCCAGATCGGCGCGTGCCGTCCCGACATGGTCGTAATCATAGGTCAGATCGACCGGCACACCGATCAGCCCGACCCGCGCACCGTTTGACCAGGCCTTTCGGATGCGGGCGTTCAGCACCGGCGCCTCAACACGCGGGTTGGTGCCGACCAGCAGGATCATCTTTGCGCGGTCGATGTCCGCGATCGCCGCAGTTCCGACATAGGCGGACCGGTTGCCCGCAGGCAGTTTCGCGCCATCGGTCCGGCATTCGACATGCCCGCCAAGGCCTTCGATCATCGCCTTCAGGCTGAACGCAGCCTCCACCGGTGCCAGATCGCCGACCAGAGCGGCAACCTTCTTGCCCTTCATCGAGGCAGCGGCTTTCGTCAGCGCCTCGCCCCAGGTAGCTTTGCGCAGCTTGCCATTTTCACGGACGTAAGGCGTGTCCAGCCGCTGGCGGCGCAACCCGTCCCAGACGAAGCGGGTCTTGTCGGAAATCCACTCCTCGTTCACCCCGTCATGGTTGCGCGGCAGAATGCGCATGACTTCGCGGCCCTTGGTGTCGATGCGGATGTTCGAACCCAGTGCATCCATCACGTCGATGCTCTCGGTCTTGGTCAGCTCCCAGGGCCGCGCGGTGAAGGCGTAAGGCTTCGAGGTCAGCGCCCCCACCGGACAGAGGTCGATGATATTGCCCTGCAGGTTCGAATCCAGCGTCAGGTTCAGGTAGCTGGTGATCTCGCTGTCTTCGCCGCGCCCGGTCTGGCCCATCTGGGTGATCCCCGCGACCTCGGTGGTAAACCGGACGCAGCGGGTGCACGAGATGCAGCGCGTCATCGTTGTCGCGACCAGCGGCCCAAGGTTCAGGTCTTCCGACGCCCGCTTCGGCTCGCGGTAGCGGCTGAAGTCGACGCCATAAGCCATGGCCTGATCCTGCAGGTCACATTCGCCGCCCTGATCGCAGATCGGGCAGTCGAGCGGGTGGTTGATCAGGAGGAACTCCATCACCCCCTCGCGGGCCTTCTTCACCATCGGCGAGGTGGTCTTGACGAGCGGAACCTCACCATTCGGGCCGGGTCGCAAATCCCTCACCTGCATCGCACAGGAGGCCGCAGGCTTCGGCGGGCCACCGACGACCTCAACCAGACACATCCGGCAGTTCCCGGCGATGGTCAGGCGTTCATGGTAGCAGAACCGGGGGATCTCCACCCCGGCCACTTCTGCCGCCTGAATGATGGTCATCGCGCCATCGACCTCGACCTCGATCCCGTCGATGCTGATTTTCTTGAGGTTGGTCATGGCTTTACTCTCGCTTAAAGCTCTCGGAGATCGAACTTCCGTCTCCGAACTTCTGATTGATGGTCACACCTTCAACTCCAAGAAGAAAGGTTACGACCTCATCTTCTGATGCATCCCGCCAGCGACCCAATATTCCAGCTTCATCCAAGGAAGCCCAAATAACCCGATTGCCGTTTAACCTGCAAACATTCTGCCACAGTGAGTTATCCAAGGGTCGGCGATAGCTCGTTCCAGTATTTCCATCAGCCCGCCTCACTCCTACGATGGTGGCCAGTTCGCGCCCCATAAGTTCTGCGATGACAGCTCGGCAAATGTATATTTCGTCCTCAGACGTGACTTCGGCTTTCAGAGCCCCGATATCGATAGGTGGCAGCGGCGCTTCTTCTTCAATGGCTAATGGAGTTTCGGGGGCAACGAATAGGTTGGCTGCCCATTCCCACAATGCGGCAACGCCCCAAACGAACAACGCCACTGGTAATGCGACCCACAAACTCAGCCGTTGAGTTGCTGCCATCACGCTACTCCGCCGCCACTTGCGCACATCCGTGGGCTTTCCACAGCTGCGCTTCTTTCAGATATTTCCAGCCAAAGGCATGGTCGCTGTCGCCCTGCGTCTGCAACTGGTCAAGACGCTGCAATGCCTCGTCCAGCGTGGGCCGATGACCCACCGGCACCCACCACATGACGAAATGCATCTTGCCCAGCACCTCGAACCATTCGTGCCGCCGCTCATAGAAGGTGCGGTGGACGGTGTTCCAGACGAAAGCTTCCAGCGTTTCCACGTTTTCCCAGACCGTCAGGTTCGAGTTGTACTGCGGGTCGCCGTCCAGCTTCGCCTCGGTATTCCCGGTCCCGGGTTCGCCCGAGCCTTCCATCATCCAGACAAACCCGGGCATCCGCTTGCCCAGTCCGTTCACCCGGTCCAGGGCACCCATGAACCCGGCCACGCGCGGATCGTCCGTGGGGGCCAGCAGGCGCCCCACGTTCAACTCGGCCAGATGATGCCCGGGCGGCTGGATCATTTCGTCGACCTCAACAGATAGCCGATCAGGCTTTCCTTGGCGATTTCCTCTTCGCCGATCCTGCAGTAAGCGGCCTCGTTGCCAGGCTCGGCCCCGCGTTCCTTCAGCCATTCGGCGGCCAGCGCCTTGCCCTTGGCCTTTTCCTCTTTCGACTTCACCAGGTCGCGGATCTGGTCAGCCGTATAGCCCTGCGCCAGCGCATAGTCGCGCAGTTTGGTAAGCTCTCCCAAGGCGCGAAGCTTGCGGGCCTCGATCGTCGGGCAATTGTCGTCAATGGCGTCGCCGATGAAGCCCTGCATGAGGGTGTTGATGATGTTCGGCTCTTCGTTGATCGGCACCAGTGCAAAGGCAGGCGCCGAAACGACAAGCGCGGCGAGGGTAAGCGTCAGGCGTTTCATGTAGGTCTCCTTGGCTGAAACTGCCGCAGAGATGGGGGCGAACCCCTTTGATATGCCATGACAAACCGAAGATATCAGCGGTTTGTGACCGGGGATGCCCGCATTAGTCATGCGCACCCCCCAGGATAGACCCATGCGCCGGTCGCCCGGTCAAAGCGGTCGTAGATCGAGGAGCGAACCCCGCGCGGGCCACACTGCGCATCGGCGGCCTTGCGGGCCGCAGCACCTTGCCACATCAGGAACGGCTGGCCGCCATTGGTGACACGCACCGGTTCCGACGTGGCGGGCGCGCTTGGCGCGGTCGCCACGCAGGCCCCTTGCGCAAGCGTCAGGGAAAGGGCCAGCGCCATCCGCATCACTCCGCCGCGACCGCAGAGATGCGACCGGTCTTCTTGACCTTGATCCGGTCCTCGATCTCATCCCTGAACGCCCGGATCAGGCCCTGGATCGGCCAGGCGGCAGCATCGCCAAGGGCGCAGATGGTGTGGCCCTCGACCTGCTTGGTCACCGATAGCAGCATGTCGATCTCTTCGACTTCCGCCTCGCCCCGCACCAGCCGGTCCATCACCCGCATCATCCAGCCGGTGCCCTCGCGGCAGGGGGTGCACTGGCCGCAGGACTCGTGCTTGTAGAACTTCGAGAGCCGCCAGATCGCCTTGATCACGTCCGTGGACTGGTCCATCACGATGACCGCTGCCGTGCCCAAACCCGAGCGTTGCTCACGCAGCCAGTCGAAATCCATGATCGCATCGTCGCACTGTCCTTGCGTCAGCAAGGGCACCGAAGATCCGCCCGGGATCACCGCCTTGATGTTCTTCCAGCCGCCGCGGACGCCGCCACAGTGCCGCTCAAGCAGATCCTTCAACGGGATCGACATCGCCTCTTCGACGACACAGGGGTTCATCACATGGCCCGAAATGGCGAAAAGCTTGGTCCCGGTGTTGTTCGGGCGCCCGAAGCTCGCGAACCAGTCCGCCCCCCGGCGCAGGATCGTCGGGACGACGGCGATGGATTCGACGTTGTTCACCGTCGTCGGGCAGCCGTAAAGACCGGACCCTGCCGGGAAGGGCGGCTTCATCCGGGGCATGCCCTTCTTGCCTTCCAGCGATTCCAGAAGCGCCGTTTCCTCGCCGCAGATATAGGCCCCTGCCCCGTGATGCAGGTAGCAGTCGAAATCCCAGCCGGACTTCGCCGCGTTCTTGCCCAGAAGCCCTGCGTCATAGCATTCGTCGATCGCAGCCTGCAGCGCCTCACGCTCGCGGATGTATTCGCCGCGGATATAGATGTAGCAGGCGTTGGCCCCCATCGCGAAGGAAGCGATCAGACAGCCCTCGATCAGCGTGTGCGGATCGTGGCGCATGATTTCCCGGTCCTTGCAGGTGCCGGGTTCGGATTCGTCGGCGTTCACCACCAGATAGCTGGGCCGCCCGTCCGACTGCTTTGGCATGAACGACCACTTCAGGCCGGTCGG
>PNJK01000114.1 GCA_013821825.1 Rhodobacter sp.
GCTTTTGTCGTCGCGCAAGAGCACGTTGTAGCGCGGCTTCAGCTGCTTGATCAGGTTCTGTTCGAGAAGCAGTGCCTCAAGTTCCGTCCGCGTGGTCAGGAACATCATCGACACGGTTTCATGGATCATCCGGGCGATGCGCCCCGAATGCCCCGAGGGCCGGGCATAGTTCGACACCCGCGCCTTGAGGTTGCGCGCCTTGCCGACATAAAGCACCTCGGACGCGGCGTTCAGCATCCGGTAGACGCCGGGCGAGCCGTCCAGCGTCTTCAGGTAATCCTGGATCACCTCATGCCCGGAGCGGGCCGCGTCGTTGGCGCTGTCATCCATGGTTGTGTCAGTTGGTCGATTCTCGATCGGGGCTGCACTGAACCACGACTTGGGGCAAGAGGAAAGCTGTCCACGGATTATGTGGATAACTCTGCGGAGAAGATTTCGGGAAGGCGGAATTTCTCTTGTTTTCGGCCCGGTTCATTAATTTGCCTGTTTTTTAGGCGTAATATCAAGCTGTTGATATTGCAGGAAAGATTTTCAGCCACATGGCAAATCCCTGAAAACTCACAAGAAATGTGACAAGGACGTGAACGAGACGTGAAAAGTGGACAACTTGCTGCGAGCGGCGGGTTGCCGGTTACTCGACCCCCAGAACATCGGGGGTTTGCCAGGCAAGATGCTGGCCTCCATCAATGGCCAGGAACTGCCCGGTGACAGCGGGACTGTCGAGGAAAAACCCAAGCGCTACAGTGATGTCGGACGGGTTCGCGCCGCGTCCAAGCACGGTCGCGGCGCGCTGGCGGGCAAAGTGGTCGGCCGACTGGCGCGTGCCCTGCAAGGCGGGGCCGGGCCCGATGGCGTTGACCCGGACATGCGGGGCGAGGCCTTGCGCCGCAGTGCGGGTCAGCGCCCAGAGACCCATCTTCGCGATTGTATAGCTGGAAAACTCGGGCGTCAGCTTCAGGATACGCTGGTCGATCATGTTGACGATCAGGCCTTGGGCCAAGGGCTCTGCGTTCTCGTCCATGAGGGCCGGGGGGCACTGGCGGGCGAAGGCCTGGGTCAGGACGTAAGGCGCGCGCAGGTTCGATTCGATGTGCCGGTCCCAGCTTTCCCGGGTGGCGGTGTCGATCCGGTCGTATTCGAAGATCGAGGCGTTGTTGACCAGCACCGTCAGGGGGCCGAGCGCCTCGGTGGCGGCAGGGATCAGAGCCTCGGTTTCGGCCTCGACCAGAAGATTGGCCTGAAAGGTCTGCGCCTTGCGACCCATGGCGCGGATTTCGGTGGCCACAGCCTCGGCCTCGTCGCGCGAAGAGGCATAGTGCAGCGCCAGATCATGCCCGCGCCCGGCCAGATACAGCGCCATCGCGCGGCCCAGCCGCTTGCCTGCGCCGGTCACCAGTGCCGTCATTTTGCCTTGCCCCCGCAGTCACACGCCTTGCCGCCGATCAGATAGCGCCCGCATCTGGCGCAAACAGGGGGTTTGCGGTCTTTTCGCAAGGCGCGGGGGAGGGCCGAGGGGAACGACGCACGCCCGATCAAGGCGACAAGCACCATGAGACCAAGGAAGACGAGGATGATCTTGACCAGCATCTAAAGACCGTAGCGCGCCCAGAGCGCCCGGTCATCAATCGCGTCGATGGTCTGGTCGACAAGGCTTAGGCCAAGCCGCTGGAACAGGCTGCGCTTGCGGCCATAGGGGACAAACTTGACCTTCTTGCCGTAAAGCGCCTTCAGCTTGGGCACCATATGGTCAATGCCATCGACAAGGCCAAGGTCTACCGCTTGGCCGCCAACCCAGACATCGGCGTTGAAGAGGTCCGCCGTCTGGTCCAGCTTCGCGCCCCGGCGGGTTTTCACATGGCTGATGAAGGCCTCATGGATCGGGCCTTGCAATGCTTTCAGACGCTCCACATCCTCGGGCTTTTGTGGCAGGAACGGGTCGGCAAGGCTTTTCGATTTGCCCGCCGTGACGACCCGCCGTTCCACCCCTTGCCGGGCCATCAGCTCGGGAAACCCGAACGATGCGAAGATTACGCCGATCGACCCGACGATCGAGCTTTGATCGACCCAGATGTCATCGCCCGCGCAGGCCAGCCAATAGCCGCCCGAGGCCGCCACATCCTCGACAAAGGCGTGGACCGGCACCTTCTTTTCATCGGCCAGCCGCCGAATGCGCGCTGCGATCAGCGACGATTGCACCGCCGACCCCCCGGGCGAGTTGATCTGAAGCGCCACCGCCGCGGGTTTGCCCCGGCTGAAAGCGCGCTCGATCAGGGGGGCCAGCGCCTCGTCGTTCAGGGCGCGCGGGCCATTGCCGATAGTGCCGCCAAGGCGGATCACCGGGACGAAGGCGGGGCGTGGCAAAAAGGGGATGAAACGCATCATGGGCCAGAGGTAAGCCTTCGGGGGCTTGCGGGCAAGGGCGGCGCGGGGCAGGCTTGTGCCCCATGATCGACAAGCTGGAAATGTTCATCGCCCTGGCCCGCGAACGCCATTTCGGCCGCGCGGCCGAGGCATGCGGAGTAACGCAGCCATCGCTGTCGGGCGCGATCCGGCAACTTGAGGACCAGCTTGGCGTGCAACTGGTGTTTCGCGGCAGCCGATTTCAGGGCCTGACACCGGAAGGCCAGCGCGTGCTGGACCGGGCGCGGGGCATCGTCGGCGACGTGCGGGCGCTGAAGGACGAGATGCGGGTGGTCCGGTCCGGCCTTTCGGGCAACCTGCGGATCGGGGTCATTCCGACAGCCCTGCCCATGGTGGCCGATCTGACCGGCCCCTTCACCCTGCGGCATCCGAATGTCCGCGTCTCCATCCTCAGCCGCACCAGCGTCGAGATCCTGGCCGGGATAGAAGCCCTCGATCTCGAGGCGGGGATCACCTATCTGGACAACGAGCCCCTGGGACGGGTGGCGCAGGTGCCGCTCTACACCGAATTCTACCGTCTGCTTTGCGCCCGGGGTTCGGCGCTGGCCACGCGGTCGCAGGTGCCTTGGGCGGAAGTGGCGCTGGAACCCCTGTGCCTGCTGACCTCTGACATGCAAAACCGGCGGATCGTGAACCAGCACCTTGCCGAAGCCGGGGCCATCGCCATGCCGTCGATCGAGTCGAATTCCATCGTCGCGCTGGTGGCGCATGTGCTGACCGGGCGCTGGGTGTCGGTGGTGCCGAAAAAGCTGGCCGACATGTTCGTGACCGACGGGCGGCTGGTCTCGGTCCCGATCGTCCAGCCCGAGGCGGAGCACAGCGTCGGCCTGATCGCCACCCGCCGCGACCCGCAGACGCCGGTCCTGCAGGCCCTGATGGACGAGGCCGCGCGGTTGACGGTTTGATAGTAAATGCCTATCGAACGACGGCATATCTGTATTGAAAACCCTATCAATCGGCGTATCACGGGCGCACGCCAGCGAAAGGTGCGCCCGCATGCTTGATTCCGCCGTTACTGCCGACCGGATTGCCGAAATTCTTGAGGCCCATCGTGGTCTTGAAGGGCCCCTGCTGCCGATCCTGCATGCGGTTCAGGCGGCCTTCGGCCATGTGCCGCAGTCGGCGGTGCCACAGATCGCCAAGGCGTTGAGCCTGTCCAAGGCCGAAGTGCATGGCGTGATCAGCTTCTACCACGATTTCCGTGAAGCGCCCGCCGGACGGCATGTGTTGAAACTGTGCCGGGCCGAAGCCTGTCAGGCGATGGGCGCCGACCGGGTGGCTGGCGCGGTCAAGGCGGCGCTTGGGATCGACTGGCATGAGACGACTCCGGACGGCCGCGTAACGCTGGAGCCGGTCTTCTGCCTTGGTCTCTGCGCCTGCGGTCCGGCGGCGATGGTGGACGGGCGGCTGGTCGGCCGCTGCGATGAAGGGATCGTCGCAGAGGTGGCGAAATGAAGTTCTACGTTCCGCTCGATTCCGCTGCCGTCGCATTGGGCGCCGAGGAAGTGGTTGCCGCGATCATCGCCGAGGCCAGCCGCCGGGGCGTCGCGGTCGAGGTTGTCCGCAACGGCAGTCGCGGCATGGTCTGGCTGGAGCCGCTGGTCGAAGTGGTCACCGATTCGGGCCGCCTGGGCTTTGGGCCTTTGACCGTGGCCGATGTCCCCGGACTGTTTGGCGACCTTGCCGTGCATCCCAAGGCGCTCGGCATGGTCGAGGAGCTGCCCTGGATGAAGGGCCAGACCCGCCTGACCTTTGCGCGGGTCGGGGTGATCGACCCATTGTCGCTTGCCGAGTATGAGGCGCATGGCGGTCTGGCCGGCCTGCGCCGCGCGCAAGGCATGGACCGCGCCGCGATCGTGGCCGAGGTGACCGAAAGCGGCCTGCGCGGCCGGGGCGGCGCGGGTTTTCCGACCGGCATCAAGTGGAAGACCGTGTCCGAGGCGCCGGGGGCGCACAAATATATCGTCTGCAACGCCGATGAAGGCGACAGCGCCACCTTCGCTGACCGCATGCTGATGGAGGGTGACCCCTTCTGCCTGATCGAAGGCATGGCGATTGCCGGTCTAGCCTGCGGCGCGACCAAGGGGTTCGTGTACATCCGTTCGGAATACCCTGTCGCGATCCGCATCATGGCCGAAGCCGTGCGTCTGGCGCGCGAAGCCGGGGTCCTGGGTCCGCAGCTCGACATGGAGATCCGCGTCGGTGCCGGCGCCTATGTCTGCGGTGAGGAAACCTCGCTCCTGAACTCGCTGGAAGGCAAGCGCGGTGTCGTCCGCGCCAAGCCGCCGCTGCCCGCGCTGCAAGGTTTCATGGGGCAGCCGACCGTGGTCAACAACGTCATTTCGCTGGCCTCGGTGCCGGTGATCATGGCCAAGGGTGCGGCGCATTACCGGGACTTCGGGCTTGGCCGGTCGCGTGGGACGATCCCGTTGCAGATCGCCGGGAACGCACGCTTCGGTGGGTTATATGAATGCGCGTTCGGTTTGACGCTGGGCCAGATCGTCGATGAGATCGCAGGGGGCACGGCCTCGGGTCGGCCGGTCAAGGCGGTACAGGTCGGCGGGCCCCTGGGAGCCTACCATCCGCGGTCACAGTTCGACACGCCGTTCGGCTATGAAGAATTCGCCGGCAAGGACGGCCTGATCGGTCATGCCGGGCTGACCATCTTCGACGATACTGCTGACATGCTGTCGCAGGCCCGCTTCGCGATGGAGTTCTGCGCCATCGAAAGCTGCGGCAAATGCACCCCCTGCCGCATCGGCGCGGTGCGGGGCGTCGAAACCATCGACCGGCTTGCGCGCGGCGACAGCAGCGCCATCCCGATCCTGACCGACCTTTGCAACACGATGAAACTCGGCTCGCTTTGTGCGCTTGGCGGGTTCACGCCTTATCCGGTGATGTCCGCACTCACCCATTTCCCCGACGACTTCGCCCGTTCGAAGGAGGCCGCCGAATGAAAGACTTCATCATCCCCGACCGTGATTTCGGCACGCCGGCCGCGAAAAGCAAACAGATGGTCACATTGACCATCGACGGCTTTGACGTGACCGTGCCCGAGGGCACCAGCATCATGCGCGCGGCGGCGGAGGCGGGCATTCAGGTGCCGAAGCTTTGCGC
This sequence comes from Rhodobacter sp., assembly GCA_013821825.1. GTDB lineage: Bacteria > Pseudomonadota > Alphaproteobacteria > Rhodobacterales > Rhodobacteraceae > Tabrizicola. The sequence continues at coordinate 5,539 of PNJK01000114.1, forward strand.
CACTGACTCGGTCGATGCCTTCGGCTCCTGTCGTCTGTGCCTTGTCGAAATCGAAGGCCGCAACGGCACCCCGGCCTCCTGCACGACCCCGGTTGCCGCCGGACTGAAGGTCCACACCCAGAATGCCAGGCTGAAGCAACTGCGGCGCGGGGTGATGGAGCTATATATCAGTGACCACCCGCTCGACTGCCTGACCTGTTCCGCCAATGGCGACTGTGAGTTGCAGGACATGGCCGGGGCTGTCGGCCTGCGCGATGTGCGCTATGAGGCTGTCGATACCCACTTCCGCGCCCGGAATACCAGCGGCGAGGCGAACCCGCTTTACATCCCGCGTGACGACAGCAACCCCTATTTCAGCTACGACCCGCAGAAATGCATCGTCTGTTCGCGCTGCGTGCGGGCTTGCGAGGAAGTGCAGGGCACCTTCGCGCTGACCATCGAGGGCCGGGGATTTGACAGCCGGGTCTCGTTCGGCGCCAGGACCGACAACGCGCTTGCCTCGGACTGCGTCAGTTGTGGCGCCTGTGTACAGGCCTGCCCGACCGCGACCCTGCAGGAAAAGTCGATCATCGAGATCGGAACGCCCTCGCATTCCGTCATCACCACCTGCGCCTATTGCGGCGTCGGCTGCAGCTTCAAGGCCGAGATGCGCGGCGATGAGCTGGTGCGGATGACGCCATACAAGCACGGCAAGGCCAACCGGGGCCATTCCTGCGTCAAGGGCCGCTTCGCCTATGGCTATGCCACGCATCAGGATCGCATCCTGAAACCGATGATCCGCGAGGCGATCACCGACCCATGGCAGGAAGTGACCTGGGCCGAGGCGATGGAGTTCGCGGCCAACCGGATGAATGGCATTCAAGCAAAATACGGACGGCAATCAGTCGGGGTCATCACCTCCTCGCGCTGCACGAACGAAGAGACCTATCTGGTTCAGAAGCTGACCCGTGCGGTATTCATGAACAACAATACGGATACCTGCGCGCGCGTCTGCCATTCGCCCACCGGCTATGGCCTTGGGCAGACCTTCGGGACCAGCGCCGGGACGCAGGATTTCGACTCGGTCGAGGAAGCCGATGTGATCATGGTCATCGGCGCCAACCCGGTTGCGGGCCACCCGGTCTTTGCCAGCCGGATGAGAAAGCGCCTGCGCAAGGGCGCGAAGCTGATCGTCGTCGACCCGCGCCGGACCGAGACGGTTGAGGGACCGCACTACAAGGCCGCGCACCATCTGGCGCTGACGCCGGGGACCAACGTGGCCATCGTCTCGGCCATCGCGCATGTCATCGTGACCGAGAAGCTCTATAACGAAACGTTCATTCGTGAACGCTGCGACTGGGATGAATTCCAGGACTATGCCGAGTTCATCAGCGCGCCCAACCACGCACCCGAGGCGGTGCAGATGCTCACCGGCGTGTCGGCCGAGGAAATCCGGGGCGCGGCGCGCCTTTACGCGACCGGGGGCAATGCGGCGATCTATTACGGTCTGGGCGTGACGGAACACTCGCAGGGCTCGACCACCGTGATCGGCATCGCCAACCTTGCCATGCTGACCGGCAACATCGGTCGGCGCGGCGTGGGGGTGAACCCGCTGCGCGGCC
>PNJK01000115.1 GCA_013821825.1 Rhodobacter sp.
CTCGACCAACCCCTACAACATGATCCGCGCCACGATCGACGGGCTGAAGCACGAAACCTCGCCCCGCAACGTGGCGTCGCGTCGTGGCAAGAAGGTCGCTGAAATCCTTCGGAAGCCCGAAGCCGAAACCGTGGAGGCCTGAAAATGACCGCCAAGAAAACCATCGTCGTCAAGCAGGTGGCCTCGGCCGCCCGCCGCCCGGCCAAGCAGACCGCGACCCTCAAGGGCCTCGGCCTGAACAAGATGAACCGCACCCGCGAGTTGGAAGACACCCCTTCCGTCCGCGGCATGGTCAACAAGATCAGCCACCTCGTGCAGATCATCGAAGAGCGCGGCTGAGGCAGGCGTCCGGGCGCAGGGCGGGCAATCTGCCCACCGCCCGCTGAAAGTCAGACGCCCTCGCGGAGACGCGGGGGCGTTGTCGTTTTCTTCTTCCCGTCAGCTTTGCGCTAGCCGTCGGCCCGCGGGCGTTCTGCTTGGGTCTGGCGCGTCAGTCGTCCGGCAGCGGGAACCCCGGCGCGATCTCGCGGCTTAGCTTCTTGCGGACGAAGCTGGCCCACGAGGCCGGGGTGATCAGCCTTCGCCAGCCCTTCACATAGCGCGCGCTGTAGTCGAAGCCGTCGGGCACAAGGCCCGCGCGGCTGTCGGCCAGATAGGACTGTGCCATGGTGGGCGGCGGATGCAGGACAACCGAAGGCACCGCCAGAAGGCCGCCGATGCGGGAAAGCTCGGCCGGCCAGTCGGAGCGGCTGCGCACCGGCTGGCCGGCCTGGTGCAGGTAGGCGGCCCCGCGCGCGGATATGCTGTAGGCCACGGTTGAGAAGGCATTCTCGGCAAGTCCATGCAGCCGCGTGACGCCGACCGACCGGCGCCCCGGCCCGCGCCAGATTCGCGCGGCAAAGCAGAACAGCTGGATGAAATCGGCCTTGCGATAATGGCCCTGTCGATAGAACTGGGCGAAGGCCGGTGTCAGGATGGCATCGTCCTCGAGGATCACGGCGCCTGGCAGGCCCTGTTCCAGGACCCGGACATAGGCAAGCTGATGGCTCAGCGAGCAGGCGAATTCGCCGTCGCTCATCGGATAGCCATATCGCTCATGTGCGCCCGGCCGGTCGATCCGGGCCTCCCACTCGGGCGCCAGTCCGTTCCGGCCGTCGACCGCGTCGATGAACTGAAAGGCAAGTCCCGCCGCGGCCAACTTGTTGCCAAGGATCGCCCGGCGTTCGGTGGCGACAGGCAGCGAGATCACGAATATTGGCCAGTCCACAGAATTCGTTGCCATATCACCCCCAAACAGCCGCATCCTTGCATGAGATGCGGGGGCGGGCAAGCTTGGGCGCTGCGTCGGAAGGTTCGCGTTTTCGACGCGAGATGCTAGGTTCGTTCCAGGCGACTCGACCCCGCGCGGGGAGGCGCGGGGGAGCGCCGTCAGGGAGGACCACCATGACCACCCACTATGCGGGCGGCTGCAAGCACGTCCATGTGACAGCCTCAGCCGAGCCTATCGACAACCACGAATGCCACTGCAATGTCTGCAAGTCGGTGACCGGCCAGCAGCACACGCATGTCGCCTTCTTCAACTACGGCGACATCAAGGTCGACCACCCGGAGAAGATCAAACGCTCGCCCTTCAACGCCCAGAACCCAAGCGGCCCGCTGGAGATCTGCCAGTGCACCGATTGTGGTGCCGTCCTGATGCTGGATGACAAGCAAAAGCGCATCCGCGTCGCGGTGCCGAATGTCATGGGGTATGACGACGCCAAATTCCCCAAGGCGACCTATCATGCTTTCTGGGACGAGACGAAGGGTTATCCGGCCCCCAGGGACGGCCGTCCGGTCTTTTCCGGCCTGCAGCCGAGCTTCACCTGGCCGACACCCGCGTAGGTCGGGGCTTGCCCCGACTCCCCAATGGTAAAGACCACCTTAACGGGACTTCGCAACCTGTTGTAATCATTGTGATCGACAAGGCTGTCCCGCGTGGACAGCCTTTCCCTTGCCATCACGCCCGCCTTCCTGTAATGCCCCCCGGTGGCCATTCCCGGCCATGAGAATCAAGAAAAGCCGTGGTCGCCCCGTTTTCGCTTCGGGGGCGTTTCCGGCAAGGAGAAGCGATATGAAACTGCATGAACTCGCCGACAACCCCGGCGCTGCCAAAAAGCAAAAGCGTGTGGCCCGTGGTCCCGGTTCGGGCAAGGGCAAGACCGCCGGTCGTGGTATCAAGGGTCAGAAATCCCGTTCGGGCGTCGCCATCGGCGGCTACGAAGGCGGCCAGATGCCGCTTTACCGCCGCCTGCCGAAGCGCGGCTTTTCGAAGCCGAACAAGCTGCACTACGCGGTCGTCAACCTTGGCCTGATCGAGAAGTTCATTGCCGCGGGCAAGCTGAACGCCAAGGAAGAGATCACCGAAGACGCGCTGGTAGCGGCGGGCCTCACCTCGCACAAGCGCGACGGTATCCGTGTGCTGGCCAAGGGCGAGATCAAGACCAAGATCACGCTGAAGGTCACCGGCGCATCGGCCTCGGCGGTCGAAGCCGTGGAAAAGGCTGGCGGCAGTGTCACTCTTACGGCTCCGGTCGCGGCTGCGGCTGAATAAGGGATTGTGAGCGGCCCTCAGGTCGCTTACATCAATTTCCAGTTTTCCCGCGCCGCCAACCGGAGAACGGTCTGGCGGCGCTTGGCTTGAAAGAGACCTGACATGGCATCTGCTGCAGAGCAAATGGCGGCCAACCTCAGCTGGAGTTCGCTGGGCAAGGCAACCGACCTGCGCCAACGCATCTTCTTCACCATCGGCCTGCTGATCGTCTATCGGCTTGGCACCTACATCCCGGTTCCCGGGATCGACGGCCAGGCGTTGCGCGATTTCATGGCCGAGGCGACGCAGGGCATCGGCGGCATGCTGAACCTGTTTACCGGCGGCGCGATCAGCCGGATGGGCATCTTCGCGCTGGGCATCATGCCGTACATCAGCGCCTCGATCATCGTGCAGCTTCTGGCCACGATGTACGCCCCCTGGCAGCAGTTGCGCAAAGAGGGCGAGCAGGGCCGCAAGAAGCTGAACCAGTACACCCGCTATGGCACGGTGGCGCTGGCGATCCTGCAGGGCTATGGCATCTCCATGTCGATCCAGGGCGGCGGGCTGGCCCAAAACCCGGGTCTCTATTTCATCGCCGCCTCCGTCATCACTCTGGTCGGCGGCACGATGTTCCTGATGTGGTTGGGCGAACAGATCACCGCCCGAGGTATCGGCAACGGCATCAGCCTGATCATCTTCGTCGGCATCGTGGCCGAGATCCCCGCCGCCATCGCGCAGTTCTTCGCGCAGGGCCGGTCCGGCGCCCTGTCGACCCCGGTGATCCTGGGCGTGATCGTGATGGTCATCGCCGTGATCACCTTCGTCGTCTTCATGGAGCGCGCCCTGCGGAAGATCACCATCCTTTACCCACGCCGTCAGGTGGGGATGAAGGTCTACGAGGGCGGCTCGTCCCATCTGCCGATCAAGGTCAACCCCGCAGGCGTGATCCCGGCGATCTTTGCTTCCAGCATCCTGCTTCTGCCGACGACGATCAGTACCTTCTCGGGCGGGGGCACCAACCCGGTCCTGTCCTGGCTGGCCGCGAACTTCGGCCAGGGCCAGCCGCTGTATCTGCTTTTCCTGGCAGGGATGATCGTGTTCTTTGCCTATTTCTACACCTTCAACGTCAGCTTCAAGATCGATGACGTTGCCGAGAACCTTAAGAACCAGAATGCCTCGATCCCCGGAATCCGCCCCGGCAGGAAGACCGAAGAGTATCTGGAGTACGTCGTCAACCGCGTGCTTGTTCTGGGGTCGGCTTATCTAGCCGCCGTCTCTCTGCTGCCCGAGGTGCTGATTTCGCAGTTTGGCATACCATTCTACTTCGGCGGGACCTCGGTGCTGATCATCGTGTCGGTCACCATGGACACGATCCAGCAGATCCAGTCGCACCTTTTGGCCCACCAGTATGAATCGCTGATCGAGAAGTCGCAGCTGCGAGGTCGCAAGCGACCTGGGAACGCCAAGACTGGCGCGCCCAAGGCCCCCTCGCGGCGCTGACGCATGGCGAACATCATCCTACTGGGCCCGCCCGGGGCGGGTAAGGGCACGCAGGCCAAGCGCCTGGAAGAAGCTCGCGGCATGGTGCAGCTTTCAACCGGCGACATGCTGCGCGAGGCCAAGACGTCGGGCACCGAGGTGGGCCGTCGTGCGGCCGAGGTGATGGAACGCGGTCAGCTGGTGACCGACGACATCGTCATCGGCCTGATCGCGGAAAGGCTGGAAAAAGGCGCGCCCGGCGGGTTCATCTTCGACGGCTTCCCGCGGACCCTGCCACAGGCCGACGCGCTGGCCGATCTTCTGCAGGTAAAGGGTCAGGCGCTGGATGCCGTGATCGAGATGCAGGTCGACGATACCTCGCTGGTGGCCCGGATCACCGGTCGCTACACCTGCGGCAATTGTGGCGCGGTTTATCACGACATCACGCATCCGGTGAAAGTCGCAGGCATCTGCGATGTCTGCGGCAGCCACGATCTGCGCCGGCGCGCCGATGACAACGAAGACGCGCTGAAGACCCGGCTGATGGAATACTACAAGAAAACCTCGCCTCTGATCGGCTATTACTATGCCAAGGGGCAGCTTTCCGCCGTTGACGGCCTGGCCGACGTGGAGGCCGTTGCCGATGCCATCGCCAAGGTTCTTGACAAAGCCTGAAAAACCCATCTCGCGGCCTTGACGGCCCCGGGAAAACCCCCTAATGCACGGCGTCTCGCGGTGGAATCGCCTTGCGGGCCTTCCTTATTGGAAGTTCGGACCATTCGGGGCAAGGCCCTTAGTGGAGTTGTGAAAAAAGGTTCTGGCACTACGGAACCGCAACCTAGAAGGACGACACGTTTGGCACGTATTGCTGGCGTCAACATTCCGACCGCGAAACGGGTTCCGATCGCGCTCACCTACATCACCGGCATCGGCCCGCGCACCGCAGACACGATCTGCGAAGCGCTGAAGATCGATCCCGCCCGTCGCGTGAACCAGCTGAATGACAGCGAAGTTCTGGCGATCCGCGAATATATCGACGCGAACCTCACGGTCGAGGGCGACCTGCGTCGTGAAGTCACCATGAACATCAAGCGTCTGATGGACCTGGGCTGCTACCGCGGCCTGCGCCACCGCAAGGGCCTGCCGGTCCGCGGCCAGCGCACCCACACCAACGCTCGTACCCGCAAAGGCCCCGCAAAGGCCATTGCCGGCAAGAAGAAATAAGGGGGCCCGGATATGGCACGCGATACCAAGGCTTCCCGCACGAAGAAAAAAGAGCGCAAGAACATCGCCGCTGGCGTGGTTCATGTGAACTCTTCCTTCAACAACACCAAAATCCTGATCTCGGACGTTCAGGGCAACGCGATTTCCTGGTCGTCTTCGGGCACCATGGGCTTCAAGGGCTCGCGGAAATCCACGCCTTACGCGGCCCAGATGGCTGCGGAAGACGCTGCCCGCAAGGCGCAGGAACACGGAATGAAGACCGTCGAGGTCGAAGTGCAGGGTCCGGGTTCGGGCCGTGAATCCGCTCTGCGTGCGCTGGCCGCTGCCGGGCTGAACATCACCTCGATCCGCGACGTGACCCCGCTTGCACACAACGGCTGCCGTCCGCCAAAGCGCCGCCGCGTCTGACGCATTCATTTCTGCCGGGCTGCGGGGGGTCACCCCTCGCGGCCCGGTCTTCATCGTTTACGATCCTCGGGCGTCCTGCTGCTTCGGACATCGGCAGCGGACAAGTATAGGGGCTTCAGCATGATCCATAAGAACTGGCAGGAACTCATCAAGCCGACGCAGCTTGTCGTGAAGGCGGGGGCTGATGCCGCCCGCACCGCGACAGTGATCGCCGAACCGCTGGAGCGGGGCTTTGGCCTCACCCTCGGCAACGCGCTGCGCCGGGTGCTGATGAGCAGCCTGCAAGGGGCAGCCATCACCAGCGTGCAGATCGACAACGTCCTGCACGAGTTTTCCAGCGTTGCCGGCGTGCGTGAAGACGTGACCGACATCGTCCTGAACCTGAAGGGCGTCAGCCTGAAGATGGAAGTCGAAGGGCCGAAGCGGCTGTCGATTTCGGCCAAGGGCCCGGGCGTTGTGACCGCTGGCGACATCTCGGAATCCAACGGGATCGAGGTTCTGAACAAGGACCACGTGATCTGCCACCTCGACGACGGCGCCGATGTGTTCATGGAGCTGACGGTTTCGACCGGCAAGGGCTATGTCGCAGCCGACAAGAACCGCCCGGAAGATGCGCCGATCGGCCTGATTCCGATCGACGCGATCTATTCGCCGGTCAAGAAGGTCAGCTACGAAGTGCAGCCCACCCGTGAGGGCCAGGTGCTGGACTATGACAAGCTGACGATGAAGATCGAGACCGATGGCAGCCTGACGCCGGATGACGCAGTGGCCTATGCCGCGCGCATCCTGCAGGACCAGCTGTCGATCTTCGTGAACTTCGACGAACCGGAATCGGCCAAGCTGGGCGAAGTGGATTCGGGTCTCGAATTCAACCCGCTGCTGCTGAAGAAGGTCGATGAGCTTGAGCTTTCGGTCCGTTCGGCGAACTGCCTGAAGAACGACAACATCGTCTACATCGGCGATCTGATCCAGAAGACCGAAGCCGAAATGCTGCGCACCCCGAACTTCGGCCGCAAGTCCTTGAACGAGATCAAGGAAGTGCTGTCGGGTATGGGTCTGCACCTTGGCATGGACGTCGAGGACTGGCCGCCGGAGAACATCGAAGACCTGGCCAAGCGTTTCGAAGACCAGTTCTAGGAGTCGGGCTGAAGCCCGACCTACGTAGGCCGGGCTTCAGCCCGGCTTGCAAACCAAATGCCCGGACAGCCGGGGAAAGCATGGGTTGATAAAACCCCAAGGTGAGCGGGACCATTCGTAGGCTTCGCCGGACAAAGCAAAACACGCGATAGGAGATTCCAATGCGTCACTCAAGCGGCTACCGCAAGCTGAACCGGACCCACGAACACCGTAAGGCGATGTTCGCCAACATGGCCGGCAGCCTGATCGAACACGAACAGATCAAGAC
>PNJK01000116.1 GCA_013821825.1 Rhodobacter sp.
CGCGGGCGAATTCGTCGATATCGCGGTCGGGGGGGACGTATCCCGCCTCGAAATGCACTTCTGCGACGCGGCGGTAATCCTTGCGGATGAAGCCCATCAGGATTTCGGCGTAGACGCGGCGCGTGTATTCGTCGATCCGCCCCATGATCCCGAAATCATAGGCAATGACGTCGCCATTGGCCGCGATCTTCAGGTTGCCCTGATGCATGTCGGCGTGAAAGAACCCATCGCGCAGCGCGTGGTTCAGGAACAGCTGCAGCACCCGCGCCGCCAGCACACGGCGGTCATGGCCCGCCGCATCAATCAGCGCGTTTTCGTTCAGCCCGATGCCTTCCGCCCAGCCAAGCGTCATCACGTTGCGGCTGGACAAGAACCAGTGCGGTTTCGGGACCTGAAAGCCCTCATCCTTCGCGGTGTTCGCCGCAAACTCTGCGGCGGCCGAGGATTCAAGCCGCAAGTCAAGCTCGCCCATGACCACGCCTTCGAAATGGGCGATCACGTCGACAGGATGCAGCCGGCGGGAAAACGGTGCCAGAAACTCGATGCCGCGCGCTGCCAGATAGAAGGCGTCGATGTCCTTGCGAAAGGCGCGCTCGATGCGCGGGCGCAGGACCTTTACCGCCACTTCCTCTCCAGTGTCGGCCAGCCGCGCCCGGTGAACCTGCGCGATCGACGCTGCGGCGACCGGTTCGGAAAACTCGGAAAAGATTGATGAAACCGGCATCTCAAGCTCGAATTCGATCATCGCCTTGGCTTTGGCGGTGGGGAAGGGGGGCAGCTTGTCCTGCAGGTATTTAAGTTGCTGCGCCAGTTCCTCGCCTACGATGTCGGGACGTGTGGACAGAACCTGGCCGAACTTGATGTAGGCCGGTCCCAGCGCCGTCAGCGCGCGGGTGGCGGGCGGCAAAGCCGGGTCACCCTTCAGCCCCAGCCATTTGAACGGCCAGCCAAGCATCCGCGCCGCAAAGCGCAGGCGTGGTGGAGCGCGAAACGCCTCCAGCACCACATCCATCGCACCGGTGCGTTCCAGGGTTGCTCCGGTCCGGATCAGCCGGATGATGTTGTGTGGACCCCGCAATTAAAGCTTCCACCCGGAATGGAGGGCGGCAACGCCCATCGTCAGGTTGCGGTATTTCACCTGCCCGAACCCGGCGTCCCGGATCATCGCGGCAAAGCTGTCCTGATCGGGGAACTTGCGGATCGATTCCACCAGATACTGATAGCTGCCGCGGTCGCCCGTAACGAACTGACCCATCGCGGGAATGATGTTGAAGGAATAAAGGTCATAGACCTTCTGCATCAGGTCATTCGGGATCTGCGAGAACTCCAGCACCATCAACCGGCCACCGGGCCTGAGCACGCGGTAAGCCTCGGCCAGCGCATCGGCGATCCGCGTCACGTTCCTGATCCCGAAAGAGATCGTGTAGGTGTCGAAGCTTGCGTCCGGGAACGGCAGCGCCATCGCATCGCCCACCACCCAGTCCAGGCGGTCGGCCATCTTTTCCGCTTCGGCGCGCTTGCGGCCTTCGATCAGCATGGGTTCCGTCAGGTCGCAGACCACGGCACTTGCCCCCGGCGCGCGTTTCAGGAACCGGAACGCCACGTCGCCGGTGCCGCCTGCCACATCCAGAAGGCGTTGACCCGACCGAGGCGCCAGCCAATCCATCATCGCATCCTTCCAGACGCGGTGGATGCCCATCGACATCAGGTCGTTCATCACGTCGTACTTGCTGGCCACCCGCGAAAAGACGCCATGGACCATCCCCGCCTTTTCGGCCTCGGGCACGTCCTGAAAGCCGAAGTGGGTCGTCTTTTCGTCGCTCATCGTTCTGGCGATCCTTGAGGGCTTGCGATCTTGGTCACTAACCCCTCCTTATAGTCCGCCAACCCGCGCCCGCAATGCGCCGAACTGTCCATGAGGGGCCATGCCCGAACTGCCCGAGGTCGAAACCGTCCGACGTGGCCTTTTGCCAGTGCTGGAAGGCGCGGTCATTGCCCGCGCCGAGGTGAACCGGCCCGACCTGCGCTGGCCCTTGCCTGAACGGATGGCCGACCGGCTGACCGGACGCAGGGTGACGGCACTTCGGCGGCGGTCGAAGTATCTGCTGGCCGATCTCGACAGTGGCGAGACGTTGCTGGTCCATCTGGGAATGTCCGGGCGGATGCTGATTTCGGGTGCGATGCTGGGCCAGTTTCACCACGACCACCCCGCGCCGCAAAAGCACGACCATGTCGTGCTGCACATGGAAGGCGGCGCGCGCATCACCTTCAACGACGCACGTCGCTTTGGCGCTATGGACCTGATGCCAACCGAAGGCGCAGCGCTGCATCCGTTGCTGGCCGCGCTTGGGCCCGAACCTTTCGGCAACGATTTCAATGAACCTTACCTTGCAGCCCGGCTGGCCGGTCGCCGCACCCCGATCAAATCCGCCCTTCTGGACCAGCGCATCGTCGCGGGCCTTGGCAACATCTACGTCTGCGAAACGCTCTACCGCGCCCGGATCAGCCCGCTCACCCTTGCCGGAGACCTGGGGCCCAAGGCAGTCCATGCCCTTGTCCCCCTGATCCGCGAGGTTCTGGCCGAGGCGATCGAGGCCGGTGGCTCATCCTTGCGCGATTTCCGCCAGGCGAATGGTGAACTTGGCTATTTTTCCAAGCATTTCCAAGTCTATGATCGTGAGGGCGACCCCTGCGAGACCCCCGGCTGCGCCGGCACCGTCACCCGCACAGTGCAGTCCGGTCGCTCCTCATTCTGGTGCCCGTCCTGCCAGAGGTGACTTGCCATCCCGGCATTTGGTGCTAGGACTCTGCGCGACCAGCCACAGCGGGAGCCTGCAATGGCCTATGAGACGCTGATCGTCGAGATCGAAGACTATGTCACTCTGATCCGACTGAATCGCACCGATGCCATGAATGCCCTGAATTCGACGCTGATGCGGGAACTCGCGGCCGCAGTGACGGCGGCCGAGGCGAACGACAAGGTCCGCTGCATCGTTCTGACCGGGTCGGAAAAAGCCTTCGCCGCCGGGGCGGACGTGCGCGAAATGGCCGACAAGACCTTTATCGACGTCTTCTTCGACGACCTCTTCGCCCGCGAGGTCGCCATCATCTCCAAGGCCCGCAAACCGATCATCGCCGCCGTTTCCGGCTATTGCCTTGGTGGAGGTTGCGAACTGGCCATGATGTGCGATTTCATCATTGCCGCCGACACCGCCAAATTCGGCCAGCCAGAGATCAACCTTGGCGTCGTCGCCGGCCTTGGCGGCACCCAGCGCCTGACCCGCGCCGTGGGCAAGTCAAAGTCGATGGACATGCACCTGACCGGGCGCTTCATGGACGCGGCCGAGGCCGAACGCTGTGGCCTGGTCAGCCGTGTCGTGCCCGCGAAGGTCCTGATTGAAGAGGCGCTGAAGGCCGCACAGAAGATCGTCGAGAAATCTATGGTCACGGCGATGGTGGTCAAGGAATGCGTGAATCGCGCGCAGGAAACCAGTCTGGCCGAGGGGCTTTTGTTCGAACGGCGGATGTTCCACGCGCTTTTCGCTACCGAGGACCAAAAGGAAGGCATGGCTGCTTTCCTTGAAAAGCGGCAACCCCAGTTCCGCGACCGATAGTTCCGCGACAGGTAACCCCTTTCCTTTCCGACAACTCTGCTCTATAGTCCCGGCCCACATGCGCGTGGGCCCGCTTAGGCAAGAATCATTCCCGTCCTCCGGTCGGGGCCTTTGGTCTTTCGTGCAAACTGTTTGAAACCGAAAGACCCATAGGAAGCCCATGGCCAATACCGCCCAGTCCAAGAAGCGCGCCCGACAGTCCGAAGCCCGCTATGCCGTTAACAAAGCCCGCCGCTCGCGCATCCGCACCTTCCTGCGCAAGGTCGAAGAAGCGATTGCTTCGGGCGATGCCGAAGTGGCTGCCGCTGCGCTGAAAGCCGCTCAGCCGGAACTGGCCCGTGGCGTGTCCAAGGGCGTGTTGCACAAGAACACCGTTTCGCGGAAGATCTCGCGCCTGGCCTCGCGCGTGAAGGCCGTCGTCAAGGCCTGAGGCCTGACCGATTCCCTGAGACCACGAAAGGGCGCACCCGCAAGAGTTGCGCCCTTTGGCATTTCCGTGGCTTCCGGGAATGAAAGCTCAGGACTCCGTTGCCGATTTGCACAGGCCTCCGGATTCGATTTCAGGGAATCTCTGTCAAGCAAGATGTTCGGTTGCGGACAGGGTCTGCCCCTTGCTAGCGTGTGCCTGCGATTCACTTCGTCTTGGGGGACAAGACCTGGTCGCAAAGAGGGAACTGCTGCACAGGCCGCACGACGATTTTCTGCGTGATCTGAGTTTCCTGTTTGCGAGCAATGATTTGGAGGCAGCATTCAAGCTCCTCCTGTCACGTTGGCATGCTTGCCGCGGTAGCGGTTGCTTGGTCGACGTATCCTGTCCCCTGATCGAACCGGGTTTTTGCGATGCCTTCACGCCCGAGGGGTAGGGGTAGGGTTCGGTCGAGGTGGCTCGTTCGGTTGATAAGTAGTGCATCGCCAGCGGTCGGTCCGCTGGTGCAGGGATATTGGCAGGTCAAAGAGAATGACGAACGAAACTTGGGGTCAGGTCCGGGAAGAGCTGATCAAGCGTGTAGGCAAGAACAATTACGTCACCTGGATCGAACCGCTCAAGTTGTCCGCTTTCAATGACGGCGTTGCCCGTTTCGAAGTTCCAACCATTTTCTTCGGCGACTGGGTCCAGCGCAACTATGCCGACCATATCCGCGCGCAGCTGGCCAGTGCCGGCTCGCCGGTCGACCGGGTCGAGTTTGCGGTAGGGGCCGCGTCGCAAACCGCCGTACCTGCCGTAAAGCGGGTTGCCCCAAAGCCGGCACGCGCCCGCGCCGTTCCAGACGAGGAGCTGCCCGGCGCGCCGCTGGATGCCCGTTTCACCTTTGACAGCTTCATCGTCGGCAAGCCGAACGAGCTGGCCCATGCCGCCGCCCGCCGCGTTGCCGAAGGCGGACCGGTCACGTTCAACCCGCTGTTCCTTTATGGCGGTGTCGGCCTTGGCAAGACGCACCTCATGCACGCAATCGCGCATGAACTGCACACCCGCCACCCGGAACTGCGTGTCCTTTACCTGTCTGCCGAACAATTCATGTACCGCTTCGTCCAGGCCCTGCGCGAACGCCAGGTGATGGACTTCAAGGAGCTTTTCCGGTCGGTCGACGTGCTGATGGTCGATGACGTCCAGTTCATCGCCGGCAAGGATTCGACGCAGGAAGAATTCTTCCACACGTTCAACGCTCTGGTCGACCAGAACAAGCAGATCGTCATTTCCGCAGACCGCGCCCCGGGCGAGATCAAGGATCTTGAGGAACGTATCAAGTCGCGCCTGCAATGTGGCCTTGTCGTCGACCTGCACCCGACGGATTACGAACTTCGCCTCGGGATCCTGCAGCAAAAGGTTGAATATTACCGGTCGCAATATCGCGGTCTGGTGCTGGCCGATGGCGTGCTGGAGTTCCTTGCCCATCGCATCACTTCGAACGTGCGCATTCTGGAAGGCGCGCTGACCCGGCTTTTCGCCTTTGCGTCGCTGGTGGGCCGCGAAATCACCCTTGACCTCGCCCAGGATTGCCTTGCCGACATCCTGCGCTCTTCTGACCGCAAGCTGTCGATCGAGGAAATCCAGCGCAAGGTCGCGGAACATTACAACATCCGTCTCTCCGACATGATCGGTCCCAAGCGCCTGCGCAACATCGCCCGGCCGCGTCAGGTGGCGATGTATCTGGCCAAGCAGCTGACCCCGCGCAGCCTGCCGGAAATCGGTCGCCGCTTTGGCGGGCGCGACCACACCACGATCATGCACGGTGTTCGCAAGATCGAGGAACTGATGTCGACCGACAGCCAACTTTCCGACGATCTTCAGCTTCTGCGCCGCCTGCTGCAGGGATGACGGCGGGCCGCTCTTGACGGCCCCTGCAATCGCCCGCAAAGTCTCGGAAGCACTTGTGAACCGGCGAAAACCGGGTTAATTCGGCGTCCCTTCAAGGGGTCGGCAGAGGGAAGTCAGATGAAGCTCAGCATCGAACGCGCGGTTTTGCTCAAGGCGCTGGCGCAGGCACAATCCGTGGTCGAACGCCGCAACACCATCCCGATCCTTGCCAATGTGCTGATCGAGGCGGAAGACTCGCAAGTCAGCTTCCGCGCCACCGATCTGGATATTGAGGTTGTGGACCGCGCACCCGCCATGGTGGAACGTGCCGGTGCGACGACGGTCTCTGCCGTGATGCTGCACGAAATCACCCGCAAGCTGCCCGACGGTGCGCTGGTAAGTCTGACCGAAGACGCCGCTGCCGGTCGTCTGACCATTGCAGCGGGCCGGTCGACCTTCAGCCTTGCCACGCTGCCGAAGGAAGACTTCCCGGTGATGGCAAGCAGCGAATATTCGTCGAACTTCTCTGCCAAGGCGGCCCAGCTGCGCCGCCTGTTCGACAAGGCCAAGTTCGCGATTTCGACTGAGGAAACACGCTATTACCTGAACGGTGTCTACATGCATGTGGCGACCGGCGAAAACGGCAAGGTCCTGCGCTGTGTAGCGACCGATGGCCACCGTCTGGCTCGCATCGACGCGCCGCTGCCCGAAGGGGCCGACGGAATGCCGGGCGTCATCGTGCCCCGCAAGACTGTGGGCGAACTTCGCAAGCTTCTGGACGACGATGACGCGAGTATCGCCGTGTCGGTTTCCGAAACGAAAGTTCGCTTTGCCACCCCGGCAATCACGCTGACTTCAAAGGTCATCGACGGCACGTTTCCCGACTACACCCGCGTCATCCCCACCGGCAACACCCGCCGGCTGGAGGTGGACGCCTCGGAATTCGCCAAGGCGGTTGACCGCGTGGCAACTGTCTCGTCGGAACGCTCTCGTGCGGTAAAGCTGTCGCTGGACGAAGACCGGCTGATCCTGTCGGTCAACGCACCCGACAGCGGCGCTGCGGAA
>PNJK01000117.1 GCA_013821825.1 Rhodobacter sp.
TCGGGCGGCTGGGCGATGACACGCTGGATGGCGGGGCAGGCGATGACTATCTGATCGGTGGCCCCGGCGCGGACCGGATTCTTGGCGGGGCAGGGATGGACAAGACCTCGTACTATGACGAGGCGACGCAAGGGGTGTCGGTCGATCTGCGGGTGACAACGGCCCAGGTCGGCATCGTCGGCGGAATCGAGGTCGGCGACGTGCTGCAAAGCATCGAGTGGCTGGAGGGCACGGCATTCAACGATACCCTCCATGGCGATGATCTATCGAACTGGCTGATCGGTCGCGAAGGCGCTGACCTCATCTATGGCTATGACGGCTACGACCAGATCCGGGGCGGGTCGGGCTGGGACACGATCTATGGTGGCGACGGGGCGGATGACATCCGGGGTGATCACAACTCGGACTCGCTCTTCGGTGGCGCTGGTGGTGACACGATCGAGGGCGGCAGCTTCAACGACACGATCTTTGGCGGCACGGGAGACGATTTCATCATCTCGGGGACCGGGAACGACCTGCTCTGGGGCGAGCAGGGGGCGGATACATTCAACTTCGCCGATCTCTTGTTCGAGAACGACGTGATCATGGATTACGAGGACGGGATCGACCGATTGTGGTTCGCACCACTTGCGGCGGATGACATCGGAGATTTCGCCATCACCGGGAATGGCACCAACAGCGTCACTCTGGTGATTGGAGCCAACACGCTTGTGCTGAACGGGGCTGCGCCGATAAACCTGACGGCCGATGACTTCCTGTTTGCGTAAAGTGGTGACTTTGATTGGACAATGGCCGAATTGACCTGGGCAGGCACGAACTGAAGGCGGCGCGGCGCGAATCCAGTGACCTGGTTCTTGCGACAGTCATCTTCAGCATCGTCGTCAACCTGCTGATGCTGACCGGGCCGCTTTACATGTTGCAGGTCTACGACCGGGTGCTGGGCAGCCGGTCGGAAGCGACGCTGGTCGCGCTTTCGGCGCTGGTGGTGTTCCTGTTCCTCGTCATGGGCATTCTCGACCATGTGCGCGGCAGAGTCATGGCCATAGTCGGGGCGCGCTTTCAGGACCTGCTGGACCGGCGCGTTTTTGCCGCCGCCATGCAACGCTCCGTCGTTGCGCCGAACGATCCCCAGGCCATCAGCGCGCAGCGCGACCTGGAGGCGATCCGCACCTTTCTTGCCTCGCCGGTCCTGCTTGCGCTGATGGACCTGCCCTGGACGCCGTTCTTTCTGGCCGTGATCTTCGTCTTTCACCCGATGATGGGCTGGCTCTCCGTCGCGGGGGGGCTTGTACTGGTCGGGGTCACGATCCTGAACCAGGTGCTGTCCAGGCAACCGCAGAAGGAGGCGGGCACGGCCTCGATCCTGTCCGAACGGATGGCCGACCAGTTGAAGGTCGAGGCCGAGACGCTGCAGGCGCTTGGGATGACCGAGTCGGGCTTCGATCGCTGGCAGAAAGCCCGGCAGCAGTCTCTGGCCAAGGGCATCGCAGCCGCAGGCGTGGCGGGGGGCTTCGGGTCCTTGACCAAGACATTCCGGCTTTTCCTGCAATCGGCCATGTTGGGCCTCGGGGCCTGGCTGGTCTTGCAGGGCGAATTGAGTTCGAGGGCGATGATTGCCGGGTCCATCCTGATGGGACGGGCGCTGTCACCGATCGAAATGATCGTCGGGCAATGGGCCGTGCCGCAGCGCGCCTCGGAAGCCTGGCGGCGGTTGTCGGACCTGCTGTCGCGCGTTCCGGAAAAGCAGGCGCGGACCGAGCTGCCGCGACCCAAGGCCCTGCTGGATGTCGACTCGCTCAGCGTCGGCCCGCCGAGCGAAAAGGTGGCCCTGCTGAAGGGGGTCAGCTTCCGTCTTGAACCTGGTCAGGCTCTGGGCGTCATCGGTGTGTCGGGGGCCGGCAAGTCGACCCTGGCAAAGGCGCTGACCGGGGTCTGGCGTCCGATCGCGGGCAAGATACGGCTCGATGGAGCATCCCTTGACCAGTACGACGCGGATCGGCTTGGCCGGCTGATCGGCTATCTCCCACAACGGATCAGCCTCTTCGACGGCACGATTGCAGACAACATCGCCCGGCTCGACCGTCAGCCGGAAAGCGCCCGCATTGTCGAAGCGGCGCGGAAGGCTGATGCGCACGAGATGATCGTCCGGCTGCCGCAGGGCTATGACACGCGCGTCTCGGCTGCGGGTGGACGATTGTCCGGCGGTCAGATGCAACGGATCGGACTGGCACGCGCGCTCTATGGCGATCCGGTGCTTCTGATCCTGGATGAGCCCAACTCGAACCTCGACAGTTCGGGGTCCATGGCCCTGAACATGGCAATCCGCACCATGAAGGCCGAAGGCAAGTCGGTTCTGATCATGGCGCACCGCCCGGCGGCCATTCAGGAATGCGATCTGCTTCTGGTTCTGGAAGACGGCCTGCGCAAGGCCTTCGGTCCTCGGGACCGGGTGCTCCGCGATCAGGTCAAGAACCACACCGATATCCTGAAGCCGGTTGCTCCCGCGGCCGCACCATGAGCGTGCCCACCGGAAAATGGTCGGCCGCGCGCCCGTTGGTCTGGGGCTTTCTAACCCTCGTAGTGCTGATCGGCGGTCTTGGCACGTGGTCGGTTCTGACCACGCTCGCGGGGGCGGTCATCGCCCCGGGCCAAATCGAAGTGTCGCAGAACCGGCAGGTGGTCCAGCATCCGGATGGGGGTGTCGTGCAAGACATCCTCGTAACGGAGGGATCTGTGGTCAAATCGGGTGAGGTGCTGCTGCGGCTCGATGGCAGCGCCCTGCGCTCCGAACTCGCGATCGTAGAAAACCAGCTTGTCGAACTTGGCGCGCGCCGCGCCAGGCTGGAAGCGCAAAGCCGGGAAGCAGGCACCCTTGCGTTTCCGCAGGATCTCAAGGCTGCCGCCGCGTCCCGGCCCGATGTCGCCGAGATTCTGGAAGGCCAGGCCAGCCTCTTCACGAAACAGGCTGAAACCCTGGCACAATCCCGCGACCAGCGCCTGAAGCAGATCGAGCAGATCGAGAGCCAGATGGAGGGTCTTTCCGCACAGGCGGCGGCCATCGAAGCCCAGATCGACCTCTTGGGGGCCGAGGTCCTTGTACTGCAGGACCTGTTGGAGAAGGGTCTGACGCAATCCGCCCGCGTCTCGGCGCTGGAGCGCGAACTCGCGCAGCTGAAGGGGCAGTTGGGGGAAATGACCTCGACGCGCGCGCAGGCCTCCACGCGCATTTCGGAAATCGAGATCGAGATCACGGCGCTGACCTCGCAGCAGCGCGAGAAGGCCGAAACGGAATTGCGCGATGTCGCAGCGCGCCAGCTTGAACTCCTGGAGCGCAAGACAGCGCTGGCGGAACGGATTGCCCGCCTGGACGTCCGTGCACCGGCCTCGGGGATCGTGCTCGGCCTGAAGGTCACGACGCCGCAGTCCGTCATCCGGCCGGCGGACGCCTTGATGTACGTCGTGCCGCGGGATCGCCCGCTGTTGGTGGCTGCGCGCGTACCGGTCACGCAAATCGACGAGGTCCATCCGGGCCAGGAGGTGCGCCTGGTGTTCTCGGCCCTGCCATCCCGGACCACACCGGACCTTTACGGCCGGGTAACGCTGGTGTCGGCCGATACCCTGGCGGACGAGCGCAACGGCGCAACCTATTATCGCATCGAGATCGCCATCGACGCCAAGGATGTGCAGCAGCGCGTCGGGGCGGAAATCGTGCCGGGAATGCCCGTGGAAGCCTTCATTCGCACCGTTGACCGGACGCCGTTGTCCTATCTTATGAAGCCCTTCACCGACTATTTCCGGATGGCTTTCCGGGAAACCTGATCGACTTAGTCGAGCGTGGAGAAGGTTCGACGGCAGGTCCGTCCCATCCTGCATTGTGGCTGCCTGAAGCCACATGCCCAGAAGGCCCTCACCATGCTGCCGTTGACCGCCTCAGTCTCGAACGGCTGCTTTGGGCCGAGGGTGTGTCAAAACACGCGGCTTGGGTTGGCTGCGAGCGGTCATTGGTCCGGTGTGCGCCATCGCTGGTTCTGCGCCGACTCCATGAAGCAGGTGCCGCCCTTCAGCGTGCCGATCCGGCGGCAGAGTTCCACAAACTGCGCGCAGGTCCGGCGGATGGCCGGGCCATTGTCATGGCGAAAATATCGAAAATTGGCGATGGTCTTGTGGTCGGGGACGAGGCGGCCCGTCAGCCACATCGCCTCGACATTGCGCCCCGCCTCGCACTCCAGTCTGCAGGTGGACGGAACCCGGTTCAGATAGCCGTAGATGAACAGATTCAGCAGCACCGCAGGGTGATATCAGGGCCGCCCTGTCCGTGCAGCGGCAGAACGCACAAAGCCGAGGCCGGGCAGATCGAGCTCGTCGACGAAGAGATCGACCACGCGGACCAGGTTGTCCTCCCCGATCCAATCCTCCAACCGATCCGGGAAAAGCACCGTCTGACCGCGGTCAACGCCCTCGATGAAACCCGCCATGAACGCCCTCCCCGACACCGCATCAGGGCAGCACAGCCGCGAGTTTTGACACACCCTCGGCCGACAACTGCCCTTTGCAGCGAGCAGTGACACTTAGTGATCAAGCGTCCGTCAGACTCGAGCGGGCAGTTTGCGTTTGCCCTTGGCGCTCTCCGCAATCGCCTGAAACCCCCGCGCCGCCTCGCCGAAGGCCTCGGCATCGGCACGTTCAACGGACGCGGCCAACCCCGACAGCTTTCCGACGGCCCCTTGCCCGCCAAGCGCTCCGTTTCCACGTGTCTTGGGCAACGCATTCCCCTTCCGCGCCCGATCAATCGGCCCGAAATGCCGATCCTCGTAGTACCTGATGTGCCGTGCCCGGATCGGATATTGTCCCTCGGGCAGCACCAGAACCTCATCCAGAGGAAACCGCAGCACCTCGTTTGCCGAAATCAACGGCCGCTCTTCCGATCGTCGGCTGACATTGGCACTGTCCTCCAAGGCCCGAACCCGAGACTGGCTTTCGGTCACCGCAGTGATGGTGGAGCGCCCCAAGGCGTTCGACAGCACCTCAGCGGTCCGGTCGTCCTGCGGCGTCATGTAGATCTGCACACCTGCGCCACCCTGTAGGGAACGCCGCCCGGTCTCGCCATAGATGTCATCAAGCCCGGGAATGGTCTGGGAGATGATGAAGAACCGCCCCCCGAAACTGCGGATCGTCTTGATGGAAGAGAGGACAAGGGGCTGGCGGCCTAGCTGGTCAAATTCGTCCATCAGGAACATGACCGCATGGGGTTCGTCCGGCCCGGGTTCGCGGCGCTGGAGGGAGGCGATGGCATCCGCGAAAAGGAGACGGACGAGGGGGGCCAGAGTTTTGAGGTGCTCGGGCTGGACGACGATGTAGAGACTTTGGGGATCGCGGCGGAAGGTCGAAAAGTCGAAGTCGCTGGCCGAAGTCACGCGGTCGACCGCGGGGTCGTTCCAAAGCTCGAGACCGGAGCCTTGGATGACGGACACATAGGCCCCGAGGGTCTTTTCCGGGACGTCGGCCATCTCGAGGAAGGTGCGGGAGACGATCGGGATGTTCGTGGTCTCCGCGATGGCGGTGTAGCTCTTCTTCTTGTCGCCGCCCCCAGCCATGATCTCGCCGGCAAAGCCCAGGGTCGGGCGGCGCTGTTCGATGGCATAGAGGCATGAGACGATGAAGAGCCGCTTGCCCGCATTGAAGAAGCTCTGCGCGCTTTCGCCCTCCGGGATGAGGAAAAGGTCGGCCATCGAGTTCAGCGCAGTGTATTGACGCTCGGCCGAGGGCAGGGCGGCGATCCGGGCGAGGGGGTTGAAGCGGTGCGATCCTCGATCCTCGTCGAAAGGCGAGAAGTACCAGATGCCGTTTTTCAGGCCGTGCTTGCGGTGGATCGACGTCTTGGCGAAGTTCTCGCCCTTCACGTCGAGGATGATCGCCGAGCCCGAGAAATGCAGGAGGTTCGGGATGACGAAGCCGACGCCCTTCCCCCGGCCGGTCGGCGCGATCATCATCGCATGGGGGAACCGGTCGGGTGGGGCCATCACAAAGGGCGCGTCGGATTTCGGGAGGCCGAGCTTGCCGAAGATGAAGCCGTTCTGATCGAGCGTCCCGACCATGCAATTGCGCTTCAACTCGCTGCGCGATTGGAAATGCGCGTCGTCATACTGGTTCAGCCGCCCTCTATGCACCCCGGCAAGACCGACGAGCGTCAGGGCAACGGTAACGGCACCGGTGATGATCAGTGCGCCTTGCAAGACCGAAGGCCGCGCAGCGAGGTCGGCCCAGGCATAACGCAGGAACCAGGGGCCCATTGGGCTCAGGGTATCGAGGCTCTCCCGGAAAGCGGTGATCACGTAAATCGTCGCCAGCATGCCTCCGATGTAGAGACCGGTCAGCAGGCCAAGGACCAGCGCCAGCGGATACCGCCATGCGGTGTCGAGGTTCGAGAGCATGGGTCTGTCCTCAGAGTTCGTGGCCGGTGTCGCGTTCGACGGCGCGCTCGCGCTGCCCCAGTTCGGCGGCGCGATGCTGCGCCCGTGCCAGGTCCGCCCAGGGTCCGACCTCACCCGATTGACCTAGATCGCCCTCATTTTTCAGTTCATGCGCCACGGCAGCCCTGAGCGCTGGATCTCGGACCTGCTCGTTGAGCGGGGCCAGATCGCCGGACCGGACGCGGTCGAGATCCTCGGGTTTCAGGGCGTCGTGCAGGCGATCGACGATGGCTTCCAGCGCGGGCACCTCGGAGAGCTTCATGTGGCGATCGGCGCTCAGCAACTGGTCGCGCGCTACGGCCTCGGTCAGTTCCGGCGCAAGGTTGAAAGCCACGACTTCTGCCCGAACTTCCTCACCGAGGGCGCGCTCCGTTTCCATCCAGAACACCTTTTGCATT
>PNJK01000118.1 GCA_013821825.1 Rhodobacter sp.
GGAACGGCATCCTGAACATGGCCGTGCTGGTCGTCCTGTCGGTCGGCACCGGTTACGTCTTCAGCGTCGGCTCGACCTTCTTCTTCCCCGGCGTGCAGTTCTATGAGGCGGTCGCCGTCCTTCTGGTGTTCATCCTTCTGGGCCACTGGCTCGAGATGCGGGCACGCGCCGGCGCTTCCGAGGCGATCCGCGCGCTTCTCGACCTGGCGCCGCCGATGGCCACGGTGATCCGCGACGGCCGCGAGGTCGAGGTGCCGACCGCCGAGGTCCTGCAAGGCGAGACCGTCCTGATCCGGCCCGGCAACAAGATCCCCGTCGATGGCGAGGTGACCGAAGGAACCTCGCTGGTCGACGAATCCATGCTGACCGGCGAATCGATGCCGGTGCAGAAGGGCGTCGGCAGCATGGTGATCGGCGCCACGATCAACAAGTCGGGCACCTTCCGCTACACCGCGACCAAGGTCGGCGCCGACACGGCCCTGGCCCAGATCGTCAAGCTGGTGCAGGAGGCGCAGAATTCCAAGGCGCCGGCGCAGTTGCTGGCGGACCGGGCGTCGCAGTGGCTGGTGCTGGTCGCCATGGTCATCGGCGTGGGCACCTTCGCGGTCTGGTATGGCTGGATCGGGGCTGACCTCCTGTTCGCGCTGACGCTGGCGATCACCGTCTTCGTCATCGCCTGCCCCGATGCGCTGGGGCTGGCAACGCCGATGGCGGTGATGGTCGGCACCGGCCTTGGCGCGATGAACGGCATCCTCTTCAAGAACGCCAGCGCGCTGGAGGACGCGACCAAGCTTGATGTCATCATCTTCGACAAGACCGGCACCCTGACCATGGGCCAGCCCAAGGTGGTCGAAGTGGTGGCCGCCGAAGGCCGCAGCGAGGACGAGGTTCTGGCTGCGGCGGCGGCGGTGGACAAGGGATCGGACCATCCGCTCGCCGTTGCCATCGTCGAACGCGCCGCCAGCCTGGCCCTTGGCGCGATGTCCGCGTTCGAGACGCTCGACGGTCGCGGTGCCAAGGCTGAGGTCGCGGGCCAGCCGGTGCTGGTCGGCAACCGTCGGCTGATGGACGAAGAAAACGTATCGCTCGGCGCGCTGGCCGACCGCGCCGACACGCTGAAGGGCGCGGGGCGGACGGTGGTGCATGTGGCCGAAGGCGGCCGGATTCTTGGCCTGATCGCAATCGCCGACGCGCTGCGGCCCACCGCTAAGGAGACGGTGGCCAAGCTGCGCGAACGCGGTGTGCAGGTGGCGATGCTGACCGGCGACAATGCCGGAACGGCGGCGCGGATCGCGGGCGAACTCGGCATCGACATCGTGCTGGCCGATGTGCTGCCCGGCCAGAAGGCCGAGAAGGTCAAGGAATTGCAGGCCCAGGGCAAGAAAGTCGGCATGGTCGGCGACGGGGTGAACGATGCCCCGGCGCTGACCCAGGCCGACGTCGGCTTTGCCATCGGCGCAGGCACCGACGTGGCGATGGAAAGCGCCGACGTGGTGCTGATGAAAAGCGACCCCTACGACGTGCTTGGCGCGATCGTGCTGTCGCGCGCGACCTTGCGAAAGATGCATCAGAACCTGTTCTGGGCAGTGGCCTACAATGTCGTTGCCTTCCCGGTGGCGGCGGGCGTATTTTACCCCTTCACCATCAGCCCCGAGGTCGCCGCGATTGCCATGTCGGGCAGTTCTGCGCTGGTTGCGGTCAACGCCCTGCTCTTGAAGCGGACCAGGCTTGAAGGTGTGACGCGCCGTTCGGCTAAGGAAAGACCGCAGCAGATACTCGAGGAGTCACCAGCATGATCACCGCCGCGCCACATATGTCACGCCGCACCGCGCTGGCCCTTGCCGGAGCGGCAATCGCGCCGGTCGCCTTGCCCACGGCCGCAGCCGCGCAAGGCACCGTCGATGCCAATTCCATGGTTTTGGACGGGGTGCTCGCCTATCTCGGCGTGCTTCCCGCCGCAATCGTCAGGGGTCATCCTCGATCCCATCCCGAGGGCGCGATGCACGGCGGCGTTCCCGACGGCCGCCACCAGTATCACCTTGTGCTCGCCCTGTTCGAGGCCGACTCCGGCACCCGGATCGAAACAGCACAGGTGTCGGTCAACGTCATGGGCCTGGGTCACATCGGCGGAACCCGGCTTGAACTTGATGCGATGATGATCGCGGATACGGTGTCCTGGGGAACCTTCGTCGAGCTTCCTGGCCGCGATTCCTATCAGCTTTCCTTCGATGTCCGTCTTCCGGACCGGGAGAAACCGATGCTTTTTCCCTTCACCTACGCGCACTCCTGAGGCGAGCGGATCGCCCCTGCAATCATTTCGACGCTCGAGCGTCTATTGATGACAGCGCAGACCACGAAGGATCCGCAGCAAATGGCGCAACAGAACTCATTCGAAAAGACAGTTGAAATTGCGCCCCGCGCGCGGTCGGTTCGTGGCGGACCGCTTGCCGTCGGCGCATCGTCGCTGGTTGCAGCGCTTCTGCGGCGGATCGTCCGGCGCGGATCGCTCGAATGGACCGAGGTGGGTGGCCGGACCCGCCGGTTCGGCCCCGGCGGCGCGCCCGATGTAGCGGTCCGGCTCTTGGACCGCGGCCTGCCGCTGCGCCTCTTGACCCAGCCGAGCCTTGCGCTCGGCGAAGCCTGGATGGAGGGTCGGCTAGTCCTTCAGCGTGGGACGTTGCGCGAGTTTCTGGATGTGCTCACCTCGGGTGGCCCCGAAGCGATCGATTCGTTGCCCGGGCACCGCCTGCGGGCGATTGCCGACCGGCTTCTGTCGCGGCGGCGCCACCGCAATCCGTCGGCGCGCGCCCGGGCCAACGTGGCGCATCACTACGACCTGTCCGACGCCCTCTACGATCTCTTTCTCGACCGCGAGCGCCAGTACTCCTGCGCCTATTTCAAGCGCGGCGACGAGACCCTCGACGAGGCGCAGGCGGCGAAGATTCGGCACATCGCGGCAAAGCTGGTGCTGAACCGTCCCGGTCTGTCGGTTCTCGACATCGGCTCCGGCTGGGGGGGTCTGGCACGGGCGCTGGCACGCAACAGCAAGGCGGACGTCACCGGCATCACCCTGTCGCAGGAACAACTGGCCCACGCCATCGCGCGGACCGAAGCCGAGGGCCTGACCGACCGCGTCCGCTTCCACCTGCGCGACTACCGCGACGAGCGTGACCGCTACGACCGGATCGTGTCGGTCGGCATGTTCGAACATGTGGGGCCATCGGATTATGACACCTTTTTCTCCACCATGGCCCGGTCGCTGAAGCCGGATGGTGTCGCACTCCTGCACTCCATCGGCATCATGGGACCCGAAGGCGGCAGCGATCCCTGGATCCGCAAGTACATCTTCCCCGGCGGCTACTGCCCGACGCTGTCGCAGGCGATCGCAGCGGCCGAACGCGCCGGGCTCTGGGTGACGGACGTGGAAGTCCTGCGCCTGCATTACGCCGAAACGCTGCGCCACTGGCAGGAGCGGTTCGCCGCCCGCCGCGACGCGGCGCGCGAGCTTTACGACGAAAGGTTCTGCCGGATGTGGGAATTCTATCTCGCGGTCTGCGAGGCGGGCTTCCGCAACGGCCGGACGATGGTGTTCCAGTTGCAGCTCGCCCACCGGCGGGACGCCGCGCCGCTGACACGGACCTACATCGACGGCGCAGGCGCACCGTAACCGGACATGGCTTGAAAACAGGAGAAATGGCACCATGAACATCCCCCAAACAGTCCGCGTCGCGGTCAACGGCTATGGCGTCATCGGCAAGCGGGTGGCCGATGCGGTGGCGCTCCAGCCGGACATGACGCTCGCCGGGGTCTGCGACGTCGCCGCCGACTGGCGCCCGCAGATGGCCCTGGCCAAGGGCTATGCCCTCTTCGCGGCGACGGCAGAGCATGCGGCGGCAATGCGCGCAGCCGGCCTCGATGTCGCTGGAACGCTGGACGATCTCCTCGGGCAGGCCGATGTGGTGGTGGATTGCACGCCGAAGCGGATCGCGGCGGCGAATGTCGAGACCTACCGGAAGCGCGGCATCCGCTTCATCGTCCAGGGCGGCGAGAAGCATTCGGTCACCGGCCATTCCTTCGTCGCCGAGGCCAGCTATGACGGCGCGCTCCGGCGCGACAGCACAAGGGTGGTGTCCTGCAACACCACCTCCATCGTCCGCACGCTGACGGCGCTGAAACGTGCCGGTCTGTTGGCGCGTGCGCGCGGCACGCTGCTGCGGCGGGCCACCGATCCCTGGGAAAGCCACCTTGGCGGCATCATGAACACGCTGGTTCCGGAACCGGAGATCCCCAGCCATCAGGGCCCGGACGCACAAAGCGTTGATCCCGGTCTGGATGTGGTGACGATGGCGGTCAAGGTGCCGCAGACGCTGGCCCATCTGCATTACTGGGCGGTGACGATGCCCCGCGCGGCTTCGAAGGACGAGGTCCTCGCCGCCTTCCGCGCCTCGTCCCGGATCGCGCTGATCCGGATGTCCGACGGACTTGACGCGCTCAACGTGGTCAAGGAAATGATGGCCGACATGGGCCGCCCGCACGACAACCTCTATGAGGTCGCGCTGTGGGAGGACATGCTGACCGTGCAGGGAAATGAGCTCTTTTACGCCTACATGGTGGACAACCAGGCCATCGTGATCCCCGAGACGATCGACGCCATCCGGGCGTTGACGGGAAAGGTGACCGAAGCCGCCACCTCGATCGCGCTTACCGATGCTGCACTCGGCATTGGCGCACTCGGCCGCCGGTGATCCGGCGGTCGGGTGGGTGCTACTGACACTTGCGACGGCGCGGGGCCAAAATGCTGCGGCGCCGCCGCAATGATCGCGGCGACGCGGCAGGGGTAACAGGTCGCGGGCCTAGTCGATCTGGCGGACAAAGCCCGGATAGCGGTTGAACGCCAGCTTTTGCACCAGCGCGCCATCGACCGTGCGGATCTCGGCGGTGATGCTGCCATCCGGCGCCACGCCGATCTCACCCAGTTTCAGGCGCGGATTGCCCAGGCGGGCAAGCTGGTCCTGAAGCAAGGTCTGCACCTTTTCCGGCGTCATCTCCTCGACCGCGGAGGCTCCAAGGCCAAGGATCATCTCCGGGCCGGGTCCCTTCGCCATGTCGGGCTGCATTGCTTCCATTCCGGCCATCGGCATCTGGCCGGCCGGATGGTGCTGCGCCATCATCTGCATCATCATCTGCATCATTTCAGGCGACATCATCGCCCCCATTCCGGCGTCACCCGGAGCCACCGGTTGCTGGGTTGCGTCCGCCTCGGCCGGCGCGACAGCGCCTTCATCGGTCGCCGCGTGATGCGGGTCTGCGGCAGGCGGAGTGGTCTGACCGCTGGCCGCGCCGATTGTCAAAAACCCGACCAGCAGGACGGACGACACACCAAAAACCCTCATTGCAGGACTCCTTGTCTTTTCGTGTGCAGCACTCGTCGCCCTGACAATTGGGGGGGGGAAGCTGCGCCGCATCCCGGCAGAGAGAAGCCGTAATGCTTGCGAACATCTGAACCCCCGTTTGCCGGAGCGTCCTGCTACGCGCTGCACTCCGACGCGTTTGGCAGGCTACCTCTACAGGTTATCGACGCATGATCCCACCAGAGATTACAGACCGAAACCAGACACAGCTTCCGAAAGGGTTTTCGGGTACGGAATGCTCTGCTTTCCCGACGATTGGCCCGGTTCGATGAACGCGGTCTTTGCCCCGACTCCGGCGATCCAGGCGCGGACCTTCTCGGCGATGAACTCCGCGCCATCGTCGGACCTCGTGAAGCGTGGAGGCCCGTGTGAGGCATGAAGAGGTCGGTCAGGGCTTCGACGAAGTCAGTGGAATTGAGCTTGCGTCTGACGTGGATCACAAGCGCCTCCCTGGTGAACTGGTCACGCGACTGTTGTTCTTGAACCAAGGGCGAACAAGGTCTTGTTGTTGAGCGTGCGAAACACGCGGAGTCATCAGTTCGGTCCTGAACGAAGCCGTGAGGTGCAGACATGGTTGGCATGTTCGGGCCGCAGCCTCACGCAAGATCCGCCGCATCGCCAAAGCCGGCCCTTCTTTGCCTGTTCCTGCGGGACTTCAACCTGCCGCAGCTTCAAAACGATATCTTCGGGCTTCTCTCGCTTTCCAGCCATCACCGGGTCCCCCAAGAACGGGATCGGCATATCCCGGTTGGCAGACCACATCAGTGCGGGAACCCAACTCGGTCGCGAAGGCTGCCCGGCCTGTCAAGAAGGGCGCGGCAAGCGCTCCGGCAACGAGAAGTCGTCGCCTGAATCGCTTGGTCTGCTCGTCTTTTCGAGATGGCCGAGCCGCCTTCCAACTCTGGAAGGTCAAATCGCTTCGCGTCGCAGAAGGGTCACAAACAGGTGAAGGCGTGGCGCTTTCGCCAATCCTGCACGGAAAATGGAGGCTCACTTCGATGTGAATACCCTTCCGGCAGGCCAAGGGGGCTATTGTGAACGCATGGCTCGGATCACGAACATCCTGTGTGGAATTCTACTGCTCGTCGCCCTTATTGGGACGGCGCCTTCGGATCACGCGTCGCACGGAGGGGATGCCGACCAGGCCCACACGGCATCCCTGATCCAGGATGCCCTTTGCGGCGACGGTCCGGGACATGGTTCCTGTCAAATTGTCGCTGCTGTCTCCGCTTCATTTCCCAACGTGGCACCCACGGCCGGATCTTCGCGATACGTGATCACTGCGGTCTCGGCCTCCAACCGCGGCTTTGCCCCCCGACGCCCACCTCCGCGATCCCTCA
>PNJK01000119.1 GCA_013821825.1 Rhodobacter sp.
GAAGGGAAATCGCCGATGGGACTCTCCAAGACAATCTGGACCAATCCGACTGAATATCTGCGCAATCAGCAGCCGGACAACCCGGTGCTGTTCTTCTCACCCACGGCCGCTCAGGCTGCCGCGCGTCGGTTCATCGACGGATTTCCAGGCATGGTCACCTATGCCGTGAAGTCGAACCCGGGCGAGGCGATGGTGGAAAACATGGCTGCGGCGGGGATTCGCGGCTACGACTGCGCATCGCCCTTCGAGATCGACCTTATCCGCCGGTTGGCCCCGGATGCGGCGATCCATTACAATAATCCGGTGCGCGCCCGGCACGAGATCGCCTATGCGGTCGAAAAGGCCGTGAAAAGCTACAGCGTCGATTCCAAATCCGAGTTGGCAAAGCTGATCGAGATGGTTCCCGCCGATGGCAGCGAGATTTCGGTTCGCTACAAGCTGCCGGTGGCGGGCGCTGCCTATAACTTCGGCGCCAAGTTCGGCGCTACGGTCGAACTGGCGGTGAAATTGTTGAAGGACGTGGCGGCAGCTGGCTTCATCCCGTCGCTGACCTTCCATCCCGGCACTCAATGCACCGATCCGCACGCCTGGGAGGCCTATATCCGCGAGGGCGCCGAAATTGCCCGTGCAGCCGGTGTCACGATTGCCCGGCTGAACGTCGGCGGGGGTTTCCCGAGCCACCGGATGGCCGCCATCGTGCCGCAACTTGAAGAGACCTTTGAGCTGATCGACCGGGTCGCAACCGAGGCGTTTGGTGACAACCGGCCGCTTCTGGTCTGTGAGCCGGGCCGGGCGCTATGTGGCGATGCCTTTGCGCTGGCCGCACGGGTGAAGGCTCTGCGCGATGGAACGCATGTTTTCCTTAACGATGGGGTCTACGGCTCGCTTACCGAACTGCCGATGATCGGTGTGATCGACCGGATCGAAGTGCTGTCGCCTCAGGGCGAAAAGCGCACCGGCGAACTTGTACCGCGCATCGTCTTCGGGCCGACTTGCGATTCGGTTGACCGGCTGCCGGGCGAGATTCCGTTGCCTTCCGATATGGCTGAAGGCGATTTCGTCGTTTGGCAGGGGATGGGGTCCTATTCTACCGTCACCAATACCCGCTTCAACGGCTTTGGCGAGTTGCAGATGGCCACGGTTCTGGGCCTGAAGCTGTAAATTCCCGACAATCGCGTGAAATCCAAGCGCCCGGCTGGACAAATCCAGCCGGGCGCTTAGCGTTTGGGGGGGAGGTATCCAGATGGAGCAGCTGAAGTTCGGCATGGCCCAGCCGCTCAAGCGGCGCGAGGATGTGCGCTTCCTTACCGGCAAGGGGCGCTATGTTGCGGACCTGGTGCCGGACGGCGCTCTTTGGGCGGCCTTTCTGCGGTCCGACCATCCCCATGGCGAGATCGCGGCGCTGGATGTGTCTGACGCGCGTGCCATGCCTGGGGTGCATCTGGTGCTTGTGGCGGACGACCTGCTGGCTGCGGGCGTGAAGCTTGGGATGAAGGGCGAACGGATCGACACGCGTGACGGGGGTCTTGGTGCCGGTCCGGAGCGGCCGGTTCTGGCGCGCGGCCGGGTGCGGTTCGTCGGTGAGGCGATCGCGATGGTTGTGGCTGACAGCCTTGACGCCGCGCGGGATGCCATTGAAGTGATATCGTTTGATATCAATTCGCTGGAGCCTGCAGTTTGTCTGGAATCCGAAGAGCCGACGATCCATTCCGAAGCGTCGCGGAACCGTGCCTTCGACTTTGCCTTTGGCGACGAA
Source organism: Rhodobacter sp. (assembly GCA_013821825.1). GTDB lineage: Bacteria > Pseudomonadota > Alphaproteobacteria > Rhodobacterales > Rhodobacteraceae > Tabrizicola. The sequence goes on from PNJK01000119.1 coordinate 1,757, forward strand.
GCTGCCACCGGGTCGGCCCTTGCCGCCTCTACCCATCGGGTGTCGGTCGAGGTGGTCCACAACCGAGTGACCGCCGCCCCGATGGAACCCCGTGCCGCTTTTGCCGAATGGGACGGCGAAAGGCTGCATCTTTGCGTCAACGGTCAGGGCGTCTGGGTGCAGCGGAACGAGCTTTCCCGGATGCTCGGTCTGCCACGCGACCAGATCAGGGTGACGAACCCCGATGTCGGCGGCGGCTTTGGCATGAAGGCGATGACCTACCCGGAATACGTCGTCTTGGCCCAGGCGGCGCGGCAACTTGGCCGTCCGGTCGCGTGGATCTCGACCAGAAGCGAGGCGATGCTGACCGACAATGCCGGGCGCGATCTGGTGGCGCGGGCCGAGCTTGGCTTTGACGCCGAACATCGGATCACGGCCTACCACGTCATCCTTGTGACAAATCTTGGAGCCTATAATTCCCAGTTCGGGCAGGCAATTCAGACCGAGCTTTTCGCCAAGGTTCTGACGGGGGTCTACAAGGTGCCGGTGGGCGCGCTGACAGCAAGGGGTGTCTATACCAACTCGGTGCCGATCGACGCCTATCGCGGCGCGGGACGGCCCGAGGCGATCCTGACCATCGAGCGGGCGATGGACGAAGCAGCCCGTCAGCTTGGGATCGATCCCGTGGCCTTGCGGCTGAAGAACGTCGTTCGCGATTTTCCGCATGTCACGCTGGAGGGTGAGGTGATCGACGGCGGCAATTTCGCCGGCTTGCTGGAGACGGTCGCCCCGCGCTCTGCCGGCTATGCTGACCGGGTTGCAGCCAGCCGGGCGAAGGGTCGCATGCGCGGTATCGGCGTGGCGTCTTATGTCGAGGCGATCCTGGGCGACCCTCACGAAATCGCGCTGCTGGTGCTGGATGCAGACGGCGGGGCCACGCTCTACGTCGGCACCCAGTCGAACGGGCAGGGGCACGAAAGCGTCTATTCCCGGATGATCGCCGAGGCCACGGGAATCGCACAAGACCTCATACGGATCGTCGAAGGCGACAGCGACCGGATTGCCAAGGGCGGGGGAACTGGTGGCTCGCGTTCTGTCACCGTGCAGGGCACGGCCATGCGGGCGACGGTCACGGCAATGATTGAAGGGTTCGAGGCCTTTCTGGCCGAGGAATGGGGGCAGGACGGAGTGACCTTTGCCGACCTCAGCTTTGGTGCGCCGGGCACGAACCTGCGGCTTACCCTGGCCGAAGCTGCGGCGCTGGCCCGGACGCGCGGGCGGCTTGATCTTGTCGACCGGTCGGAAAAGATCGTGCTGGACGGGCGTTCTTTTCCGAACGGGGTGCATCTGTGCGAAGTGGAGATTGATCCTGAAACCGGTGGCCTGACGCTTGATCGTTATTCGGTCGTCGATGACTTCGGTGTCCTGGTCGCGCCAAATCTGGTGGAAGGGCAGGTGCATGGCGGCATCGCGCAGGGCTTTGGTCAAGCGGTGACCGAATGGCTTGTGCAGGACGAGGACGGACAGGTTCTGACCGGCAGCTTCATGGACTATGCGATGCCGCGCGCCTCTGACCTGCCGATGTTCGGCTTTGCCGAGCGTGGAATTCCAACCCGCACCAACCCCTTGGGCATCAAGGGTTGTGGCGAAGCCGGAACGGTGGGTGCTCTGGCGGCGATTTCGAACGCGGTCCGCGACGCGCTGGCGCCGCTGGGCGTATCGCGCGTGGACATGCCGTTCACCCCCAACCGGATCTGGACATGGATCGAGGAGGCTCGCCACGCGTCTTCTTGATCGCCTCCGCAGCTATTTCCGCCGGGGTGTCGAGGCCACCGCGGAACCCGCGCCGGCGCCGGAACCGGGGCGGGTGCGGGGATGCGTTGACCATGTCATCATTCTGGACGGCACGATGTCCTCGCTTCAACCAGGAGATGAGGGCCATGCGGGCATCCTGTTCCGCCTGCTGCATGAAACGGGCCTGAAGGCGAACCGGCGCCTTTACTATGAGCCGGGAATGCAATGGGAGGGCTGGCTGCGCGGGGTGGCCCTTCTTGAAGGTCGTGGCGTTGCTCCGCAAATCCAACGCGCCTATGGCTGGCTGGCAAGTGGCTACCGCGAGGGCGACCGCATCTTTCTTTTCGGATATTCGCGTGGGGCTTTTGCCGTCCGTTCCCTGGCGGGGGTGATCGACCGGGTCGGGCTGGTCAAGCGCGACTGCGCGACCGAGCGTATGGTAACCCTCGCCTGGCGTCACTATGAGCGCGCGCCTGACAGCCTGGCCGCGGAGGCCTTCGCCCGTGCGCATTGCCATTTGGAAACCCCGATCGAGATGGTCGGGGTATGGGACACCGTGAAGGCGCTGGGTCTGCGGCTGCCGTTCTTCTGGATGCTCTCGCCCGACCGGCATGGCTTTCACAACCACCATCTTGGTCCGTCGATCAGGCACGGCTTCCATGCTTTGGCGCTGAACGAAACGCGGGCGGCCTTTGCGCCGGTCCTCTGGGATTGCCCGCCCGGCTGGGAAGGCAATGTTGAACAGGTCTGGTTTCGCGGTGCGCATGGCGACATCGGCGGCCAGCTTGGCAATTTCGATGCCGCGCGCCCGCTGGCAAACATCCCCTTCGTCTGGATGGCGGAGCGGGCCGAGGCACTTGGCCTGATGCTGCCGGAGAACTGGCGCAGCCGCTATCCTTGCGACCCTGAGGCCCCCATGGTCGGCACGTGGAGAAGCTGGGGCAAGGCCTTCCTCTTGCGCCGCGCGCGCGTCGTCGGTCGCGACCGGTCTGAGCAGGTTCACCCGACAGCGATCAAGGCCGCCAAGGGGCGCTGGGCACCGGAATTACCGGCCGAATAGGGCTTCTGCCATGCAGGGTTCCAAAATAGCTTGATCGGGTGCCGGGGCCATTGCCCCCGTTTTTCGACAAGGGGATGACCATGCGACCTGTAACCGTTGCCGCCGCCCAGTTCGCCTGCACCTGGGACCTTCCCACCAATGCCGACCGTGCCGAGGCGCTGGTGCGAAGGGCTGCGTCGGAAGGCGCGCAAGTGGTGCTGGTTCAGGAACTTTTCGCCACGCCCTACTTCTGCATCGAGCAGCATCCGCGTTACTTCGATCTGGCCGAACCTGCCGAGGGGCACCCCCTGATTGCCCGCTTTGCAGCTCTGGCGCGGGAATTGGGTGTCGTGCTGCCGGTCAGCTTCTTTGAGCGCGCGGGTCCTGCGTTCTTCAATTCGGTCGCCATCGTCGATGCTGATGGCCGGGTGCTGGGGATCTACCGCAAAAGCCACATCCCGCAGGGGCCGGGCTATGAAGAGAAATACTACTTCTCGCCCGGTGATACCGGCTTTCGCGTATGGGAAACCGGTTTCGGGCGGATTGGAGTGGGCATCTGCTGGGACCAGTGGTTTCCGGAATGCGCCCGGGCCATGGCGCTTCTTGGTGCGGAAATGCTGCTCTACCCCACGGCCATCGGGTCCGAACCCCCAGCGCCCGGCTATGACAGCCAGCCCCACTGGGAGATGGTCATGCGCGGACATGCCGCTGCGAACATCCTGCCGGTCATCGCCGCCAACCGGATCGGGGCCGAGACCGCGCCGGGCGGGCGGGAGGTGACGTTCTATGGCTCGTCTTTCATCGCTGACCATGCCGGGCAGGTTCTTGCCAAGGCGGGGCGCGATGAGGAGACCGTGCTGGTTCATCGCTTTGATCTGGATGCGATCGCGGATCTGCGGGCCAGCTGGGGTCTTTTTCGCGACCGCCGGGTCGATCTTTACCGACCCGTCGCGACGCTGGACGGGCGTAATTGAGAGGATGCGCAATTAACAAGGGGGCGGCCAGCGCGACCGCCCCCTTGTTCCATTGTCCCGCGGGTTTCAGCGATGCCGCAGGTCGACATAGTCGCGCGCGGGCGGGCCGATGTACAGCTGGCGCGGGCGGCCGATCTTCTGGTTCTTGTCGGCGATCATCTCTTTCCACTGGCTGATCCAGCCCACGGTGCGGCTGATCGCAAAGATCGGCGTGAACATCGAGGTCGGGAAGCCCATCGCTTCAAGAATGATGCCGGAATAGAAATCGACGTTGGGGTACAGCTTTTTCGAGATGAAGTAGTCGTCTTCCAGCGCAATCCGCTCCAGCTCCTTGGCGACCTGGAGCAGCGGGTTGTTCTCCACCCCAAGCAGGCCCAGCACCTCGTCAGCGGATTCCTTCATCACCTTCGCGCGGGGATCGAAGTTCTTGTAGACCCGATGGCCAAAGCCCATCAGCCGGAAGCCGGAATTCTTGTCCTTGGCCTTCGCGATGAACTCCGGGATCCGGTCGACAGATCCGATTTCCTTCAACATCTCAAGACAGGCCTGGTTCGCCCCGCCATGCGCCGGACCCCAAAGGCAGGCGATGCCGGCCGCGATGCAGGCGAAGGGGTTCGCGCCCGACGATCCTGCCAGACGGACCGTCGAGGTCGAGGCATTCTGCTCGTGATCCGCATGCAGCATCATGATGCGGTCCATGGCCTTTTCGAGAACCGGATTGACCACGTATTCCTCGGTCGGGACGGCAAAGCACATTTGCAGGAAGTTGCCCGAATAGCTGAGTGCGTTCTTCGGGTACACGAAGGGCTGGCCCACCGAATACTTGTAGGCCATCGCGGCGATGGTCGGCAGTTTGGCGATCATCCGGATCGCCGCGACCTCGCGCTGCCAGGGGTCGGTGATGTCGGTCGAGTCATGGTAGAACGCCGCCATCGCGCCGACCACGCCGACCATCGTCGCCATCGGATGCGCGTCGCGCCGGAAGCCACG
>PNJK01000120.1 GCA_013821825.1 Rhodobacter sp.
CGAGACGGTGAACACCTATGAAGGCACGCATGACGTCCACGCTCTGATCCTGGGGCGGGCGATCACCGGGCTGCAGGCCTTCTTTTAAGCGCTTTCCCATGCTAGGCCTTGCGCCGACTGGTGCGGGTGGAGAGGGCTGATGCCTCCGGCGGGGATGTTTCGGAACGGAAGAAAGGCGCCGTCTTGCGGGTGACGGCGGTCCTTACCGTGCGCAACGAGGGGGCGTTCCTGCTGGAATGGTTCGCCCATCACCGCGCCTGCGGCTTTACCGACTTTCTGGTCTTCTCCAACGATTGCAGCGACGGCACGGACAGCATGCTGGACCGGCTGGAGGCGCTGGGCTGGCTGACCCATCAGCGCAACGACGGCCCGCACACGGAAGGCCCGCAATGGGCTGCGCTGAAGCAGGCCGACAAGCACCCGCTGGTTCAGGATGCCGACTGGGTGATGCCGATCGACATCGACGAGTTCGTGAACATCCATGTCGGCGACCGGACCCTTCCAGCCCTTCTGGCCGCCCTGCCCGAGGCAACCGCCATCCCGCTGACCTGGCGGTTCTTCGGGAATGCGGGAGTGGTGGAATACGACGACCGCCCGATCACAGAAACCTTCACCCGCACGGCACCGGCTGAATTGCACTGGCCTTGGCGGGCGGCCCTGTTCAAGACGCTGTTTCGCAATGACGGCAGCTACGGCAAGCTCGGAGTCCACCGCCCGCGCAACCCCGACCGCGACCGCATGGCGGCGCAACGCTGGTTCGACGGGTCCGGGCGCCGCCTGCACGCGATGTTTCACACGACCCGGATCTTCACTGAAACTGGTCGGGACAGCCACCAGCTTGTCCAGCTTAACCACTACGCGCTTGGGGCGATGGAAAGCTATGTCGTAAAATGCGACCGCGGCAGCGTGTTTCCCGGCGTGACCAGCCTGAAGATGGACTACTGGGTCGACCGCAATTTCTCGGATATTGAAGACCGCAGCATCCTTGGATTGAGCAGCGCCGACCTGCGCAATGCGCTGCATGCGGACCCGGTTCTTGGCCCGCTGCACCAGTCCGCCGTGGCCTGGCGCCATGACCGTTTTCGCGGCCTGATGGCCGAAGAAGCATGGCGCGCGCTGTACGGTCGGTTGCTGATGACGCCTCCGACACGCGTCCTGTCGCGGGCTGAGGCCGAAACCATCTGGAGACGTTTTCCCGCCACTTCCAACGTCAAGGGTTGATCGTCAGAGCCGGAGCGACCGCAGGGGTTGTGAGCCAGTCGATGGCGGAAACAATCGCGGTAAGTTGTTTGCCACACGGACATGCAACTCGACCTGCAAAGTCTTGTGGAGACTTGGCTTTTGCCTCACATTTGGACGTCAGTAAACGGTCGCGTGTCAAAATAAGGATAGCAATGGACGTTCGGGACGCACCTCCTGACTGGCAGCACGCCATGCTGGCGATTGCTGAGGGAGATGGCGATTTCCTTCCTCTCGGGGATCGGCATTGGGCCTTCTTCGCGGAAGAACGTCCGGTCCTGCTTGTCACCTTCGAGGATGCCGACGCGATCCGCGACCGCGAAGACAACCTTCCCGAACATTTCGAACTCGCCAAGGCCCGCGGATGGTCGCTTCTGACCATCCTTGCCAAAGGCGAGACCTGGTGGCGCGACCCGGCGGTCTATCGCTATTTCGACCGTTTGTCGGACGACGGGTTTCTGGAAGATTTCGACCGGGTGATCTTCTACGGCGCAGGCGCGGCAGGCTATGCGGCGGCGGCCTATTCCATCACCGCGCCAGGGGCGGAACTGGTGCTTGTTGCACCGCGCGCGACGCTCGACCCGGCCCGCGCCGGCTGGGATGAACGCCACCGCATCGCGCGCCGGATCAATTTCCGCAACCGCTATGGCTATGCGCCCGACATGACCGAAAGCGCGTCGCGCGTCTGGCTGATCCACGATCCGCTGCACAAGCCGGACGCCATGCACGCGTCGCTGTTCCAGCGCTCCTGGGTCACCAACCTTTACGCCCGCTACACTGGCGAGGGGACAGAGGACACGCTGCGTGAAATGCGGGTTCTGGACCGCATTCTTGAGGCCGCGATGGACGACAAGTTCTCGTCCTCGTATTTCGTATGGCTTTGGCGCGGACGACGGTCGAACGGCAGCTATCTCCGCGCCATCCTGGCGGCGGCGCGGCTGACCGGCCACCGCAAGCGCGAGATCAAGATCTGCCGGTCGGTCGTCGCGCGCCTGAACGCCCCCCGCTTCGCCCGCCGCCTCGCGGAACTGACGGGCGAGAGCTAGAAGGCGACCAGCGCACGCAACTCCTCGGTGCGCTCCAAGGTCATCTGGCGCAGGCAGCCGTAGACCACGAGCCGCTCGGCCGAACCGCCACGCATCTGGAAGCCGGCAGTGCTGCAATTTGCGTCACGATAGTCGATCCAGGCGCGTTGCGCGCTGCGCAGAGCGTCTTCCGCACCCTGAAGTTCTGGCGGAAGATTTGTATCCATCGCCTTCATTTCGGCCATCACCTCCTTGTAGGCGCGGTTCAGATCATCATCCGCCTCTTGCCAGTCCATCTCGGCGCAGATGTTCAGTTCGTATTGCACCATCGTGTTGGCGCAGTCAGGCGTCTGGGACAGGGCGGGCAGCGCCCAAAGACACAGCAGGGTGGCCGACAGTATTGGGCGAGTCATGAATGGCAGTCTCCTACGGGTCGTTAGTCGCTGAACATCTTGCGCAGTTCGGCAGCGCGGCGGCGGGTTTCGGTCTTCTTGCACGAAAGCTCGTCCAGAACCGACTCGCTGCCCCGCCCGAAGTCATCCGGATAGGCTACGTAATAGCAGGTCGCATCCCGGTAGCTTGCCCATGCCGCCTGCGCCTGGTCAAGTTGCGTTGCTGTCCGGGGAAAGCGGCTGCGCAGGACGGTCAGCGCGTCGCCAAGCTCACGCTCGGCCTTGCCCAGATGGAACAGCGAACAGTCGACCATTTCGGGTATGTCGCGCTGGGTTTCGCAGGTCGTGGGCGGGGCTTCTGCCAGGGCGGCGCGAGTGACAAGCGCAAACAGCAGGCAGGCCGGAACAAAGCGCATGGCGGCTTTCCAGAGGTCATTCCGTGCCGCTACTAGCACGGCAACCCTCTGGCCATGGGGTCCGGATTACGTTACCTGCGGGGCTCATGGAACAGCTGACGCTTCGCCGCCCCGACGACTGGCACCTGCATCTGCGCGATGGCGCGATGCTGCGGGCCGTCCTGCCGGAAACCGCCCGCCATTTCGCCCGCGCGATCGTCATGCCGAACCTGGTGCCGCCGGTGGTGACGCTGGCCGACGCAATGGCCTACAGGGACCGCATTCTGGCCGCCCTGCCCGCCGGTGCAGCTTTCGATCCGCTGATGACGCTGTATCTGACCGAAGGCACCGACCCTGCCGACGTTGCCGCTGCTGCCGCCAGCGGCGTGGTCAAGGCGGTCAAGCTTTACCCGGCGGGGGCCACGACCAATTCCGCTTCCGGGGTGCGCGATCTGACCAAGGTCATGCCAGTGCTGGAAAAGATGGCCGAGATCGGCCTGCCGCTTTGCACTCATGGCGAAGTCACGACCCCCGAGGTCGACATCTTTGATCGCGAGGCGGTGTTCATCGACACCGTCCTTGCCCCCTTGCGCCGCCGCCTGCCCGAGTTGCGCGTGGTGATGGAACACATCACCACCGAGGAAGGCGCGGCCTATGCCGCCGAAGCCGGCGACGGCCTCGCCGCGACGATCACCACCCACCACCTGATCATCAACCGCAACCACATCCTCGCCGGGGGGATCAGGCCGCATTACTACTGCCTTCCGGTGGCCAAGCGCGAAAAGCACCGGCTTGCGCTGCGCCGTGCGGCCACCTCCGGCAATCCGCGCTACTTCCTTGGCACCGATTCCGCGCCGCATGTCGATGCGCTGAAGGAACATGCCTGCGGCTGTGCGGGGTGTTTTACCGCCACCAACACCATGCCGCTTCTGGCCCATGTCTTCGAGCAAGAGGCCGCGCTGGACCGGCTGGAGGCCTTCGCATCGCTGAACGGCCCCGCCTTCTATCGCCTGCCGGTGAATGAGGGAACGATCCGCCTGGAAAAGCGCCCCGATCCCTGCGTCTGGCCCGAAAAGATCCTGTCCGAGGCCGGCCCCGTCACCATTTTCAACCCCGGCTTTCCCGTGCATTGGCACGTCGTCGCCTGACCCCAGCTTCCGAGGATGCCCATGATCCCCTCTGCCTTCCCGCCGCGTGACGAGATTGCTCGCCTCACCGCCCGCGCCCTCCTGGAGATCAAGGCGGTGCATTTCAACGCCGAGACGCCGTTCACGCTGGCAAGCGGCCTGCCGTCACCGACCTATATCGACTGCCGCAAGCTGATCAGCTATCCGCGGATCCGCTCGGCGCTGATGGATTTCCTGACCGTGACCGTGATGCGCGATGCGGGCTTCGAGGCCTTTGACAATATCGCCGGGGGCGAAACTGCGGGCATACCCTTCGCCGCGCTGGTGGCCGAGCGGATGGCGCTGCCAATGACCTATGTCCGCAAGAAGCCGAAAGGTTACGGCCGCAACGCCCGGATTGAGGGCGCGATGACCGAGGGTCAGCGTGTGCTCTTGGTCGAGGATCTGACCACCGATGGCGGATCGAAGCTGTCCTTCGTCGATGCGATCCGTGAAACCGGCGCCACCTGCGCCCATACCGCGGTCATCTTCTATTACGGGATCTTCCCCGAGACCACGCAGCGGCTGGCCGATCATGGAGTTGCGCTCCACCACCTTTGCACCTGGTGGGACGTGCTGGCCGAAGCCCGGTCGCAGGGCAGTTTCGATGCCGCGACCCTGACCGAAGTGGAGAGCTTCCTGAAATCGCCCCGCGCCTGGCAGGACGCGCGCAAACCGGCCTGAGCCGGGATTTTCCTGTGCGCGCCGCTGTGCAGGAATTGTGGGTAAAGCGATTCTCTGACCGCAGGAATCGTGGTTTTTCCATGTGGTGCCACCACAGGCAGTAGCAGACTCGGTCCGATCAGGTTATCCTCAGGCTTATACAGAGGATTTCCCCCGACTTATCGGGTGTTGTCTGGACGTGAAGAAGGTCGCATCAGACGATCAGGGCAGCAGGAGAGCAGGACCATGGCCGAAGTGGCAACCGTCAGACAGATTGTTCCTGCCACCGTCCCCTCGCCCGATACCGAGGTCCTGCCCCACAACATCGAGGCCGAGCAGCAACTGCTGGGCGCGATCCTGACCAATAACGAGATCTACGACCGCATTTCCTCGCTGGTGAAGCCCGCGCATTTCTTCGATCCGGTCCATCAGCGCATCTTCGAGATCGCCTCGGCCCGGATCCTGAAGAACGCCCTGGCGTCGCCGGTCACGCTGAAGGCCTTCTTCGAGGATGACGCGGGGCTGAAGGAGCTGGGCGGCCCGGCCTATCTGGTGCGCCTCGCGGGGGCCGCGATTTCGGCCTATGCCGCGCGGGATTACGCGCAGATGATCTATGATCTGGCCGTGCGGCGCGAGTTGATCCAGCTTGGCCGCGACATCGCCTCGCAGGCCGCCAAGGTCGAGGTCGAGAGCGAACCCAAGGACCAGATCATCGAAGCCGAACAGCGGCTTTACAAGCTGGGCGAGCAGGGGGTTGTTGAGCGTGGTTTTCAAAGCTTTCTCAAGGCGGTAACCGACGCGGTTAATGTTGCCAATGCCGCCTACCAGCGCGATGGGGGCCTTGCGGGCATCTCCACCGGCCTGATCGACATGGACAAAAAGCTGGGCGGCCTGCACCCGTCGGACCTGCTGATCCTTGCCGGGCGTCCGTCGATGGGCAAGACCTCGCTTGCCACCAACATCGCCTTCAACATCGCCAAGGCGCACAAGCGCGGACGTCTGCCGGATGGCGGCGAGGGCAGCGTCGAGGGTGGCGTGGTGGGGTTCTTCTCGCTGGAGATGAGCGCCGAACAGCTGGCGGCGCGGATCCTGTCCGAAGCCTCGGAAGTGCCGTCCGAACAAATCCGTCGCGGCGACATGACCGAACAGGAATTCCGCCGCTTCGTGGAGGCCGCCAAAGCGCTGGAGGCCTGCCCGCTTTACATCGACGACACCCCCGCCCTGCCGATCAGTCAGGTTGCCGCCCGGGCGCGGCGGCTGAAGCGGACCCATGGCCTTGACATCCTGATCGTCGACTACCTGCAGCTTCTGAAGGGCACCTCCAAGGAGAACCGGGTGCAGGAAGTGTCCGAGATCACCCAGGGCCTCAAGGCCATCGCCAAGGAACTGGACATTCCGGTCATCGCCCTGTCGCAGCTGAGCCGTGCCGTCGAAAGCCGCGAGGACAAGCGTCCGCAACTGTCGGACCTGCGGGAATCGGGGTCAATCGAGCAGGACGCTGACGTGGTGATGTTCGTCTATCGTGACGAATACTACCGCGAGCGGGAAAAGCCCGGCGATCACGAGCTGGAAAAGATGGCGCAGTGGCAGACCCTGATGGAATCGGTGCATGGCAAGGCCGAGGT
>PNJK01000121.1 GCA_013821825.1 Rhodobacter sp.
GCCCTCCGCAGCCATTGGTCAAGCGACACGGCGATGATCACGAGGCACCCGGCCGCGAATTTCTGCCAGTAGTCGTCGACCCCGGCCAGCGACAGACCGGTGATGAAGACGCCCACGATCATGGCACCCAGCACCGAGCCGATGATCGAGCCGCGCCCGCCGAAAAGCGAGGTGCCGCCGATCACGACGGCGGTGATCGAGGCAAGGTTCACATCGGCAAAGGCAATGGGAGAGATCGAGCCCACGCGGCCGATGGCGACCCAGGCGGCAAAGCCGCAGATGAGGCCCGCTACCGTGTAGACCGAGATCAGGGTTTGGTCGACCTTGATGCCCGAAAGCATGGCCGCATCGGGGTCATCGCCGATGGCATGCACATGCCGCCCCCAGGCCGTATGGTTCAGCACATACCAAAGGACAGCGGCCAGGAGGATCAGGGTGATCCCGCCGTAGCTGATGCTGGCCCCACCGCCGAAGTTGATGGTCGTGCCAAAGAACAGAAGGCCCGAGGCGTTCGCCTCGATGTCGACGTTGCGGATCGATTCCGACTGGGAATACCAGAGCTTCAGGGATTCGAAGATCGAGAGCGTGCCCAGCGTCACGATGAAGGGCGGCAGGCGCATCTTGGTGACGAGAAGGCCGTTGATGAGGCCCATAAGGCCACCGACGCCAAAGCCGATCAGGACGGCGAAGAAGACGGGGACGCCAAGGGTCACGGCCAGATTGCCCATGACGAGCGAGCTCAGGACCAGGATCGCGCCGACCGAGAGGTCAATGCCCGCGGTCAGGATGATGAGGGTTTGCGCCAGCGCAATGAAGCCGGTGACGGTGACCTGCTTCAGCACCGTCGAGAGCGCACCGAGGCCGAGAAAACGGGGAGCGATGATGCTGAAGCCCACAATGGCCAGAAGCAGCACCAGCGCCGGGATCATGGTGGGGTTGCGGCGCAGGAAGTTGCGCAGCTTGAAGATGAAGGTCTTGTCGTCCCGCTCGAAACTCGCGACGGCCGTGTCTGCCTTGGCCAGCGCCGCCTCGTAATCGGAAAGGGTGTTGGTCGGTGCGTCTTCGCTCATGTCCCTCAGTCTTCCCTCCGGATGACCATGGTGTCGCATTGGACACCACCTATGAAGAAGGGCGACCCTAAGAGCCGCCCTTCGGGTAATCAAGCCTTCGCTAGGACCGGATCAGCCCCAGCAGAGCGCGGTGCCTTCGGTGGTGTCGATCGAGGGCACGCCTTCGGCTGGCTTGTCGGTGACGAGGTTCACGCCGGTGTTGTAGAAATCCAGACCCTCGGACACGGTCGGCTTGGTGCCGTCCTTGGCGAAGGCGGCAATCGCGTCGATCCCCAGCGCGGCCATTTTCAGCGGGTATTGCTGCGAGGTGGCGCCAATGACGCCCGACTTGACCGAGGCCACGCCCGGGCAGCCGCCGTCAACCGAAACGATCAGCGCCTGGCCTTCTTTCCCTGCGTTCTTCAGCGCCTGATAGGCGCCTTCGGCGGCGGGTTCGTTGATGGTGAAGACCACGTTGATGTCAGGGTCCTTGGCCAGCAGCGTCTCCATCGCGCGGAGGCCGCCTTCGGGGTTCGCGTCCGAGGATTCATGGCCGATCACGCGCGGGTCGGTTTCCGAGCCCATCACGCTCAGGTCCGGCACTTCGATGCCGAAGCCGACGAGGAAGCCGGTATCGCGCTGCACGTCGACCGAGATGTTGTCCTTGTTGATGTTCAGCATCGCGATCTTGGCGGTGGCAGCCCCTTCACCCATCGTCGCGGCGGCCCACTTGCCGATCAGAAGGCCAGCTTCGAAGTTGTCAGTGGCGAAGGTGATGTCCTGGGCTTCCTTGTCGCCAAGCTCGGTGTCGAGCGAGATGACCAGGATGCCGGCAGCGCGGGCGTCCTTGAGGGCCGGGCCGACGGAGTCGTTCGAGGGCGTGATCAGGATGCCCTTGGCTCCTGCTGCGACGCAGTTTTCGATCGCGGTGATCTGCGGCGCGGCGTCGCCGTCCTTTTCCCCGGCATAGGCCTGGAACTCAAGGCCGGCCGCCGTTGCGGCAGCTTCGGCGCCCTCTTTCATCTTCACGAAGAAGGGGTTGGTGTTGTTCTTGGTGATCAGGCAGGCAAGGCCGCCACCGTGCGATTCGGCGAAGGCGACGCTGGTCATCAGCACCAGCGCGGCGGCGCCAAGCAGAGCAGTTGATTTGAGTTTCATTGGTCGTCCTCCCAAAGGCGCGGGGGTGTTTCCCGCAAGTTTGCAATTCCTTCCGCAACCGACGCTGCGCTTGCGATTGCAGTAGGAAAACCGATTCCTTCGGTTGCGTCAAGATAATTAAATCACTCTGATTTATTATTGACAGAACGTCCGAATGCTACACACTCTGTCGCAAAGCGAACCCCACCAAGACCAAGGCCGCAACATTGAGACTTTTTCTCGAGCCCCAGCAGGAGAGCCGTTCCGTGCCCGAGGCAGCGGGTCTGCGCGGGTCCAATCAGTCGGGGATGCGGGCGCATAACGAGCGGCTGGTCCTGAGCCTCGTGCGGCAGAACGGGGCGCTGGCAAAGTCGGATATCGCCCGGATGACTGGGCTGTCGGCGCAGACAGTCAGTGTCATCATGCGTGCGCTGGAACAGGATGGGCTCCTGTTGCGCGGCGAGCCGGTGCGGGGCCGGATCGGCCAACCCTCGGTGCCGATGTCGCTGGATGCGGACGGGGCGTATTTCTTCGGACTGAAGATCGGACGGCGGTCGGCGGACCTGGCGCTGGTCGATTTTCTGGGCCGGACGCGTGGCGCGCGACGGCGGGTCTACCGCTATCCGACCCCGGATGCCGTCATGGCCTTCGTGGCCGAGGCGCTGCCGGCGCTGGCAGCACAGCTGCCTGCGGACCGGCGCGACAGGATCGGCGGGATGGGGGTGGCGATGCCCTTCCAGCTTTGGGCCTGGGTGCAGGACATCGGCGCGCCGCAATCGGAAATGGACGCCTGGCGCGACCGCGACATTCAGGGCGAGTTGACGGCGCTTGCGGGCATTCCCGTGCATCTGCAGAACGACGCCACGGCGGCCTGTGGGGCGGAGCTGGTCTTCGGCACCGGCGACCGGCCGAAGGATTTCCTCTATTTCTACTTCGGCTATTTCATCGGTGGCGGGCTGGTCCTGAATGGCCAGCTATTCACCGGGCGCAACGGCAATGCCGCCGGTGTCGGCCCGATGCCGGTGCCGGGGCCGGACGGCAGGATGCACCGGCTGTTCTCGGTCGCGTCGATGTCGGTGCTGGCCGCGCAGATGGAGGCGGATGGTCAGTCCTCGGACCAGCTGTGGAAGGATCCCGATCGCTGGGATGTGTCCGAGCCGGTTTTGTCGGCGTGGATGGACAACGCCGCCAAGGGTCTGGCCAGCGCCTCGCTTAGCGCAGCCGCCCTGCTGGAGATCGAGGCGGTGCTGATCGACGGCTGGATGCCGGTCGCGGTCCGGGCCGAAATAGTGCGACGCACCGAGGCCGCGCTCTACCGGCTGGACCTGTCGGGGATCGAGCCACCTGTCATCCGCGAGGGCACTGTGGGGGCTGTGGCGCGGGCGCTTGGCGCGGCGGCGATCCCCTTGTCGCAGCGCTATCTCATCGACCAGAACGCCGCGGCGCGGGACGGGTGAGAGCAGCGCCCCTGGCCGGCCGCTGGAGGGTTTCGCACCCTCCAGACCTCCCGCGGGATATTTTCGCAGAGAGGAAGCAGATTTCAATTGAATTGGGGGTTTAGCCCTGCGGCGTCATGGCTTTTCTTTGCCGGGCGCGCTCCAGGCCCAGCTGGCGTTCGCGCCAGATGATCAGGATACCGGCCACCACGATCAGTGCCGCGCCGCCGAGCATCGTCCAGGTTGGCACTTCGGCGAAGACGAAATAGCCGATCCCCAGTGCGAACAGCATGGAGGCATAATCGAACGGCGCGACCAGAGAGGCGTCGGCCTCGCGGTAGCTGGAGGTCAGCAGGATCTGGCCAAGGCCGCCCAGCAGCCCGGATGTGACAAGCAACGCAGCTTCGCCCGGTGTCGGCCAGACCCAGCCGAAGGGCAGGGTGATCAAGGACAGCACGGTGGCGGTCAGCGAGAAATAGAAGACGATGGCGGCGGTCCTTTCGGTGTTCACCAGCTTGCGCACGAAGACCTGCGCCAGGGCGGCGAAGACGGCACCCCCCAGGACCAGCATTGCCCCCAGGGCTTCGGCCACGCCCGCCGCATCGGGCGTGATCGAGAGGCGCGGGGCCAGCACGATCAGGACCCCGGTCATGCCGAGGGCGACAGCCGAGATGCGGAAGATCCGCACCTCCTCGCCCAGGAACATCGCCGCGAAGATGACGGTAAGGAGGGGCGCTGCATAGCCGATGGCGGTGACCTCGGGCAGGGGCAGGTAGCCAAGTCCGGCAAAACCGAGGCCCATGGCCATGGTGCCGACCACCCCGCGCCAGACATGGCCCATGGGGGCGTTAGCCTTGAGGCCGGTCGCAAGCTCGCGCCGCCAGACCAGCCAGACGACGATCACCGGGATGGCGAAGAGGGAGCGGAAGAAGACCGCCTGACCGGCCGGCACATGCGCTGCGGTGGCCTTGATCATCGACGCCATGACGATGAAGACAAGGACGGAGCCAAGCTTGAAGGCGATGCCGCGGAGCGGGCGCATGGGGTCTCTTTCGGTACGTTTCGGTCTGGACGATGCCCGACGCTTAGGCTTCCCTATCCGAAAGGAGAATGCCATGCCTCATCGTAGCCTTGCCGACAGAATCGATCAGGGCCGTGGTCTTCAGCCGGCCGATCTGGTGTTGAAGGGTGGCCGGGTGTTCGACCTGATCACCGGCGATCTGGTGGAAACCGATGTGGCGATCTGTGGTGACACCATCGTGGGGGTGTTCGGGACCTATGCCGGGCAGCGCGAGATCGATGTGGCGGGCAAGGTGCTGGTGCCGGGCTTCATCGACACGCATCTGCATGTGGAATCCTCCCTGGTAACGCCGCATGAATTCGACCGCTGCGTGACCCCGCGCGGGGTGACCACGGCGATCTGCGACCCGCATGAGATTGCCAATGTCTGCGGGGTGGCGGGCATCCGGTTCTTTCTGGAAAGTGCAGCGCAGCTGGTGATGGACCTGCGGATCAACCTGTCGTCCTGCGTGCCTTCGACCCATATGGAGACGACCGGCGCTCGGCTGGAGGCGGCGGATCTGGTGCCGCTCATGGATCATCCGGGGGTCATCGGGCTGGCGGAGTTCATGAACTATCCCGGCGTGCTGATGAAGGACCCCGGATGTCTGGCGAAGCTGGAGGCCTTTGCAGGCCGTCATATCGACGGACACGCGCCGCTTTTGCGGGGCAACGACCTGAACGGATATATCGCGGCGGGGATCCGGACCGAGCATGAAGCGACGACCCATGACGAGGGGCTGGAGAAGCTGCGCAAGGGGATGCGGATCCTGATCCGCGAGGGGTCGGTATCGAAGGATCTGCACGCTCTGGCGGGGCTGTTGACGGAACGCTTCGCGCCGTATCTGTGCCTCTGTACCGATGACCGGAACCCGCTGGACATCGGCGAACATGGGCATCTGGATTACATGATCCGCACGGCGATTGCGCTTGGGGCGCAGCCTTTGGCCGTCTACCGGGCGGCGTCGCTGTCGGCGGCAGAGGCGTTCGGGTTGAAGGACCGGGGACTGATAGCGCCGGGCAAGCGGGCCGATATTGCGGTGATCGACAGTCTTGAGGGGTGCCACGCGTCGCTGGTGCTGTGCCGCGGGGTAGTGGCTTCGGACGAGGCCTTTGCGGCGCGGGGGGCGACCGAGCCGGTGGCGCGGGGGTCGGTGAAGGCTCCCGCCGTGACGGGGGGAAGCTTCCGCACCGGGGGGAACCGGGTGGAGACGCCGGTGATCGGCATCCTGGCCGGGAAGATCATCACCGAACACCTGACGTTCGATATCGCCCCGGTGGATGGGGACAAGCGGCCGGACGTGGCGCGCGATCTGGTGAAGATCGCGGTGGTGGAACGTCATGGGGTGAACGGGAACATCGCCACCGGGTTCGTGAAGGGGTTCGGGCTGGAGCGCGGGGCGATTGCCTCGACTGTCTGTCACGACCACCACAATATCGCGGTGGTGGGGGCGGATTATGCCGACATGGCTTTGGCGGTGGGCCGGCTTTCGGAGATCGAGGGCGGGTTTGTCGTGGTCGAGGGGGGGCAGGTGCTGGCCGAGCTGGCCTTGCCGGTGGCGGGGTTGATGAGCCTGCTTTCCTTTGAGGAGGTGCGGGAGAAGCTGGTCGCGTTGCGGGCCGCCGCGCGGGGGTTGGGAGTGGTTCTGGAAGAGCCGTTCCTGCAGCTGGCCTTCCTGTGCCTGCCGGTGATCCCGCATCTGAAGATCACCGA
>PNJK01000122.1 GCA_013821825.1 Rhodobacter sp.
CGGGTCATGGACACCGAATGGCACCGCATCACCTGCTTTAACGGCCTCGGTAAAACGGTCGCGGAGCACTGCGAAAAGGGCATGAAGGTCCTCGTCCACGGCCGTATCCACTACACGAAGTGGACCGACGCAACCGGTACGGACCGATACGGCTGCGAGATCATCGCCGAGAAGGTCGACTTCCTGAGCCGCCCGAACTCGGCCGAGAATGAAAACCCCGAGATGGTCGACCGCGACGACGAAATCCCGTTCTGAGGAACGGGGTCTCCCCCTCGGGCCCGGTGGGGAAACCCGCCGGGTTAGGGGCGTGGATCCAAGGTCAGTTCGACCAGTTTCCAAAGTTTGCCGCTCGATCAACACCTGTGTGTTTCGGTCACCCCCCCTGAAAATCCGGGGCTTTCCACGTTGGGACAGGAAACTGAGGGACTTGCAGCTTCAGGAAGCCACTCGACGATCAATTAATGCAAGCGCCTCATGTGCCAGTTGCCGCGTGAGCTCTCCGGCGGGCATCGCACGGCCTAAGCCAGCGGATTGGCCTGACCAGAGCGACATGAACTCGGCCGACCCGCTCGGTTCCGTTGCTGCGCGGAGGGGGGCCAAGGCGCCACCGGCCCGGGGGAAGGCTGGCGCTACGGGCGAGATGGGCCCGACTTCGCGCATGACACGGTTCACGATCCCCCGCGCTGGCCTGCCGGTGAAAACATTGGTCAGTGCGGTCTCCCGTGCTGCGACACTTGCGAGCGCCTGCCGGTGCGGACCCGCGATGGTTGCCTCGGGACAGAACAGGTAGGCCGTGCCAATCTGCACGGCCGCAGCGCCGAGCATGAAGGCGGCAGCGATGCCGCGACCGTCGGCGATGCCGCCTGCCGCGATGACCGGCACGCGCACGGCATCCACCACCTGCGGCACCAGTGAGACTGTTCCGATCTGCGTTGTGATGTCGTCAGTCAGGAACATGCCGCGGTGTCCGCCTGCCTCATAGCCTTGGGCGATGATCGCGTGGCATCCCGCCGCTTCGAGCCACAGGGCCTCGTCAACGGTGGTGGCGGAGGACAGGATCTTCGCGCCCGTCGCACGAACCCGGTCCAGCAGGTGCCGTTCTGGCAGGCCGAAATGGAAGCTGACGACGTCGGGGCGCAGCTCCTCGACCAGCGCGCAGAATGTGTCGTCAAAGGGCGCGCGGTCTGATGCCGGGACCGGCGCGTTCAGGTCCAGACCAAGCTCCCGGTAATAGGGGTCGAGCCGCATCCGCCAGGCTGCCTCGCGCGTGGGGTCGGGTTCGGCAGGACGGTGACAGAAGAAATTCAGGTTGATGGGGCGCGAGGACCGTTGGCGAAAGATGCTGACCTCGGTGCGCACCTGGTCGGGGCGTAGCAGCGCGCAGGGCAGCGACCCCAAACCTCCCGCCTCGGCCACCGCAACCGCGAGATCGGCCAGCCCGGCACCTGCCATCGGTGCCTGAAGGATCGGGAGATCAATCCCGAGAAGGTCCAGTATCCGTTGGTCAGGCCACATGCTGCATGCTCCCTTCAGATTTTTACCGTTGGTTCAGAAATGCCCGGCCACACAGAAAGATCAAAGCCCGGATCAAGAGAGCCCGCCACATCCGGGTGTCAGTCTGGGAAGGCAATGCTGTGGCCATGGGGATTGTCAGCGTCAAACAGCAGCCCCGAAACACCGAGACCGGGAGACAGACGGCGCAGGCCGATGGAAAGGGCGTGGCCCGAGCGCAGCAAAGCCTCGATGGGCATCGGGTTCAGACGTTCCAGCACGAACCACATTTCGGTTGTGGCTTCGGTGATCTGGGTCCGCGGCCCCTGACGCCAATTCCAGCGGCGGCAAGTGACCCCGGTGTCGTCGCGCCAGATGACCTCTCCGGGGTCAGGGGTTTCAACGGTGGGCTGGCCATCCGCGACGGCGTGGAAGGCCTCTGATCCGGTGGCCCGGCAAAGATGCGGGATGCCGTTGTAAGAAGTTGCGTCCTCGCCACCCACCGGGATGGCAAATTCCAGACTGATGGCGTTGTAGAGATCGACCACGGCGTTCAGCGGGCGCATCTGGCCGTCCTTGACCGCGCGCTTGCGCAGCGCCTCGGCCGAACAGGGTGTGCGCTTGGGCTTGGCCCCGAAGGCGCGGTAAGCCTCACGCCAGGCCTCCAGATGCGCCTCGGCCCATGGTGTTGCATCAAGCTTTGCGATGGCATCGGCCAGAAGTGCCTCGCTGACGGAATCGCTGGGGGCGTTGAGGGCGCCTTCAAAAGACAGGCTGAGAGCCGCGAAATCGGGGCGCAGTGTGAAGATTTCAGGATCGATGGTCGGATGAAGTGGCATCAGGGGCTCGGACGAAAGGGATCCGCGTTTTCGTGACAGGTTGAAACCGACATGTCAATAAAGTGACCGTGATTGGCCCGTAAATCTCAGATTGACGGACATCAAGCGCCCACATATGTCATCATAATGACCGACGCTTCCGAATCCACGCCTCCCCTTGATGCTGCTGCCCTGCAAGAGGCTGCAATTTCTGCTGCGGTTGCCGGTCGCATCGCAGAGTTGCGGCGCGCACGGGGGTTCAGTTTTGATGCACTGGCCCAACGGGCGGGCGTCAGCAAAGGCACGCTGGTGCAGATCGAACAACAGCGCGCCAATCCCAGCATTTCGACCCTGTGTCGCCTTGCGGTGGCACTGGATGTGTCGGTGGCCGATCTGGTCTCCCCCCCGGGCATTGGCCCACAGGCCGTGACCGTGGTGCGCGAGGCCGAGGCGCGGCGGTTGTGGACGGGCCCCAAAGGCGGGGCTGCGGTCCTTCTGGCGGGCACGCCCGGTCCCGACATGCTGGAAATCTGGTCGTGGCTGCTGATGCCGGAGGAGCGTTTCGAGGCGGCCGTGCATGGCCGCGGCACCCGCGAATTGCTGCATGTGACGCAAGGCCGTCTGGCGCTGGAGGTTGAGGGCCACATGCATCTGATCGCCGCCGGATGCTGTGCCATCGCGCTGACCGACCGGCCGCATGCCTATGCCAATCCCGGAAAAGTGCCGGTCCGCTTCACCATGACCGTCCACGAGCCTGCAAAGGACTGAGTGATGTATCAACCCGATCTGCACCGCGAAGACCGGCTGGAGGTTCAGCACGACCTGATCCGCACGCATCCCTTTGGCCTGCTGATTTCCACCGGCCCCGAGGGACTGTTGGCCAACGGCGTGCCTTTCCTGCTGCACGACACCGGCGGACTGGGACGGCTGCAAGTGCATCTGGCGCGTGCCAATCCGCAATGGCAGGGGCTGGACGGGCAAGAGGTTCTGGTGGTGTTCCAAGGGCCCCTGACCTACATCAGCCCCGGCTTTTACGAGACGAAACGCGAAACCGGCAAGGTCGTGCCGACCTGGAATTACGCCATGGTGCAGGCGCGTGGCACGGCGCGGGTGATGGCTGATCCGGCCTGGCTGGACACCCAGATCGCCGCCCTGACCGACAGGCACGAAGCGGGCCGCGCCGAGCCTTGGCAGGTCACTGACGCGCCGCGCCCCTATATCGAGGCGCAGTTGCGCGGCATCGTCGGGGTCGAGATCGACATTCGCAGCCTTGAGGGCAAGTGGAAGGTCAGCCAGAACCGCCCCCTGGCCGACCGCATCGGCGTGGCCCAAGGGCTGGCCGAGGCGCATCCCGACATGGCGGCACTGGTCCGCCGCTATGGCAATCTGGAAGGATAAAGCCCCATGAAAATCGAAACCACCGCCATTCATGCCGGTGAGGCGGTTGATCCCCACACCCGCGCCTCCTCGCCCAATCTGGTGATGTCGTCCACCTTCCTGCCGCGCGAATTGACTGGGTTTTCGGCGCTGGATGAGGATGAAAGCGCGGGCTACATCTATGCACGCTCCGGCAACCCCACCGTGCGGCAGTTGGAGGAAAAGCTGGCAGCTCTGGAAGGGGCCGAGGATGCGCGATGCTTTGCCTCGGGCATCGCGGCCACGCACGCGGTGATCATGGGGCGGCTCAGTGCCGGGGATCATGCGATCTTTCCCGAAAACGCCTATTCCGGCACGGCAGAGTTCATCCGCTACAGCCTGCCGCGATTTGGCATCCGCACCAGTTTCGTGGACCTGACCAACCCCGAGGCGGTGGCCGCCGCCATCACACCGCAAACCCGGATGCTGTGGCTGGAAACCCCCTGCAATCCGACGCTGCAACTGGCAGATATCGCGGCGCTGTCCGATCTCGCCCATGCAAAAGGCGTGCGCGATGTGGTGGTGGATTCGACCTTCGCCTCGCCCATCGCCACCCGGCCCTTGACGCTGGGCGCGGATTTCGTGGTGCATTCGCTGACCAAATATATCGGCGGGCACGGCGATGCGATGGGCGGCGCGGTTCTGGGCCGCAAAGCCGATATGGATGCGCTGAACCTTGAGGCGGCGGTGCATTTTGGCGGCGTCCTCTCGCCCTTCAACGCCTGGCTGATCATGCGCGGCGCGGAAACCCTGCCGATCCGCATGCGTGCGCACGCCGAACAGGCGATGGCCGTGGCACGCTGGCTGGAGGCGCATCCGGCGGTGTCGAGGGTTTACTACCCCGGCCTGCCGTCGCATCCGCAACATGATCTTGCACGGCGTCAGATGGCGAACTTCTCGGGCATGGTGACATTCCAGACCCATGAGGACGGCGCTGATATCGCCCGCCGCATGGTGAAGGATTTGCAGCACGTGCATTTTGCCGTGTCCTTGGGCCATCTGCGCAGCCTGATCTACTGGATCGGCACCGATGACATTCTGAAATCCACCTACCAACACGAAGGCGCGGCAGAGGCGCGGTTCCGCGCCCTGCTGGGGCGGGGCATATTCCGGCTGTCGGTCGGGCTGGAGCACGCCGACGATATCTGTGCCGATCTGGGGCGCTGCCTGTGAGTAATGATCTGACCCAGACCGACCGCAGCCGCCTGCGCCGCTTTCACGAGCTGGGCGCCCATGACCGCGCCACGATCCATGCCATTCTGGACGCGGAGCCGAATTGCACCGTGGCCTATGTGATGGACGGCGCGCCCTATCTGACGCCGACGCTGCAATGGCGGGTGGGAGAGCGCATCTATTGGCACGGCTCTTCGGCCAGCCGGGCGATCAAGGCGGGCAAGGGGCATCGGGTCTGCCTGAACGTCACCATCGTCGATGGCTGGGTAATGGCGCGGTCTGGCTTCAATCATTCGGTGAACGCGCGCTCGGTGACGCTGTTTGGTATGGCGGAAGTGGTGCCCGAGGACCAGAAAGCTGCGCATCTGACGGCGTTCATCGAAGGCATGTGGCCGGGCCGCACCTCTGTCCTGCGCCCAATCCAGCCGCAGGAATTGAAGGCCACGACCCTGTTGTCGATGCCCATCGCGGAAGGCAGCGCCAAGGTCCGCCAAGGCCCGCCGCAAGACGAACCCGAGGATTATGCCCTGCCGATCTGGGCCGGGGTCATTCCTACGGCGCGCAGTGTTGAAACGCCGATTCCCGACGCTCGAAATCTCGGCGGGCTGGAACCGCCAGAGCACATCACGGCGTTTTGCGCGCGGGGCCGGAGCTGACAGTGCCGGTAGCTTTAGTGCGGCCCGTGTCTATCTTGGGAGATGGGCCGTCTGACACCGATCGCCGCTGGAAGCTATTCGTCCAAAACAGGAATCTTAACCCGCACGAGTATCAACTTTCCTCACTCTCAGACCCGCTATTGGCTCTGTTGTCTGCCTGCATGCACACTTGCTTGCCGGGCGTTGGCTCTCCGCCTACGTCTCGGTAAGCCACGCTAGAGAGTCCGAGTTGTGCCGGTTTCCCGGTGACGGGTTGAGGGCTGGGAGAGTGGCTCCCGGCGCCCGTCGAGGGAGATAGCCAATGGGCGTTGTGGAAGTTCTGGATCCGGTCGCACCGGCACGGTCTGGTGGCTGGAAGGTGGATGTGAGCCGGGGTGAGCGGAACGGGCGGGTGTCGTCCGAATGGTTCAACCGGCCGGATGATGAGCGGTATCTGTCGCTCGACGATCTCTGGGTATCGGTGAAGGGTCGGTCCGAGCGCAGCCGCAGCCGTGTGGTGCAGACGGCGGACATCCGGGTCGAGGCTGCGCGCGACAACCCCGAGCGACTGCATCTGATGCTGCCGAAAGCGCATGAACCTGTCGCACCCACGCACTGGGCGTTCGGGCAGTTGGCCAGCATCGTCGGTGCCCCAGCGTCCTACCTGCGGCAGCTGCCCGCGCCTCTGGCAGGGATCAACCTGCAATACGGGCTGACCAATCACCGCGCAGAGCAGGTCAAGACCTTCGAGACCGAGGATGGCCGCACCGAACTGCGCGCGGTGACCGGCCCCGACTATGGCCGGATCCATGACCATGAGCTGGTCGAGGCAGTGCAACGGATTGCGGGCAAT
>PNJK01000123.1 GCA_013821825.1 Rhodobacter sp.
ATCGAACGCATCTTCCAGCTGACGCCCTTCACCCGCCAGACGATGTTCTACAGCGCCACCATGGCGCCCGAGATCGAGCGGATCACCAACACGTTCCTGACCAACCCGGCCAAGATCGAAGTGGCGCGTCAGGCGACTGCGTCGGTGACCATCACCCAATCCCTGATCGAGGTGAAGCCCTCGCGCAAGGACCGCAGCTTTGGCGAAAAGCGGTCGGTCCTGCGCGCACTGATCCGGGCGGAAGGCGAGGCCTGCACCAACGCGATCATCTTCTGCAACCGAAAGATGGATGTGGACGTGGTGGCGAAATCCTTGAAGTCGCATGGCTTCAATGCGGCCCCGATCCATGGCGATCTGGAGCAATCGCAGCGGATGAAGACTCTGGACGCTTTCCGCGACGGGACGCTGCACCTTCTGGTCGCCTCGGACGTGGCGGCGCGGGGGCTTGATATTCCGGCGGTAAGCCATGTCTTCAACTTCGACGTGCCCTCGCACCCCGAGGATTACATTCACCGGATCGGCCGGACCGGCCGCGCCGGACGCTTGGGCAAGGCCTTTACCATCGCCGTTCCGTCGGACGAGAAGTACCTGAAGGCGATTGAAAGCCTGGTGAAGATAGAAATCCCGCGCGGCTCCCTGCCAGAGGGCTATGTGCCCGACAGTGGCGATGACCGGCCGGAACGGCTGCGCGAAGACCGTACCCCCCGTGGACGCGAACGCAGCGGACGTGGCCGGGATCGGGACCGCGCGCCGAAGCCACATGACGAAGTGGCTGCGATGGAACCGGTCGTCGTGGCAGCAAAGCCCGAGACCGCCGTCGAAGAGGTCCGCGAAGAACGGCGCGAGCCGCGGCCCGAACGCCAGGAAGGCCGCCGCGATGGCCGCAATGACCGGGGCGAGCGCCGCGAACCTCGGGAAGAGCGGCGCGATGCCCCGCGTGAAGAACGCCGCGAGCCCCCTCGCGAGGAACGCCGTGATGCCCCGCGCGAGGACCGCCGCGACTATCGCCGCGACCGGGATCTGGGGCCTGCCGTGGTCGGCATGGGCGACCATGTGCCGGATTTCATCCTGCGCAGCTTTGCGATCAAGGTCGCCACCGTGGACGAGGCCGAAGAGCCCGCAACCGGCACCGAGGGCTGACCCCAGGCAGCACCGCGAAAGGCCCTGACGGTATCGATGGCCCGCGACACCAATGCAAAAGGCCCCGACTGCGTCGGGGCCTTTGTCGTTTCGAAGGAACCAGCTACTCGGCCACGAGGCGGCTGATGACCACCGTCACCTCGGGCTTCTTGCCGATCTCTTCCATCGCCACCTGACGCAGAACCTTGCGGATCTCGTCCTCAAGCTTCGTGTCGTCCTTCAGAAGCTTCCGGCCAGCGCGGTCGATGAAATCGGCGAGATCAGCCTCGATCGTCTCGGCCAGTGGGCGGTCGCCTCGACCGTTGGCGGCAATTCCCATCAGTTCGACCCAGGGCTCGCCCATCGGTTGATCATTCTCGTCCAGGATCACCGTCACCAGAGCGTGACCGTAAAGCGCCATCCGGATACGGTCGCGCACGACCCCGTCAAGCGCGCCGATCAAGGCCGAGCCGTCCAGATAGGTCCGGCCGGTTTCGACATATTCCGCCACTTCCGGAACATCGCCCGTCAGGTCGATCATCATGCCGTTCGTCGCCACTTGCGCGGCGATCCCGGCCTCGGTCGCAAGCCGGGCGTGTTCGCGAAGGTGGCGGTGTTCGCCGTGCATCGGGATGAGCATGTCCGGCAGCACAAGGCGGTGGACATGTTCCAGGTCCGGACGGTTGGCGTGGCCCGAAACGTGATACTTGCCGCCCGCATCGTCGATGACGTTGACGCCCATTTCCGAATAGGCGTTCCAGACGCGCAGCACGTCGCGTTCATTGCCGGGGATCGTCTTTGAGGAAAAGAGGAAGGTATCGCCCTCTTTCATCTCGATCCCCAGATACTTGCCTCGGCTAAGCTGCGCCGATGCCGCGCGGCGTTCGCCCTGGCTGCCGGTGACCAGCAGCATCAGGTTCTTGCGTGGCACCTCAAGCGCCTCTTCGGGCGAGACGGTCTTGGGAAAACCGGACAGCACTCGCGCCTCTTCCGCAGCCGACAGCATCCGCTTCATCGAGCGGCCAAGCACGCAGATCGTGCGATCGGCGGCGCGGGCAGCCTCGGCCAAGGTCTTCAGGCGGGCGACGTTCGAACCGAAGGTGGTGGCCACGACCATTCCGCCCGCGCCCTTTATCAGCTCGGTAAGCGCCGGGCCAAGCGTGCTTTCCGACCGGCCCTCATGGCTGGAGAAGACGTTGGTACTGTCGCACATCATCGCCTTCACCGGGCGCTCGGCCACGATCTCGCGGATGCGGGCGTCGTCCCAGGCTTCGCCCACGACGGGATCATGGTCGATCTTGAAGTCCGCCGTGTGGAAGATCCGGCCAGCGGGCGTGTCGATCACCAGGCCCGAGCTTTCGGGGATGGAATGCGACAGGGGCACGAACTGCACCTTGAACGGGCCAGCCTCGACCGTCGCCGGGCGGGGTTCCACAGTCACGATCTGGTCGACAGGCAATCCCGCCTCGTCGAACTTCAACCGGCCGATGGTGGCGGTGAAACGACGGCAGTAGATCTTCTTCTGCAGCTTGGGCCAAAGGCGGCCGATGGCGCCGATGTGGTCTTCATGCGCGTGGGTGATGAAGATCGCCTCAAGCCGGTCGACCCGCGCTTCCAGCCAGCTGGTATCCGGCAGGATCAGGTCCACACCGGGCGAGCTGTCCATGTCCGGGAAAGTCACGCCCAGATCGACCAGGATCAACCGCTCCTTGCCCGCAGGTCCGTAGCCGTAGACATAGGCGTTCATGCCGATCTCCCCGGCGCCGCCGAGGGGAAGATAGATCAGGCGGTTCGAAGTCATGCGGTTTCCTTGTTGTAGTCGTTGATCAGGACGAGGCCATGCATCGTCAGATCATCCTCGACGGAGTGAAATAGCGCGGTTCCTTGTGCGAACAGAGACGCAAGTCCCCCGGTCGCAATCACTTTCATGGGACGGTCACGCTCGCGTCTGACCTCGCGCACGATGCCTTCGACCAGCCCGACATAGCCCCAATACACGCCGGATTGCATGCAGGCCACCGTATTCGTGCCAATGACCTTGTCTGGTTTCGCAACGTCGATATGCGGCAGCGCAGCGGCGGCGCTGTGCAGCGCTTCCAGGCTGAGGTTGACGCCGGGGGCGATCACCCCGCCAACATAGGCACCGTCGTGATCGACCACGTCGAAGGTGGTGGCGGTGCCGAAATCCACGATCACAAGATCGCCGCCGTGGCGGTCAAAGCCTGCCACCGTGTTGACCAGCCGGTCGGGACCAACCGTGGTCCCCTGATCGACGCGCGGCGCGACGGGAAGCCTGCACTCGGGCTTTCCCACCACCAGCGGACGGCATCCGAAGTAGCGGTCACAGAGGACGCGCAGGTTGAAGACCACGCGCGGCACGGTAGACGAGATGATCGCCCCGGTGATCGTCGCCTCGATCCTGGTCAGGCTCATCAGACTGGAGAGCCAGACGAAATACTCATCCGCCGTGCGCTTGTGCTCAGTGGCGATGCGCCACGTGGCGATGAACCTGCTACCATCCCAGATGGAGAACACGGTGTTGGTGTTGCCGCAGTCAATGGCGATAAGCATGATCGGCCCCTAAGAGGATAAGCACCACAGTCTCTCTGCGAGAAATTGTGCTTGGTCGCTGGTCAAAAGAACACCTCGGCGGCAGCGATGGCAACCGGGCCGCTGGTCATGCGCAGGATCAGGTTGCCGGTGGCGTCGATGCTTTCGAAAACGCCCTCGCGTGTCTCGGTCCCGGTCCGGGCGCGGATGGTTTCCCCCTTGCGGGCGGCACTGGCCAGCCAGGCATCGCGCAGGGGGGCAAATCCGTCGCTGCGGAAGGTGGCCTCCCAGCGGGCGTAGCTCGGGGCAAGCGCGTCAAGAAAGGCTTCGGGTGTGACGCGAAGGCCGGTTTCCTGAAGGAGCGATACCGGGGGTGTCGCGCCCGGTTCGACCAGCGTTGCATCCGGCGCGGCGATCAGGTTGACGCCGATGCCGATGCAAAGGACCGGGGTCGCGGTGCCAAGGCTGCTGCTTTCCAGAAGGATGCCAGCCAGCTTGCCGCCGTTCAACAGGACATCGTTGGGCCACTTGAGCGCGAAACTGTCAGGCAGGCCCGTCAGTGCAACGCAGGCGTCGCGCAGGGCAAGGGCAGCGGCGAAGGATCGCAGCGCCACGGTTTCCGGCGGCTCGGTGGGCTTCAGAACGAGGGTTGCGTGAAAGTTGCCGCGCGGGCTTTCCCAGGGCCGGGCGCGGCGGCCGCGACCGGCGGTCTGGAACCCCGCAAGGATCCATGTCGGGCCATCCAGCATCGCCGCCCGGCGGAAGCCTTCGGCATTGGTGCTGTCGATCTCGGGCAGGACGATGCGCCCTGCCCCCTGGTCTCGGTCAGCGGACAAGCGCTTCGGCCGCGATTGCGGCGGCGGGTTCGATCCCGAACAGGTTCACGATCCCCACCAGCATGATTGCGGCCACTCCCACCAGCATCACCCATTGCACCGGGGCCATGCGGCTTTCGGCGGGGTCCTGCTCGGCGCCGAAGTACATGAAGTAGACCAGACGCAGGTAGTAGAACGCCCCGATCACCGATGCCACCGCGCCCACGACCGCAAGCCAGACCATCCCGGCGTCGACTGCGGCTTTCAGCACGTAGAACTTGCCGAAAAAGCCCAGCATCGGCGGCACGCCGGCCAGGCTGAACAGCAGGACCAGCATGGCAAGCGCCTTCAGCGGTTCATGCTTTGCGAACTGGTTCAGGCTGGCGATGTCGGAAACGGGGCGGCCGTTGCGTTCCATCGACAGGATGAAGGCGAAGGTGCCGACGTTCATGGTGACGTAGATCACCATGTAGATCAATGTGGCCTGAACGCCGTAGGCAGTGCCGACCGCAACGCCGATCAGCGCGTAACCCATATGGGCGATCGAGGAATAGGCCATCAGCCGCTTGATGTCGCGCTGGCCGATGGCCGCGACCGCACCAAGCGCCATCGAGGCGACGGCGAGGCCAGCCAGAACCTGCCCCCATTGGCCAGGCACCCCGCCAAAGGCATCCTGCACCAGCCGGGCGATAAGCGCCATGGCGGCGACCTTGGGTGCGGTGGCGAAGAAGGCGGTGACCGGCGTGGGCGAGCCTTCGTAAACGTCCGGCGTCCACATGTGGAACGGCACCGCCGAAACCTTGAAGGCCAGGCCCGACAGCATGAACACCAGCCCCAGCAGCAGGCCCAGCGGCACGCCATCCTGCACGGTGGACAGGATCCCGGCGAACTGCGTGGTGCCGGCATAGCCGTAGACCAGCGATGCGCCGTAAAGCAGCAGGCCCGAACTGAGGGCGCCAAGGACGAAATACTTCAGGCCCGCTTCCGAAGATTTGGCACTGTCACGGCGCAGCGAGGCCACCACGTAAAGCGACAGCGATTGCAGTTCCAACCCCATGTACAGCGTCATCAGGTCAGCGGCGGACACCATGATCATCATCCCCACGACCGCCAGAGCGATGAGGATCGGGTATTCGAACCGCAGCAGGTCGCGCCGGACCATGTAGTCCTGGCTCATCACCAGCACGGCGGCGGCGGACAACAGGATCGTCACCTTGGCAAAGCGGGCGAAGGGGTCGTCGACCACGAGGCCGCCAAACGCCAGACGCTCGCCCATCCCGCCGAGGCCGATATACAGTGCCAGCGCGACAAAAAGGCCGGCGGTGGCCCAGACCATCGCCGGGGCCAGCTTGTCCTTGGTGGTGTAGACCCCGACCATGAGCGCTGCCATGGCATAGCCGCTCAACACGACCTCGGGCAGAAGGGACTGGAAATCTACGGACGTCATCGACGGAACCTCAGTCTAAGGCCAGTTGCGCGCCATCGGCGGGCAGAGCGGCATTGTAGTCGGAGACAAGGGCCGTAACGGAAGGCCCGATGATATCGGTCACAAGGCTGGGATAGACGCCAAGGATCAGGGTCATCGCGATCAGGGGGGCGAAAATCACTTTCTCGCGCCGGTCCATGTCGGTGATCGACTTCAGCGCTTCCTTGATCAGGTCGCCAAAGACGACCCGGCGATAAAGCCAAAGCGCGTAAGCCGCCGACAGGATCACCCCCGTGGCGGCCACAGCCGCGACCCAGGTGTTGACCTGAAAGATACCCACCAGCGTCAGGAACTCACCGACAAAGCCCGAT
>PNJK01000124.1 GCA_013821825.1 Rhodobacter sp.
TTCTGCGCCACCGCATCCGCCGTGCCGCGATACCAGTTCACCTCGTCCATCCGCTGGCTTGCGGGCAGGATGTCCAGGTATTCGTTCCGTTCCGCCCGGAAGAAGTTCCAGCCGCGCTGGCAGTGCCGGATCAGGCTGTGCGCCTTGTACTGGGTCGCGATTGCCATCTTGCGGATGCCCGAGTTGATCGCATTCGACAGCGCGAAGTCGATGATCCGGGTCTTGCCGCCGAAATAGACCGCCGGTTTCGCCCGCCGGTCGGTCAATTCCTTCAACCGGCTGCCACGGCCGCCCGCCAGGACAAAGGCCATGGCCTGCGACGACAGGCGCTGGTTCGGTCTCGGTTTCATTTCTTCCCTCCCCTGGGTGGCGGTTCATGCCCGCCGGAACTCATTCCTGCTGCAGATAGATGGCTGCTAGCGGTGGCAAATTGACCAGCGCCGATTGCACCTGGCCATGCCAGGGCATCTTTTCCGCGTTCACCCCTCCCAGGTTGCCACGGTTGCCCCCGCCGTAGGCCTCGGCATCGGTGTTCAGCAGTTCGTGCCATTTGCCCGCTGCGGGCAGTCCCAGCCGGTACTTGCGTTCCAGCGGGGTCATGTTGATGACGGCGACCACCGGCTTGTCGCCATCGCGCCCCTTGCGGACGAAGGAATAGACCCCCGCCTCGGCGTCGTTCGACTCGATCCAGTCAAAGCCTTCCGGGCGGCAGTCATTGACGTGCATCGCCGGGACTTCGCGGTAGACCCGGTTCAGGTCGCGCACCAGACGCTGCATCCCCTTGTGTTCCGCAATATCAAGCTGATGCCAGTCAAGGCTTTGGGAATGGTTCCACTCAGCCCCTTGGGCAAATTCCTGCCCCATGAACAGAAGCTTCTTGCCCGGATGCGCCCACATGAACCCGTAATAGGCCCGCAGGTTCGCAAACTTTTCCCAGGCGTTGCCGGGCATCTTCGACAGCATCGAGCCTTTGCCGTGCACCACCTCGTCATGGCTGATCGGAAGGATGTAGTTCTCCGACCAGGCATAGACCATGCCGAAGGTCATCTGGTGGTGGTGATACTTCCGGTAAATCGGGTCCTTCTGCATGTAGCTGAGCGTATCGTTCATCCAGCCCATGTTCCACTTGAACCCAAACCCAAGGCCACCCCAGTTTGCCGGCCGCGACACCCCCGGAAAAGCTGTCGATTCCTCGGCAATCGTCATGATTCCAGGGACTTCGCCATAGGCTGTGATGTTCGTCGTGCGCAGAACGTCGATCGCTTCATAGTTCTCGCGGCCGCCGTCCCGGTTCGGGATCCACTCACCGGCGTCGCGCGAGTAATCACGGTAAAGCATGGATGCCACAGCATCGACGCGCAACCCGTCGACGTGGTATTCCTCCAGCCAATACAGGGCGTTACTGACGAGGTAGTTCTTCACCTCGACCCGCCCATAGTTGTAGATCAGCGTGTTCCAGTCCTGATGGAAGCCCTCGCGCGGGTCGGCGTGTTCATAAAGTTCAGTGCCGTCGAAACGTCCCAACCCATGCGCATCCGTGGGGAAATGGCCCGGCACCCAGTCGAGGATCACGCCAAGCCCCTTGCGGTGCGCCGCATCGACAAAGGCGCGGAATTCGGACGGCGTGCCATGCCGGATCGTGGGCGCAAACATGCCGACCGGCTGGTAACCCCATGATCCGTCGAACGGATATTCGCTCACCGGCAGGCATTCGATATGGGTGAACCCCATGTCGGCGGCGTAATCGACCAGTTGCTCGGCCAGTTCCAGATAGCTGAGCATCCGGTTGCCCGGCGCCCGCCGCCATGACCCCAGATGCACCTCATAGACGCTGATCGGAGCGTCGATGCTGTGATGCGCGGCCCGTTCAGTCATCCAGCCGCCGTCATGCCAGTCGCCAGAGATTTTCCTGACAACAGAGGCATTTGCGGGCGGATGTTCAGATCCGAAGCCCACCGGATCGGCCTTCAGCGGCAGGACCGCGCCGGCCGGGCCCTTGATCTCGTATTTGTAGGTCGTGCCTTCGCCAAGACCGGGGATGAACATCTCCCATACGCCGGTGGCGCCACGCCTCCGCATCGGATTGCGCCGACCGTCCCAAACGTTGAAATCGCCGACCACGCTGACCCGCTCGGCATTCGGGGCCCAGACGGCGAAATGCACGCCTTCGACGCCTTCATGGGTGATGCAATGCGCGCCCAGGACCTGCCAAAGCCGGCGATGCGTGCCTTCGCCCAGAAGGTATTCGTCCATCTCGCCCAAGACCGGGCCAAAGCGATAGGAGTCTTCGAATTCCCACGTATTGCCATGGCCTTCCGCGCGGAACTTGTAGTTCGCCTTCCGCGCCATATGATGCGTGAACAGGCCCGGCAGCCCCGGATAGGGCGCCGCCTCGGCCTCGGACTTGCCGGTCAGCACCCACAGCCGTTCGGCCCCCGGAACAAAGGCGGTGATCTCCCAGACCTTGCCGCGCTTTTGCGGGCCCAGCACGGCGAAGGGATCGCCATGCCAGCCCCCGGCAATCGCCTCGGCAGCCCCGCGGTCGAGTAATGTCTCTCCCATGCTTTCCTCCCCGAAAGCGCGTCAGAGCGCCGATGTCGTCTGCCAGACTTCGTCCATATAGCTGCGAATGGTGCGGTCGGACGAAAAGAACCCGCTGCGCGCCGTGTTCAACGCCGCCATCTTCCACCAGCGGTCGGGATCGGCGTAGGCCTTGTCCACTTGCGCCTGCGCCGCATGATAGGCGTCAAAATCCGCCGCCACGAGGAAATAGTCGTTGTGCCAGACCCGGTGCACCAATCCGTGATAGCGCTCGGGTTCATCGGGGTTGAAGCGCCCCTCGGCGACCATCTGCAAGACATCCATCAAGGGCTGACTGGCTTCGATCGCCTTTTTCGAATGATCGGGATCCTCGCGCCGCTTGGTCACTTCGTCGGCAGTCAGGCCGAAGAGGAAGAAGTTCTCGGCCCCAACCTCTTGCAAAATCTCGACATTCGCGCCGTCCAAAGTGCCGATGGTCGGGGCGCCGTTCATCATGAACTTCATGTTGCCCGTCCCCGACGCCTCTTTCCCTGCAGTCGAGATCTGTTCGGACAGGTCGGAGGCCGGGATCACCCGTTCGGCCATGCTGACGTTGTAATTCGCCGGATAGACGATCTTCAGCAGATCACCCGTCACCGGATCATTGTTAACAACGCCTGCCACGTCATTGATCAGCCTGATGATTTCTTTTGCAACCGCGTAGCCTGGCGCCGCCTTGCCACCAAAGATCTTGACCCTGGGCACCCAGCCGGCTGACGGGTTGCTGCGGATTTTCTGCCAATGGGCGATGGTTTCAAGGATGTTCAGCAGCTGGCGCTTGTATTCGTGGATGCGCTTGATCTGCACATCAAACAGCGCCTCGGGCGAGATCCGGACCCCAAGCTCGCGCTGGGACCAGTTCGCAAGCTCTACCTTGTTGGCCCGCTTCGCCGCCGCAAAGGCCGCGCGGAAACCGGCCTCATCGGCATGCGGCTCCAGCCCCTTCAACCGGTCAAGGTCTGCTTCCCAGCCCGCCCCGATGGTCTTGGTGATCAGCCCGGCAAGAGGCTTGTTCGCCATCCGCAGCCAACGCCGGGGAGTCACGCCGTTGGTCTGGTTGATGATCCGCCCCGGATGGAGCCGGTGCAGTTCGGGAAACAGGTTCTGCTTCACCAGATCGGAATGCAGCGCCGAGACGCCGTTGACCTTGTGGCTCATGATGAACGCGAGTTCGCCCATCCGCACTTCCTGATGCTTCACGATGCCAACGTAATGCGGCCGGCTGGGGTAGGCGCGGCGGTGCCAGTTGTCGATCCGCTCGATGATCTGCATGTGTCGTGGCAGCACGTTGCCGAAGGTGAAGGTCGCCCATTTTTCCAGCGCTTCGGGCAGCAGCGTGTGGTTGGTGTAGCCAAGGCAGGCCCGTGCGATGGTCAGCGCTTCTTCAAAGGGCAGGCCATGCTCGTCCTGCAACAGGCGGATGAGCTCTGGCCCGGCGATTGCCGGATGGGTGTCGTTCATCTGGATGGCCACATGCTTTGGCAGGGCCTTCAGGTCGGAATGGCAAGTAAGATAACGGCGCAGGATGTCCTGCAGCGCGGCCGAGGTCAGGAAAAACTCCTGCTTCAGGCGCAATTCCTTGCCTTGATAGGTGGTGTCATCGGGGTAAAGAACGCGGCTTAACGTGCGGGCCAGCGTCTCGGGCTCGGCGGCGGCGGCGTAGTCGCCGCGGTTGAACCGCTCCAGATCGAACTGGCTGGTGGCCTTCGCCCCCCAAAGCCGCAGCGTGTTGGCCCACTTGCCCTGCCATCCGATCACCGGCGTGTCATAGGCTTCCGCCGTCACAGTCTCTGCCGGATACCATATCTCGCGACCATCCTTGGTCTCGACATGGCCTTTGAAGCCGATGGTATAGGCGCTTTCTGGCCGCGCGAATTCCCAAGGGTGGGCCTGCGCCAGCCAGTTTTCCGGCGTCTCGATCTGCCGGCCGCCCTCGAATCGCTGCTGGAAAAGGCCGTGTTCGTAGCGGATCCCGTAGCCGTAGGCAGGACAGCCAAGCGTCGCCATCGATTCCATGAAACAGGCGGCCAACCGGCCCAGCCCGCCGTTCCCCAGCGCCGCGTCAGGTTCATCGCCGATCACCGTGCGCAGGTCCTGCCCCATCGCCGCCATCGCCTCGGTTGCCTGCTCGTAAAGACCAAGGTTGATCGTCGCATCCTCAAGGATCCGCCCGATCAGGAATTCCATCGAAAGGTAGTAGACGCGCTTGCGATCCTCGGCCCATGTCCGCTTGGTCGAGGCGAACCACGGCTCCACGATCCGGTCGCGGATGGCGTGTGACAGGGCCATGCGCCAATCATGCCTGGAGGCATGCGGTACGTCCTTGCCCACTGTAAAGGTGAGATGTCGCAGGATGTCAGCCTGGAGCAGGTTCGGGGTAACGCTCAGATCGGTCACGGTTTTGTCCAGCAATTCAATTCTTTCGCTAAGCCTAAGCGTCGCGCGGCGGCGGTCAAGGCATGTATGGGGCGCAGCACCGTTGTTACGGGGCAACGCGGGATATCAAACCGCTTTCGTGTTACCGCAAACACCAGCCCTGTCCACCGATTTCTTTCCTTCGAAATCAGGATGTCAGCGTTTTTCAAAGCGCTTTGGAACATCTGACACCTCCAAGCCCATGCTGTCAAAGGAAAACCGGGGCACCTGTGGGCCGTGCGGAAATAAGGAGGCTGTGAGTGCTTTGGGGCGGTATCTGAGGCCCTACCCAAACATGGGGCTGCCTACCGAACGGTCGGAAAAACCGCAATGTGATCGGCGACCTGTTGCCGATGTCGCACAGAACTGCGATAGCGCCGCGAAATCGTCATGTTTCCGGCTTGCTGCGGCCAGTGCCGCAGGCGATGTCGGGAACTGTTCGAACGAAAAGAGCCAGCAAACGGAGCAGAAAAATGGCCACCACCCCCGCACAGCCGCAACAAGGCGGCAAAGGCGGACAGACCCAGCAACAACAACAAGGCCAGCAGACGGGCGGCACCCCGCAGCAGCAGGCCGGACAACCGATCTTCCGGGATTGGGCGTCGATCTGACCGGTCCGTGCCGTTGACAAGACCATGGCCAGCCGCAAGGCTGGCTTTTTATTGTCTGTATCAAGCAGAGCCAGCGCCGTTCCCATGCCGAACCCCGTCTCCTCGATCCCCAACCTCGGACCCGCCTCGGAACTGGCTTTCGCCCGCGCCGGAATCACCACGGCCGAGGAAATCCACAGCATCGGCGCGGACGAGGCCTATCGCCGCCTGCTGGCAGCAGGAACGCGCCCGCATTTCATCGGTTATTATGTGCTGGTGATGGGCCTGCAGGGCCGCCCCTGGAATGACTGCAAGGGCGAAGAGAAGATGGCGCTGCGCAAGCGGTTTGACCTGTTGTGCAAGGGCTTCAACGGCAGCGAGGCAAAACTGCGTGCCGACATGGAGGCAACGCTAAGCTTCCTGGGCGTCGTCGAAAGGCGCTGACGGGCAAAGATCAGAACTCGCCGGCTCTCGAACGCCGGATCAGCCCGTGATTATGCATTGCAGGAAAGACTGTCCCGTCCCGGGACAGGCGGCCGTGGTGCCCCCAGAGAGACTCGAACTCCCGACCCTCTGATTACAAATCAGATGCTCTACCAGCTGAGCTATAGGGGCCACG
>PNJK01000125.1 GCA_013821825.1 Rhodobacter sp.
TTATGCCGAAGTCTGCATAACGCGCTCACCGTCCGCGGCCCGGTCGAGCGATTCCACGTCCTCTACCTCGACCGCAAGAACCGCATCATCGCCGATGAGCTTCTCTCGACCGGCACGGTCGACCATGTCCCGGTCTATCCGCGCGAGGTGATCAAGCGGGCGCTGATCCTGAACGCCAGCGCCCTGATCCTGATCCACAACCACCCATCGGGCGACCCGACGCCGTCGGAGGCCGATCTCAACATGACCAAGGAGATTCAGAAGGGCTGCAAGTATCTCGGGCTGACGCTACACGACCACATCATCGTGGGGGCAGGGGCAGAGGTGAGTCTCAGGGCCCTTGGCAAGATCTGAAGTTTGCTGTGTCCAAGTCCCGCCGTCCCTTCGAGGAAGAGGGCGGCGGTTTGCTCTTTGACGGTTTGAGGCGGGGAGAGAGGCTTCCTGCGCCGTCGGAGATTTCGCCATGTTTGACCAATCGTTTCCGGCCCTGACCCCCGCACGCCCGGTGCCCCAGCCGCCGGTGTTTGCCCACACCGCCGCAGACACCAGCCTGGCCTTCGCCTTGACCACTCCTGACGACCACCCGGGTGCTGGGATGTCCGGTACCGCTCGACCTCTGGTGCTCGACCGCTTCGCGTCACTCGCCGAGGCCATGCGAGGTGCTATCGTCTTTGCCGATCAGCTGGCCTTCGATGCGCGGCCGCAAATGCTGGCCATCCTTGACCGGGATGACCGTCTGGTTCTGGCCGGCGCCGCAACCGATGGCGCTGTGGCGTGGTGCCATCCGGTGATCAGCGCTGCGGAGGCCCGGGCTGTGGTGACTGAAGCCAGCCAGTTTCGGGCGCAGGCAAGCCGCGCCGCCGACTGGAAAGAGCATGGTCTTTCGCAAAGGCTGCAGCAGCGCGCCGACCTTCTGGAAGCGCGGTTGGTCGACCCACTCTGGCGCGCCTTTGCCGCCCGCGCGCTGCAGGTCGCCGCATGACGCCGCAGAGCGAGAGGAGGGCAGGGGGGTCTTACGAGCTGTGCGGGGCGAGAGAGATCGCGCCCGCTGGCTTTGCCCCTTTCCCCCATTTCCGGAGATATCCATGACGCACGTTGAACCCACCCTTGCGGCCCCGATGCCGCCGTCCAGCATCGACTTCGCGCAGGTCTTTGCCGAACAGGCCGAACGCAGTGCACGCATCGATGAACTGCGCCCCGCCAACCGGGACCGATTGTTCGACGGCTTGAGCGCCGCCGGGATCACCCATGTCACCGTGACCTTCGACGGCGAAGGGGACAGCGGCCAGATTGAAAGCATTGGCGCATGGGCGGGCGACAAGGCTGTTGACTTTCCGCCCGTGGAAATCCCCTACGCTGCGCTGACCTGGGACAACCCTGAGGTCGAGATGCGTCAGCTGTCGCTTGAGGATGTCGTCGAGCAACTGGCCTATGACTTTCTCGCCGACACCCATGGCGGTTGGGAGAACAACGACGGCGCCTATGGCGAGTTCTGCTTTGATGCCTCCGCGCGCAGCATCCACCTCGAGTTCAACGAACGGTTCACGTCGTTCGAACTCTTCACCCATGAATTCTGAGGGGGCGGCAATGGCACATCCGTATCACCACGCTCTTTCCTCGGTGAAGAAATGGGGCGGCACCGTTGATGATTACCAAGCCATTCACGCTTGGTACGACAGCTCAAAAGCCCACTGTGCCGATTTTCGTCACCGGGCGATGTTCCATCACTCTGCCGGGATCTGGCTCTCGGAGGCAATCTTCGGCCCGACGATCACGCTTTCGACCGGCCGCATCATCCCGACCCGTTGGGTTGGCGAGCAGCATGTGCGGGAGGACCTTGGGTTCATCCCTAGTTTCACGGACTGGGTGAAACCTATTCGGCCTGAACCGTGGATGGGCCGCGCCGAGAGGATCGAAACCCTCGTCGATCCGCATCTGGCTCCGCCTGTCGTGGAGGTCCGCTGAAATGTGCCGGGCCTATCAAGACCTTTGCGTGCCGCCGGAGGTGACGAACCTGATGGTTCTGCGCGTGGCGATCCGGCGATTGCACCCCGACACGCTCGCCATCCGCAGCTGGCGCGCGGCACGCAAGCGATACTACCGCGATCTCCTCACCGCGCACCAAGCCGCGCAGCAAATGCCGGGGCAGCGGCAAGCCTGACCCGTGTCTGCCAACAAACCAACATTTCTTCCGCGCCCGGCCGATAAGCCGGGCGTCTTCACACATGGAGGGCCCTATGGCCGACTACTTCACGCATTTCTCATGCCTTCTCGACGTGGGTTGCCCCGAAAAGGCCCTGCGTGCGATTGATTTCTTCGTCGCCCTTCGCGACGAAGATGATAAGTCGGAGGAACCGCAGTTCCACGGCTTTGACTTGTCGGTTCAGGACGGCCCGGAGAGCGGCGTTCTGTGGATACACGACGACGAAAGCGGCGACGTCGAGGCCGTGATTGCGTTCATCCTGCGCTTGGCGGAAGAGCTCGAGCTGTCTGGCCTCTGGGGCTTCGAGCATTCCACCACATGTTCTCGTCCGCGGTTGGATGCCTTTGGCGGTGGCGCGCATGTGATCGATCTCGGTGCACGCAAGGTCACCGGCTGTGTGAATACCCAGACCTGGCTTGCCGCCGCGCTGAAGGGGGAGGACCCCGATGCCTGACATCATTTGCACCACCGTCTACCAGTTCCCGGAACTGTCCGATGCGGCCAAGGAGAGGGCCCGCAGCTGGTATCGCGAGGCCGCTTTCCACGACGATTGGTGGGATGCGGTCTATGATGACTTCGAGCGTGTCTGCGATATCCTCGGTGTCAGTCTCAACACCCGGTCCGTCAGGCTGATGGGTGGCGGCACCCGGCAGAAGCCCTGCATCTGGTTTTCGGGGTTTTCGTCGCAGGGGGACGGTGCTTCGTTTGAGGCCACGGCCCAGTACGCCAAGGGAGCGACGCGCGAAATCCGCGCCTATGCCCCGCAAGATCAGATCCTGCACGGCATTGCCGACCGCCTGCGGGCCGCTCAGCGGCAGAACTTCTATCAGCTCAGCGCCGATGTGACACATCGCGGGCGGTACTACCACGAGTATTGCATGAGCATCGACGTCTCGCGCGACAGCCCGACGGGTCAGCCACCGACTGCGGGCAGTGAAGAGACCGTTGTGGATGCGCTGCGCGATCTCGCCCGCTGGCTCTATCGGCAGCTGGAAGCAGAATATGACCATCTGACCTCGGACGAGACCGTCGAGGAGGGGATTGTTATCAACGAGTACACCTTCACCGAAGGAGGGCGGCGCTTTGGGTGACGGGCGCTCAGCACCGCCCTCCTTGCGTCGGCAAGCAAAGTCGCCTATATATCTTTCCTGATCGGGGAAACATTATGCCAGCAGAACTCACCATCAACGAAGCAGCCCATCTTGCGGGCGTTTCGACCAAGCTCATCGAGAAATCGGTCGAGTCGGGAATCCTGCATGCCGAAAAGGTGACAGACGTGTTGACGCGTCGGTTGACTCGCAGATTGCCGCTGGCTGCTGTTCCCTATCTCTCGGCGATCAACGATGAATGGCTTCGGGATCTTTCCATCTCCCGAAAGCGGCGCATCTGGACGATTGTCAGCCGTAGTCGTTTTGTCGGCGAGGCTCGCCTCGCCGAAGTGCGTCTGAACGAGACCATAATCCTGAATCTTGAGGGTATGGCAGGCACACGCACCCGGAACGCTCTGGCATACCACGCGGCACGTGATGCCCATCTTGTTGCCGATGACGATATTCTTGGTGGAACGCCAGTCATTCGCGGCACCCGCCTGACGGTCTATTCCGTTCTTGGGCGCCTTGAAGGTGGCGATACGGTCGCGGACCTCGTCGAGGACTACCCTAACATTCCGGAGGCGGCCTTCCTGGCCGCTTCGACCTACGCCAAAACCCACCCGCTGCGCGGGCGCCCGTCGGGGCGGCCATGGGTGCAGGATGCCCCTGTCCGGCACTGAGTGATGCAGTTCTTCATTGATGAATGCATCTCGCCACAGGTTGCGGCTCGGCTCAACGAAACAGGGCAACATGCCGCTGTACATCCCCGAGATATCGGCAGGCGTGGCGATCCTGACCATGTGGTCCTCCGCAACGCTATTGCGGAGGACCGGATCATCGTCACCGAAAATGCCCGGGATTTCCGTGGACTGGTCGGTCGAGAAGACCTTCATCCAGGTCTTCTGATCCTGCCTTGTGTTTCCCGGGATCGCTGCTTGCAACTGCTTCAGACAGCAATAACATTCTTGGAGACCGTGGCCGCTGGTGCCAGAGAGGCCCCGGCCGATCACATGATCAACCGGGTGATAGAAGTCAATTCTGCAGGCGAATGCCGGATTTATCGTCTGCCGGAAATTGATTGAAGGGGCCGTTGCCCGACCTCTAGCCTGTATCCGGCGAGATCGGAGAACTTCCTTGCAACTTCCGCGACCGCGTCCTTGCTGACCCCCATCTCGTCGATGAACGATTGCTGCAGCTTGGGCGACACTTCGGACAGGAAGGCGAAGACGCTGCAATCGTAGGAATCGGCACTCTTGATATCAGCGATTTTCTCGGCAAGCTGCGCAGCCGTCACCGGCACGCCGTAGGGCGCGCTGACTGTCGACATGACCTTTGCTGCAACCGAGGCCATTGCATCAACTCTGTGTACGTTTCTGTTCCGTCAACGTAGTCGAGGTCACTCAACAAAGCAATAATGCCCCGTTTTCGCTGGTTTTCACCTGTTTCCATCAATCCACTTCGACATGAGGCTCTTGTCGCGGAAACATTCATCCGGCACCGCACGCCGCTTGATCCGGGCGAGACGCTCGGCAAAGGCCACCTGCTTTGACGTCGGCAGGCAGTCGAGGGCGGAAACCGGCTTCAGCCTTGCCTGCGCGTCGATCCAGGAACTCAAAGCTCGCCGATCTTGCTGTACCTCCCAAGGTAACAGCGTCTGGTTCTTGAGCGCCAGCGACCGCGCGTAGGCGATCTGCTTAGGCGTGACGGGCAGGGCAAAACTGGTGTCTTCCACTGGGGAAACTCCTTTGCTGCTTAGTCTTCATATATAGAACATAACAGGAACAAAATCAACTGCCGCTCTGCCAAGGACCGAGGTCCGAGAGGCAGAGGCAGGCTGGGGCAGGGGGAGCTGGAAGGCTGCGCGAGAGCGCCTTCGGCTCTCCCGTTTTCCCCAACCTGAGGTGTTCTGATGACGTTCCAACCGTTGATCCCGACCGTACTGGCGCCGGTCGTTGTTCCTGTCCTGCCTGATCCTGCCGCGGCGATCCTGGCAGTTGCTGAGGCGCTGCAGCCCGATCTGGCGCGGGGCTTCCAGATCGACGTGCTGCGCCTGCGCCTCGAGATGGAGAGTGCCTTCGGCGGCTCCGATGCGATGGGCGCTTGGGATTGGAAACTGGCCTATGAGGCGGGCGAGGTGGCGCTGGTCCTTTTCCTGCGGAAATTCGGTCGCGCGCTGCTGGCTCGGACTGGATCACTTGCCGCGCTGATGCCGATCCTCGCCAAAGTCTCGGGGCTCCTGCCAACCCATACCCGGCGCTCGGAGGAGATGGAGCGTTTCCAACAATTCAGCACGCCGCTGCCCATGGGGCTTGCGGCCCTGGTCGCCGCGCAGATAACGCCCTGCGATCTTGTGCTGGAGCCCTCGGCCGGGACCGGGCTTCTGGCGATCCTCGCCGAGATCGCGGGCGGCAGCCTCGCGCTGAACGAGCTGGCCGAAACCCGCGCCGATCTTCTGCGCCGCCTGTTCCCGGGCCGTCCGGTCACTACCTTCGACGCCGCTCAGATCGACGATCATCTCGAGGCAGGACTGCGCCCAAGCGTCATCCTGATGAACCCGCCATTCTCGGCCGTGGCCAATGTCGATGGCCGGACGACTGAGGCGACGGCCCGACATTTGCGCTCGGCGCTCGCGCGCCTGGTCCCCGGCGGACGGCTGGTCGCCATCACGGGTGCCAGTTTCG
This sequence comes from Rhodobacter sp., assembly GCA_013821825.1. Lineage (GTDB taxonomy): Bacteria > Pseudomonadota > Alphaproteobacteria > Rhodobacterales > Rhodobacteraceae > Tabrizicola. The sequence goes on from PNJK01000125.1 coordinate 5,976, forward strand.
CGCCCGACGCCCCTGCCTGGGCGGAAACCTTCGCCCGCCTGACCGAGACCGCGCATCTCGTCTTTACTGTCGCCGTGTCGGGCGCTGCCTTCGCCAAGCACGGCACCAGCTTCGAGACGCGGATTTCGGTCTTCGACAAATGT
>PNJK01000126.1 GCA_013821825.1 Rhodobacter sp.
AGGCATGCTTACAGCAGAGCCGTTTGGCCGTTATGGTCGGAGGGAGGGGACAACTAGGCGGAAATCACAGGTGGTGGATCGAAGCGGCACAGCAACAGAATTGGCGAGGGTTCGGGCACGGCTGGCCGAGCTGGATGCGGAACAACGTCGACTTTTGCAGGAGCTTTCTGCGCTGGAGGCCCGGGAAACCGCAGAAATAGCTGCACAGGCCAAAGGTCCTGCATTTGAAAATGCCCCCGTCACGAACGCATCGTCATCGGGCGAGAAGGTAGAGCTATTCCGCAGCCTGTTTGCTGGCCGCCCGGACGTATTTCCAGTGCGATGGGAAAACAGCAAGACGGGACGCGCCGGCTATTCGCCCGCCTGCTTCAATGAATGGGTGAGAGGCATCTGCGGAAAGCCAACTGTCAAATGCGGTGACTGCAAGCATCAGCGGTTCATTCCTCCCGATGCCAGCGTCATCGAACGGCACCTGCGGGGCGGCGATGGCCCTTCGGCTGACTTCGTTGCGGGCGTTTATCCTTTGCTGCGGGATGATACCTGTTGGTTCCTGGCAGCAGATTTTGACAAGGCGTCTTGGGCAGAAGACGCCAGTGCCCTGCTTGCAACTTGTCGGACGAAGGGTGTGCCTGCTGCACTGGAACGGTCCCGATCGGGCAATGGGGGCCACGTCTGGATATTCTTCGCCGAACCTGTGTCGGCTCGGGCGGCTCGGCAGCTTGGATCGGCACTGATCACAGAAACCATGGAGAAACGGCCAGAGATCGGATTTGCTTCCTATGACCGCCTCTTTCCTAACCAGGATACGATGCCCGTTGGCGGCTTTGGAAACCTGATCGCGTTGCCGCTCCAGCACAGTGCCCGAAGGGTCGGCAACAGCGTCTTCCTCGATCAGGATCTTCAGCCATACGAAGACCAGTGGGCGTATCTGTCGACGCTGCCACGGATGTCTGCGGAGGCGGTAGCCGATTTTGTTGCGGCTGCTGAGGCATCTGGTCAGGTGCTGGCAGTCCGGATGCCGGTTGATGATGAAAACGCTGACGAGCCCTGGAAAATGTCGCCGTCGCGACGCCCGAAGGCAAAGCCTGCGGACGTGGTGGTTCCTCCAAACATCAAGGTAACAGTCGCAGATCAGGTCTACATTGACCGAACGGGGTTTCCCTCCGCGATGATTGCCCAATTGGTACGGGTCGCAGCTTTCCAGAACCCCGAGTTCTATCGGGCGCAAGCGATGCGGCTGCCTACCTTCGGAAAGCCTCGCGTGGTCTCCTGTGCCGAGCTGCACCCACGCCACATTGCCTTGCCTCGAGGCTGCTTTGATGAGGCGGTTGAAGTCCTGACAGAACACGGTGCGCAGGCAGAACTGGACGACCAGCGCAGCGATGGAACCCCGCTGCCGAACACGGTTCAGTTCCTTGGTGAGCTTCGGCCGCCGCAACGGCGCGCCTTTGAGGCGCTCACCGGGCATGATACTGGCGTGCTCGCCGCGACCACGGCCTTCGGCAAAACCGTCGTCGCGTCGGCCCTGATTGGTCATCGCGCCCGAAACACGCTGGTTTTGGTGCATCGTCGTGAACTTCTCGACCAGTGGGTTGAGCGGCTGAAGACCTTCCTTCAGATCGACTCCAAGCAAATCGGCACAATTGGCGGTGGAAGACGGAAGCCGACAGGCGTGATTGACGTGGCGCTTATCCAGAGCCTGGTCAGAAACGGCGAGGTCGACGACATCGTGGCTGACTACGGTCAGTTGATCGTCGACGAATGCCACCACCTGTCTGCGGCGAGTTTTGAACTTGTCGCACGCAGAACGAAGGCGCGCTATGTCGTCGGTTTGTCGGCAACCGTCGCTCGAAAAGACGGGCACCATCCCATCATCTTCATGCAATGCGGCCCCGTACGGCATCAGGTTCATGCCAGATCGCAGGCTGCTGAGAGCGGCATTCGGCATCGGGCGCGCGAGCGTCACACGCGGTTCAAACTACCTGAAGTGCTTGCGATGGCGGAACGGCCATCGATGCCCGCGATCTATGCCGCTCTGGCTAACGACGACGGTCGAAATGATCAGATCTTTGATGATGTGCTGAAATCTCTTGAGGCGAAGCGGTCCCCGATCGTGCTGACCGAGCGCAAAGACCATCTGGATTATCTGCAGCAGCGGTTCTCCAAGTTTGCGAAAAACCTGGTCGTGCTGCGAGGCGGCATGTCGGCGAAAGATCGCAAGTCCGCCGTCGCTGCGCTGAATGTCCCCCATGAAGAGGAACGGCTGATCCTTGCGACTGGACGCTACATCGGTGAGGGCTTTGATGACTCGCGGCTGGATACCCTGTTCCTGACCATGCCGATCGCGTGGAAGGGCACGCTGGCGCAATATGTTGGTCGCTTGCACCGACAGCATGACGGCAAGAAAGACGTTCTGGTCGTGGATTACGTGGATAGCGCGGTGCCTGTTCTTGCCAGAATGGCGGCAAAACGGCGTTCCGGGTACCGCGCGCTTGGATATGTGATGGAATAGCAGCGCCCCATCCTGCGTAGGACGCTGCCGATGCATGGCGAGTCAAGGACTCAGAACGGTGCCTTGGTCATAGCCGCGGCTTCGCGCCGGTCGAGGCTGCAAGGATCGCCATCAGCTTGTCCGACGGCGGCCGAAACTTGCCCGGCTTGATCAGCGGGGCATGGTGCGCTTCGAGAAGGGCGAGCTTCTCAGTCGGGTCCGCGCGCAAGTACATCTCGGTCGTCTGGAGGCTGGCATGACCCAGCCAAAGGGCGACCTTGCGGACATCACCTGTAGCCTGCAGCGTGTGCATGGCGCAGCTGTGTCGCAGCACATGCGGGGTCACGTGCTTGTCGGCAATCGAAGGGGTCGCGCGTTCGGCCACGGCCACATGTTGACGGAGCCGGTAGGCAAAACCATCCCGTGTCATCGGGCCGCCATCGCGGTTCAGGAACAGTTCCGGCCCGACATCGTTGGGACGAACGGCCAGCCAAGCCCGAATAGCAGCTTGCGTCTCCTTCCAGAGCGGCAGCACCCGCTCCCGACGGCCCTTCCCAAGCACCCGGATGTTCGCGAACGAGCCCCGCGGGAAATCGTCCATCCGAACTGCGAGAAGTTCAGACGCCCGCAGTCCTGCGGCATAGGCCAGGTGAAGCATCGCCCGATCACGCAGCCCAGCCGGCGCTCTGCCGTCTGGGGCTGCAAGCAAGGCGCGCACCTCGTCCTTCGTCAGGTAGTCGATCAGCTTTACATCCGCGCGTTTGACGGGCAGCGACCTGATCATCATCGCCTGTTCGAGGCAGGCTGGACGCCTTGGTTCAAGGAAGCGGAAAAACGCCTTGATCGCTGCCAGCCGGGCATTGCGGGATCGCACGGTATTGGCTCGACCCTCTTCGATGTGCTCGAGAAAGGCCCTGATCATGCTGACGTCGAGATCCTCGATCGCAATGTCAGAAGGCTGTCGTTTAAGGCGTGTGGCCGCAAACCGCAGCAGGAGTGTGAACGCGTGGGCATAGGCGGCGATGGTATGTTGGCTGGCGCCACGCTCATCGGGCAGATGCTTCTGCAGGAAAGCCGACAGGTCCGGCGCGAGCGGGGTCATGCTGCACCCCCGATCCACGTCTCTTCCGCCCTTGCCGCGATCATTTGCAACAAGACGGGGGTGGCTTCGAGATACCAATAGGTATTGGCGATATCGACATGGCCGAGATAGGTGCTCAGGGCCCTCATGTGCCGCAAGACTGACTGCAGATCGTTCCCGCAGGTCTCCAGGGACCGAACCGCGAAGGTATGGCGCAAATCGTGTAGCCGGGGGCCGGGACCAGTCGGATTGCGGTAACCGAGCTTCCGCACGATCCGTACGAAGACCACGTGTGCTCTCGTCGCTGTCGGCGCGTGACCATGCCCGAGCACGAAAAGGTCATGACCGGCATCACGGACGATGCGCCGCTGATCGAGATAGCGCTCCAACGCTGCACGGGTCGAGGCGTGAAGAGGGACGAGGCGGCTCTTGCCAAATTTGCCCTTGCGGATCATCAGGCCATCTTCCGTCAGGTCGTCGCAACGCAGGGACAATGCTTCCGAGATGCGCAGACCTGTCGAGGCCAGCAATCCGAACAGCGTGTGATAGGTTTGCGGGCTGATCGGGGACAGGCCCGGAACCAGCAGCGCCTCCGCCAGGATGCCATTGATCTGGTTCTGCGACAGGATGTGGGGAGCGGGTCGGCGGCGCCTTGACCGTCCGAACAATCCTGCGACTGGAACCTCGTGCTGCACGTCCTCTGCATGCAGGAACATCGCGAAGGCGCGGGCCTGATCATATCGGTCTTGTGCAGAATTGGGCGTGGCCGCCCTGCCTGCCCACTCGAGGATTAGGGCCGCGGTTACATGCGGACCGGTCCGGTCAGCAGCAAATGCGGCGAACTCGCGCAAGGACCTCTCATGTCTGACAAACCCCTTTCCGAGGGCGCGGTGAAGGTTGATATAGCGGTCAACATGGTGATGCATCATGCTGAGTACCCTGGCCAAGGCTGGGCCATCGCCCCCAGCATATCGACATCGACCTTGGCGTAGATTGCGGTTGTGTCGCGTGAAGCGTGGCGCAGCGCGGCCCCAATCTGATCCAGTTCCGCCCCACCGCGCAGCCATGTCGAAGCCAGCGAATGCCGAAACACATGTGCGCCGGTCGGCAGGCCGACGAAGCCGCCGCGGGAAAGAACTCGAGAGACGATACCGGCGATCTCGGCCGATGAGCGAAATGGGGTGAAAGGGGCTTGGACGCGCAAGAAGACCCGATCGGATGCAACCACCGGGCGGGCGTCCTCGATATAGGCGAGCAGCGCATCACCGACGTCTTGCGGCAAAGGCATAAACACCCCACGTCGGCTTTTGCCGTGCAATCGCAACCTGCTCGCGCGCCAGTCGATGTCGCGGAGATGGAGTTGCCAGATATCGCCAGCCCGCAGTGCCATCCGCGCGAGAAGCAGGATGATGGCGCGGTCCCGCACCTCAACTGCTGTGCCTGTGCCGCAGGACGCGACGATCTCTTCGATGGTCGAAGACGGGATCGTCTTTGGGACGGTCGAAAGTCTGCGTCGCACCCCTGACGGCACCGCAAGAAGCAGCGACGGAGCACACAACCCCTCGCCGATCATGAAACGCAAGAATGTGCGCAAGACTGTTATCGTCATGCGGACTGACGATCGGGAGCGGTCCTCGCCTTGATCCAGAACGATCCAGCGGACGGCCGCAGCGGTGATCCCCTGCGGTTCTGATCCAAGCTTCATCAGCCAGCGGCCCAACTCTTGCTGATAGCGCCGGGCCGTCTCTGACGTGGCGCCGCGCTCCCGGCGCAGCCAAGTCGTAAAATCGGCGACGCGTGGATCGGCAGGTAGTTCAGTGGCCAACGCGACCGGGATTACCCCCTCCTCTCTGAGGAAAGACACGAAGGCGCGGGCTCCACGGCGGCGATCCTTATTGCCGGTGCCCTCGACCCGCTTGCCGCGTTTGGTCTTGATCCCGCACTGGCAGTCGTGATGGGCAAACTGCTCGATCAGGTCGTGATCGATATGGCTGGCCGAAATACGTCGCTGCAGAGCCCATTCCGCAAAATGCCGCGCCTGACTCATGCGGGAGTTGTAGGTGACCTTGCCGTAGCCTTGGCCAGCAAGCCACGCGGAAAAGCCGGCCAAATGCGGGCCAAGCCGGGCAACCTCGTCTGGAACGGTCACATGGCCGGTATCTTCCAGATAGCGAAGAAACCTCCGGACCTCGGTGATGTAAGCGGGGTCCCGCAACTGCGCGGCGCTATAGCGGCCGCACCGGCAGCGGTGTCGCGCAAAACGACTGATCGCCGCAGTATCAAGATCCCTGATCGCGATATGCCGGTCGGCGACCCACTTCAGGAAATGCCGGGCGGCGCTGAGCGCGCCAGCAGACAAGTTGGGATTATCCGCAAGATAACCGGAAACAAGTGCTTGGCCGCTGACAGCC
>PNJK01000127.1 GCA_013821825.1 Rhodobacter sp.
CGCAGGCCGAAGCCCTGACTTGCGTCATAGGTCGCCTGCCGGATGCGCCCGTCATCCAGTACAATCGCTTCGGCCCGGCGACGTTCCAGGAACAACTCGCCATCGTCCGCCCCATCGGTGGCCGCGCGAAGGGTGGCAAGTGCTGCGGCCTCATCCAGGTTGGTCTCGAACGGGCGGAACGGGGCGTCTGTCATCTTGGCCTCATGCGGGGGGATGGAGTGCAGAGATGGGCCGCGCAGGGGGCAGGGTCAAGGCGGGATTGCCCCGTCAACGAAATCAGCCCCCTTGGACCAGGTGGCGGGGTTGGACAGGGCCTCGTGCCCGACTGGTCCAAGCGAAAGAAATGTCTTTGGGTCCCGCGCGGCGGCATAAAGGGCCTGCCCAAAGCCGAAAGGGATCACCGCGTCCTTTTCGCCATGCAGGATCAGAACCGGCGCGCGGATGCCGGCGATATGGGCAGAGGAGCGGAACTTGTCGCGCATCAACAGCCCCACGGGAACCCACGGATAGGCCTTGCGCGCAAGATCGACGGCGGCAGTAAACGGCGCTTCCAGCACGACGGCACCTACCTCGTTTCGTGCGGCGATCTGCACCGCGACGCCGGCGCCAAGGGATTCGCCAACCAGAACGATCTTGCTGGCCGCGACTCCCCGCCCGCGGAGATGGTCATAAGCAGTCTTTGCGTCGACCAGAAGTCCCGGTTCGCTGGGCCTTCCGCTGCTGCCCCCATAGCCCCGCCAGGACACGAAAGCCGCCCCGAAGCCCCGCGACTGATAGAAGGCCAGCCGGTCTGCCCGATCCGCCATCGCACCGGCATTGCCGTGCAGGAACAGGATCGTTGGCCGTCCCGGAGCGGCCGGGCTGAACCAAAGGACCAGAGACTCTCCGTCGGGCGTGGCAAGTATCACGCGCTCCACGCCATCCAGTCCCACGGCCTTTGGCGTGGGGTCGTGGCGGGCCGGAAAATATTGCAGTTCGCGCTGGTAGACAAAGAGTCCTGACAGGGCGACCACGTAAAGCAGGCCGAACGTGATAAGGGCAAGCTTCACAATCGTCATGTACGAGGTGCCTTTCGCCTAGCGGGCTTCCGTCAGCCTTGCCCAGGAACGCAGCAGGCAGTGCCGCTATGTCGCAACGGTTTTGCTTGTCGTCGCCCGGCTAATATGGTTTGAAAGCCGCCATCTACAACAGGATTCTGCCCTTGATGGCAGGCCTGGGAAAAGGCGGCGACAGGCCGCGACGCGAACGGGAAAAAGACATGCGCCTTTCGACTGTGATGACCGGGATTGCCACCGCCAGCACTGCGGCTTTGCTGGCAGGTTCTGCCTTTGCGCAGCAAGCCCTTGAGATCATTGGCCAGCCGGTTGACGGCGGCATGAACTTCCAGCCAGCTTCGACCGAGGGCGCACGTGACCTGCAATGGCTGGACGCGATGATCCTCTACATTATCACTGCCATCGTGATCTTCGTGACCGCACTGCTGATCTACGTGATGATCCGCTATAATGCGAAGTCGAACCCAAAGCCTGCGCGTTTCACCCATAACTCGCCCCTGGAAGTGGCGTGGACCTTGATCCCGATCGTGATCCTTGTCTTCATCGGGGCTTTTTCGCTTCCGGTGCTGTTCAAGGACCAGGAAATCCCGGTCGGCGACGTGACGATCAAGGCCACCGGTTACCAATGGTATTGGGGCTACGAATATGTCGACGAAGATGTGGCCTTCGACAGCTACATGATCGGTTCGCCGGCGCTTGGTGGCAGCAACATGCTGACGCCCGAGGTCGAAGCCCAACTTGCCGAGGCCGGTTACTCCAAAGAGCAGTTCCTGCTGGCCACCGACACGGCCGTGGTTGTCCCGGTGGGCAAGACGATCGTGATCCAGGTGACGGGCGCCGATGTGATCCATTCATGGAAGATTCCGGCGTTCGGCGTGATGCAGGATGGCGTGCCGGGTCGTCTGGCAGCCCTTTGGTTCAAGCCGGAAAAGGAAGGCATCTTCTTCGGCCAGTGCTCGGAGCTTTGTGGCCAGATGCATGCCTACATGCCGATCACAGTCAAGGTCGTGTCGGAGGCCGCCTATGCTGAATGGCTGGCAAAAGCCAAGGCAGGAGACGTCCAACTGTCGCACCTGGCCGCCCCGAAAGCGCTTGACGTGGCGCTGAACGACTGATCCCGGAAGGGAATACTTCCGGAAGGGCTTGCTGCGGCAGGCCCGTTCCCCTTCGCGGCGAGACCCGTGGCAAGCAGGACCTGAATGACCGATATCGGCGCATACCACACGACAACCACCCCGCATGAAGCGGGTTTTGGCGACTATGTGCAGCTTCTGAAGCCGCGCGTGATGTCGCTGGTGGTCTTTACCGCTCTGGTCGGCCTGTTGGTCGCGCCTGTGTCGCTGCACCCGGTTGAAGCCTTCGCTGCAATCCTGTTCATCGCCCTTGGGGCCGGGGCCTCCGGTGCGCTGAACATGTGGTGGGACGCCGACATTGATGCGGTGATGACCCGCACCGCCCGTCGTCCGGTGCCAGCCGGCAAGATCCAGGCGGGCGAGGCGCTTGCCTTGGGACTTGCGCTGTCGGGCATCAGCGTGGTGATGCTTGCGCTGGCTACGAACCTTGTGGCGGCGGCGCTCTTGGCCTTCACCATCTTCTTTTATGCCGTCGTCTATTCGATGTGGCTGAAACGTTCGACCCCGCAGAACATCGTCATTGGTGGCGCTGCAGGGGCCTTCCCGCCGATGATCGGCTGGGTCAGTGCGACCGGGTCTGTATCGGTCGAGGCCGCGCTGATGTTTGCGTTGATCTTCATGTGGACGCCGCCGCATTTCTGGGCGCTGGCGCTGTTCATGAAGGGCGACTACCACACCGCTAAGGTGCCGATGTTGACGGTCACCCATGGCCGCAAGGCGACGCGGGTGCACATCCTTGTCTACACTCTTCTCCTTGTACCGGTGGCCATCGGCGCGGCGCTGACCTCGATCGGCGGGCCGCTGACGCTGGCTGTGACCGTGGCGCTGAACCTGTGGTTCGTGATCGGAGCGTTCCGCATCTGGCGCCGGGACGAGGTGGTGGCCGAAGCCGACCGCTACGCCGTTGAAAAGGCTGTGTTCCGGTTCTCGCTTTTCTACCTTTTCCTGCATTTTGCGGCATACCTCGCCGAAGGAGCGCTCAAGTCAATTGGATTTGGAGGCTGGTGATGGCTTTCCGCCCGGAACACGAACTGCACAAACGCCGGTTCAGCCGCAATCTTGGACTGGGGTTGACGCTGGCCGCCTTCGTGGCGCTGGTCTTCGCGCTGACGGTGGTGAAGGTAAAGCGCGGCGATCCCATGCAGGGATACGACAATATGATCCAGCCCGAAGCCGCGCAGCCGGAGCTAGACGAATGATCTTCCCGCGCCTTAAGGGACCGAAGCGGACCTTGGTGCAGACCGTGGCGCTGGTGGCTGCCATGGCCTCGCTTTCCTTCGCAGCGGTGCCCTTCTACGACTGGTTCTGCCGTGCCACCGGTTTCGGCGGCACCACCTCGGTGGCCAAGGCCGGGTCGGACCAGATCCTTGACCAGACGGTGAAGGTAAGGTTCGACGCATCGCTGGAGCAGGGCATGCCCTGGACCTTCAAGCCTGTGGTTCCCTCGATGGAAATCCGCATTGGTGAGACTGCCCTTGCCTATTACGAGGCATCCAACCCGACCAACCGCCCAGTCGCGGGCACGGCAAGCTTCAACGTCTTTCCTTATGCGGCCGGCGGCTACTTTACCAAGATCGAATGCTTCTGCTTCACCGAACAAGTGCTGCAACCGGGTGAGACCGTGCAAATGCCGGTCAGCTTTTACGTCGACCCCGCGATAGTGGACGACGTCGAAGGCCGGTTTGTGCAAGAGATCGTGCTGAGCTATACCTTCCACGAGACACCGCTGCCGGAAGAACAGGCAGCCCTGACCACTTCCGCCGTGTCCAACGCAGGCGCGGTGAACTGACCGAGAAAGAACGAGGGAACCGCCGGCCATGGCCCACGCAAAGAACCACGACTACCACGTCCTGCCACCGTCGATCTGGCCGCTTCTGGGCGCGCTTTCCGGCTTTGTGATGCTGTTCGGGGCTGTGCTCTGGATGAAAGGGTCCGCCCCCTGGCTGGGGCTTATCGGCCTGGCTGGCGTGCTTTACGTCATGTTCGCCTGGTGGTCCGAAATGGTGCAGGAAAGCCATGCTGGTGATCACACACCAGTGGTGCGGCTGGGCCTGAAGTATGGCTTCATCCTGTTCATCATGTCGGAAATCATGTTCTTCGCGGCCTGGTTCTGGACGTTCTTCAAGCATCGGTTGTATCCGATGGGGCCTGACAGCCCTGCGATCGACGGCGTTTGGCCGCCCGCCGGGATCGAGACGCTCGATCCATGGCATCTGCCGCTGATCAACACCCTGATCCTGCTGCTGTCCGGCTGCGCCGCGACCTGGGCTCACCACGCCCTGGCACACGAAAACAATCGCAAGGACTTGGTCAACGGGCTGATCCTGGCAATTGCGCTGGGTATCGTTTTCACCGGCTTGCAGGCCTACGAATACAGCAATGCAACCTTCGGCTTTGCGGGCAACATTTACGGCGCATCGTTCTTCATGGCGACGGGTTTCCACGGGCTCCACGTCATCATCGGCACGATCTTCCTGACAGTGTGCCTGATCCGCGCTCTCAAAGGGCACTTCACCCCGGAAAGGCACGTGGGCTTCGAGGCCGCTGTCTGGTACTGGCACTTCGTCGACGTGGTCTGGCTGTTCCTGTTTGCCGCCGTCTATGTCTGGGGTCAGGGCTGATCCAATCCGGTCCAATTGGCGTTCAGCGCGGGCCCTCGGGCCTGCGCTTTCGTTTCGAGGTAGGCATTTTCGGGGGTGACATGCTGCGCAACACAATCTTCGCGCTGGTGCTGGGGCTGGCAGGGGGGGGCATCCTGATCGGACTGGGCATCTGGCAGGTCCAGCGCCTTGCCTGGAAAGAAGCCATCATCACCGATGCCACCACGATGATCGCTGCTGATCCGATTGCACTGCCCGACACACCCGATCCGACGAAAGACCGCTATCGCGCGGTCGTTGTGACCGGCCGTTTCACCGGCGAAGAGGCGCATGTCCTGACCTCATCCCGCGAAAGGGGTCCGGGCTTTCTGGTCGTCGGGGCGTATGTGACTGATGATGGCCGCCGCATCCTGATCGACCGGGGTTACGTGCCGGAATCGGCCAAGACAGCCCCCCGCCCACCCCGCGTAGTTGCGGTGGAAGGAAACCTGAATTGGCCGGATGACGTGACTGCGTCGACCCCGCCCTACGACGCCTCCCGCGCCATATGGTACGGTCGCGACGTGGCCGGCATTGCGGCTCTCCTCAAGACCGAGCCTGTCCTTATCATCGCCAGAACCGACACGGGCGACGCCGTTTTGGCGCAACCGGTCACGACAGCGGGTTTTCGCAATGATCATCTCGGCTATGCGGTCACCTGGTTCGGGCTGGCTGCTGTTTGGCTGGGGATGACAGTCTTTCTTCTCTGGCGTATCAGAACGCGGACAGTCTGAAGGCGCATGCGATGAGATACATTTCCACCCGTGGAACGGCCCCGATCCTTGGCTTCGGCGAGGCGATGATGACGGGGCTTGCCCGCGATGGCGGTCTTTATGTACCGCAAGTCGTTCCGGTCATGACCCCGGCTGAAATCGCAGCCCTTGCGGGCCAGACCTATGAGGAAGTGGCCTTCCGCGTGATGCGCCCCTATCTTGGCGGCTTTTTCTCGGATGACGAGTTCCAGGGCCTGATTGCAGCGGCCTACCAGGGGTTCCATCACTCTGCCCGGGCACCGATGGTGCAGCTTGGGGCCAATCACTTCCTGCTGGAGTTGTTCCACGGCCCTACACTGGCGTTCAAGGACTTCGCCATGCAGCTTATCGGGCAGATGATGCAGGC
>PNJK01000128.1 GCA_013821825.1 Rhodobacter sp.
GACTTGTCATTTTCCTGCACCAGCCGGATCGAGGGCAGCGACTGCATCGTCACCTGACGGGTCAGTTTCAGGTCGTGCACCCGGCGTTCCAGATCGTCGCGGGCGGCGCGGATATCGCGCAATTCCTGCGCGCGGATCACCTGATCCGCCTCGGGCGCTTTCGCCACCTCAGCCTCTTTCGCGGGGATCACGGTAGCAGCGACTTCCGTCAACTTTGCTTCGCCCGCCGCGATGTAAAGGCCAAGCTCGTTGTAGAAGTCGAGTGTCTTTTCATAAAGGATATCAAGGCTCTTGATGTCTTTCAGCAGCCTGTGTTCATGCGACAGCAGTTCGCTGGTGATCTTGTCGATCTGGCCCTGCACATCCTCGTATTGTGCGACGAATTCGGCGAAGGGGGCGGCGCGGCCCAGCAGCTTTTCCCACCAGCTTGCCTCGCGCCGCAGGTCAAGTTCATCAACCGCGAAACCGCGGATCGTGGTGACGATCTTGCGCAAGGAGTCGCCGGCAGGTCCCACGTCCTTGTTCTTGACGTCCTGCAACATCGCCTGGCTGATCACCTGAAGCTCGGCCTGCGCGGCGGACCCGAAGGCGATGATCGACTGGGTGTTTGCCAGGTCCACCTCGGACATCCGTTTCCTGATCCCTTCGGCCTGTTCGGCGGAGGCGGCCTCCAGCGGCACGATCTCGGCCATGGGTTCGGGCAGGATCACGGCGGTGACCTTTTCGACCTCGGTCAGGAAAGCCTCGGCTTCGGCTTGGACGGTCGTGGACATGGGTTGCTCCTTTGCGTGGAGGTCAATGATCAAGCTTGAGACGGTCGCGCAGCACAGCGATTTCGACGTCAAGGTCGGTGCGGTTGTTCGACAGGAAGGCCGTGGTCTTCTCTGCGAAGGTGGTTTCCAGATCGGTCAGCAGCGCCTCGTAATCAGCGCGCGAGGCGGCATCGCGGGTCTGGGCATAGTGATCGGCGAACTTCACCGTCGCGTCGCGCGCACCCATCAGATAGACCGACATGTACTTGCGCGCGGCGGTCAGATCGCCGGGATCGCCTTCGATGGTGCGAAAAAGCGTGCGCGCGGCGGCGATGAATTTGTCCACGCGGAGTTCAAGTTTGCGGTCGCCGGCACGCAGGATGGCGTCCTTCATCGCGACGAGATGCGCCTCACCTTCCTCCACCGCTTTTGCCACGCGTCCGGTCTGGAAAGCGTCGATCCCTTCCATCCCTTTGTCGGCCATCGGGTCAAGGCCAAAGGAAAAGAGGTGCAGGCCGCCCCCGACCAGCGCGAACAGCGCCGGGTAGACCAGTCCAAGATCGGCAATCACGCCCCCAACCGCCAGCGCGGCGCCCGTCAGCACTGCCCCGGCGAGCTTGCGCGGAAAGGCCGGGCGGCGGGCGAGTTTGCGGGCATTGAAGGCGGCCTCGGCGCGCAACCCTTCCCGAGTCAGCCAGGCCGACAAGACCATAAGCCCGCCGGCGGCAAGGCCAAGCAGCATCTCGCGCGGGCCGTCGCCAAAGGCGGGAAACAGGAACAGGAAGGCCGACAGGAACAGCACCGTACAGCGCCACATCCCCTTGGGCCGGGGTTCTGCCACGGCTGCGGGCACGTCAGCCGGACGATTTCCGTCGGGGGAATATCTGCCGCCGAACCGTTCGGCCATCACGTTCCCCCTGACCAGGCGACATAGGCGACCAGCGCCATCAGCAACCAGAACGACAGGGTCTGCAGTCCGGTTCCCGACATTACCGCCCCCTGGTAACCACCCATCATGATCACCTTAGCCGATGCCCCCCGCCCATGCCAGCCGGGAGGAGGGGGAATAGGCGGCAAACTTCCCCCTATGCCGACGGAACCCTCAGCCTTTGCGCGGCGCAGGCGGGCGGGGCTTCTTGGCACCGGGACGCGCACCGCTTGCAGGACGGGCCGGCTCTGCACCGTCGCGCCTTGGTCGTGCTGTAGCCTTCTGCCAGGTTTCGGACAGGCTCTTCAGCCCTTCTCCCGGCCGCATGGGACGGGGTTTGGCGGCAGGCTTGCCGGACGGGGCCTTGCCCGCGCCAGCCTTGCCCGTGTCGACTTTGCCGGTCCCGGCCCTGGCGGCACCGGCTTGGCCATCCCTTGCCCCGCCAACCCCCTTTTCGCGACTGGCAGGACGGGCATCCGCCCCGGCTGGCCGCCGGTCCGCGCGGCGCAGGGTGGGAGTTTCGGGTTCCTGGGCTATCCCCAACTGTTCACGCAGGACCTTGGGGCGAACTTCCTCGACCTCGCCCGGCTCCAGCTCGTTCAGCCGGAACGGCCCGTAGGACACCCGGATCAGCCGGTTCACCGTGACGCCGATATGGTCCATGGCGCGACGGATCTCGCGGTTCTTGCCTTCGCGCAGGCCCACGGTCAGCCAGGCGTTCGCGCCCTGATGCCGGTCGATCTTGACCTCCATCGGCTGGAAACGTTCGCCGTCGATGGTGATCCCTTTGCGCAGGGGTTCGATCTCGGGCTCGGTCGGGTTGCCCTTGACCCGCACCCGGTACTTGCGCAACCAGCCGGTCGAGGGCAGTTCCAGCCGCCGCTTCAGCGCGCCGTCGTTGGTCAGCAAAAGCAGCCCTTCGGAATTCAGATCCAGCCGCCCGACCGACATGACCCGAGGCATATCCTCGGGCAGGTGGTCGAAAACGGTATCGCGGCCCTTTTCGTCCGAGGCCGAGGTGACCAGCCCCTCGGGCTTGTAGTAAAGCCAAAGCCGCGCGGGTTCGGGGGCGCCGACGGGTTCGCCGCGAACGGTGATCTTGTCGGCAGCGGTGACGTTGAGCGCGGGCGAGGTGATCACCTTGCCGTTCACGCTGACCTCGCCCAGTTCGATCAGCCGCTCCGCCTCGCGCCGCGAGGCGATGCCGGCACGCGACAGGACCTTGGCGATACGCTCGCCCTCGGCCGTCTTCTCGGGCGTGGCAGTGGCCTTGCCTGGGGCTTTGGGCTTTTCTTTTCCGGCCATGGACTTCATCCTTCGGCGCGGGGTGGCCGGACGGCGAAGGATATTTGAGGACAGATGAAAGAGCAACGCGAAGGCTTCCGGTCCTTCATGGCCGCCGCTTTGGAGGAAGCCCGCGCTGCCGCCCTGCGGGGCGAGGTGCCGGTGGGCGCGGTGATCGTTCGGGGTGGCGAGGTCATCGCGCGGGCGGGCAACCGGACAAGGGAACTTGCCGATCCGACCGCCCATGCCGAGATGCTGGCGATCCGCGAGGCGTGCCGGGTGGCGGGGTCAGAGCGGCTGACCGGCCATGATCTTTACGTGACGCTGGAGCCTTGCCCGATGTGCGCCGCCGCGATTTCGGCGGCGCGGCTTGACCGGCTTTACTACGGCGCGGCGGACCCGAAATCGGGCGGCGTCGCGGTGGGGGCAAGGGTCTTCAGCCACCCGCAATGCCATCATGTCCCCGAAGTCTATGACGGTATCGCCGCAGCCGAAGCCGAGGCGATGCTGAAGCAGTTCTTTGCTGAACGCCGCTGAAAGACGGGGGTCAGATCCGGATCGGGTCCAGCACCTCATGTTCGATCACCTCGATCCCCGAAGGCAGGCCCGCGCGCAGGGCGCTGGCATCCTGAGCAAGCAGGCCGAAGGTCTTGTAGTGGCAGGGAATGATCCAGCGGAAGTTGAACCATTTCCGCGCGGCCCAGGCGGCGCGCTTCATGTCCATTGTGTAATGCCCGCCACAGGCCAGGATTCCGATGTCTGGCTGATGGTATTCGGCCATCCAGCCCATATCGGCCATGATGTCGGTATCGCCCGAGAAATAGATCGTGTGGCCTTCGCCGGCGATCATGAACCCCGCCGGATCACCTGCAGGCAAGAGGCCTTTGCCGGTGAAGTCGATGCTGGACGAATGCACGGCGTTCACCATCGTGACCTTCGCCCCGCCAAGGTCCAGCGTGCCGCCCTTGCCGAATCCCACCGTCTCGGCAAGCCCCTCCGCGTTCATCCACTCCGACAGTTCATGAATGCAATGAACCTTGATCCCCAGCTTCTTTGCCAGCCGGGCGGCGTCGGCGGCATGGTCTCCATGGGCATGGGACAGCAGGATATGGGTCGCGTCGGAAATCGCCTCATCCTCGCGCTCGGCGGGGAACAGGGGGTTTCCGGTCAGCCAGGGATCGACCAGAAGGGTGGCGGCCTCGATTTCGATGCGAAAGCCGGAGTGGCCAAGCCAGGTTATTTTCATTGGTGTGCTCCTTCTTTGATAACCCTACTGTAGCAGCCGGAGGTAACAATTCACCATGGACTGGATGCAAACGGTCGACGGCTATTGCGAGAGAGTGGCATCCGGTTTTTGGGGCGAGCCATTCAACACACTGACAGGGCTTGCCTTTCTTGGCGTGGGGCTTGCCGCTTTCGCCCGCGGACCGTTTGGCGACGACCGACGCGCGGCAGCCGCGCTGGTGCTGGTCGGTGTCGCGTCGGCGGCGCAGCATGGCTTTTCGGTGGTGCTGGTGGTCTGGACCGACATTGCCGCGAACCTTCTGTACCTTGTCCTGCTGGGCGTGCTGCTGCTGCGACGCCTTGCCGGGGCTGGTGCGGTCGCCTCGGTTTTCGCGGCCCTGAGTGCCGTAGCAGTGGTCAATCAAATGTTGCAAAGCGTGGGCATAAGGACGGCATTCGGCATCTGGGCGGACATGTTTGTCGTTCTGATGCTGGTCCTCTTCGGTGCAGCCCTGGCCATGCGAGCGCGCCACCCCGCAACCGCTTGCCGCATCGCACTTGCTGCGGCTGTCCTTGCGGGGGGCCTGCCGTTCCGATTTCTGGACGGTGGTCTTTGTGACATCTGGCCTCTCGGCACGCACGGGATCTGGCATCTGGTAAATGCCACTTCCGCTGCTCTGCTGCTGTCGGCCCTTGCCCGCCACACCCCGGATCGCCCCCGTGCGCTTGCGGAGCAAGGGGAGGGGCGCTAAACGGCTTGTCGATCCCCGAAGGAGCGCGCCATGGCCATTGACATCGACACTGCCCGCAAAGTGGCAAAGCTGGCCCGGATAAGGGTCGAGGAGGCCGATCTGCCGGCGCTGGCCGGAAAACTCTCCGGCATCCTCGGGTTCATGGAACAGCTGAACGAGGTTGACGTGACGGGGGTGGAGCCGATGACCTCGGTCACGCCGATGCGGCTGAAGCGGCGGGCGGATGTGGTGACGGATGGCAATATCCAGGCCCAGGTCCTGAAGAACGCGCCCGATGCGCGCGAAGGGTTCTTTGCCGTGCCGAAGGTGGTGGAATGAGCGCGAATTCATGGACCATCGCCGCCGCACGCGACAGCTTGCGCAAGGGCGAGATCTCGGCGGTCGATCTGACCATGTCCTGCCTGACGGCAATCGACGCGGGCGATGTGCTGAATGCTTTTGTCCACAAGACCCCTGAAATCGCGCTGGAGCAGGCGCGGGCGGCGGATGCGCGGCTGCAGGCGGGGGATGCCCCGGCCATGTGTGGGATTCCGCTGGGGATCAAGGACCTCTTCTGCACCAAGGGCGTGCCGTCGCAGGCCGCATCGAACATCCTGAAGGGCTTCAGGCCGGAATACGAATCGACCGTCACCTCGAAGCTGTTCGATGCGGGCGCGGTGATGCTGGGCAAGCTGAACATGGACGAATTCGCCATGGGCTCGTCGAACGAGACCTCATGCTACGGCGATGTGGTCAACCCGTGGAAGGTGGACGACCGGAGGCTGACGCCCGGCGGGTCGTCCGGCGGGTCGGCTGCGGCGGTGGCGGCGGACCTTTGCCTTGCGGCAACGGGGACGGATACGGGCGGGTCGATCCGCCAGCCTGCGGCCTTTACCGGGATCGTCGGGATCAAGCCGACCTATGGGCGCGTCAGCCGCTGGGGGATCGTGGCCTTCGCCTCGTCGCTGGATCAGGCCGGTCCGATGACC
>PNJK01000129.1 GCA_013821825.1 Rhodobacter sp.
CAAGAGGAGATGACCGATGAATTTGGAGAAATTCACGGAGCGGTCGCGCGGGTTCCTTCAGGCCGCCCAGACCATTGCGATGCGCGACAGCCACCAGCGCGTGTTGCCGGACCATCTGCTGAAGGCGCTGATGGATGATGACCAGGGCCTTGCCGCGAACCTGATCCGCAAGGCCGGCGGCAGCCCCGAGCAGGTGAATGTCGCGATCAATGCGGCCCTTGCCAAGCTGCCCAAGGTTTCGGGCGGTGATGGGCAGACCTATATCGATCCGTCTCTGGTGCGGGTGCTCGACGAGGCTGAAGCGGTTGCCAAGAAGGCCGGGGATTCCTTCGTTCCGGTGGAACGCCTGCTGACCGCGCTGGCGCTGGTCAACACGCGGGCCAAGGATGCGCTGACAGCGGGGGCGGTGACGGCCCAGTCCCTCAACTCTGCGATCAACGAGGTCCGAAAGGGTCGGACGGCGGATTCGGCATCGTCGGAAGACACGATGGAGGCCTTGAAGAAATACGCTCGCGACCTGACCGAAGCGGCGCGCGAAGGCAAGATTGACCCGATCATCGGTCGGGACGAGGAGATTCGCCGCGCGATGCAGGTGCTGTCGCGTCGGACAAAGAACAACCCGGTGCTGATCGGCGAACCTGGCGTGGGCAAGACCGCGATTGCGGAAGGCCTCGCGTTGCGGATCGTGAATGGTGACGTGCCCGAGAGCCTTCGCAACAAGAAGCTGATGGCGCTGGACATGGGCTCACTTATCGCCGGTGCGAAGTATCGAGGCGAGTTCGAAGAGCGGCTGAAGGCGATCCTGAAAGAGATCGAATCCGCCGCCGGCGAGGTCATCCTCTTCATCGACGAGATGCACACGCTGGTCGGCGCGGGCAAATCCGAAGGCGCGATGGATGCGGCAAACCTGATCAAGCCGGCTTTGGCGCGGGGTGAGTTGCACTGCGTCGGTGCCACGACTTTGGACGAATATCGCAAGCACGTTGAGAAGGACGCTGCCTTGGCCCGCCGCTTCCAGCCGGTGTTCGTGTCCGAACCGACGGTCGAGGACACGATCAGCATCCTGCGCGGAATCAAGGAAAAGTACGAACTGCACCACGGCGTTCGAATTGCGGATGCTGCACTTGTGGCGGCCGCGACGCTGTCGCATCGTTATATCACTGACCGTTTCCTGCCGGACAAGGCGATCGACCTGATGGACGAAGCCGCCTCCCGTCTGCGGATGGAGGTGGATTCAAAACCCGAGGAACTGGACGCGCTGGACCGGCAGATCCTGCAATTCCAGATCGAATCCGAGGCCTTGAAGAAAGAGGATGATGCGGCGTCCAAGGACCGGCTGGAGAAGCTGGACAAGGAATTGGCCGATCTGCAGCAGAAATCCTCGGCCTTGACGGCGAAATGGCAAGCCGAGCGGGCCAGCCTGGACGAGGCTCGCGGCCTGAAGGAAGAGCTGGACGTGGCACGGGCCGAGCTGGAAGGTGCCAAGCGCGAGGGCAACTTCGCCAAGGCCGGTGAGCTGCAGTACGGCCGTATTCCGGAGCTGGAAAAGAAACTCGCCGACGCTGAAGGCCGCGAGGGTGAGGCGCTGGTCGCCGAGGCCGTGCGTCCCGAGCAGATTGCCGAGGTCGTGGAACGCTGGACCGGCATCCCTACGACGAAAATGCTGGAAGGCGAGAAGGAGAAGCTCCTCAAGATGGAAGAGGAGCTGGGTCACCGCGTGGTGGGCCAGAAGGCTGCGGTCGAGGCTGTGTCGCGCGCGGTGCGCCGGTCGCGGGCCGGGCTGTCGGATGAAAACCGGCCACTGGGGTCGTTTCTGTTCCTCGGGCCAACCGGTGTGGGCAAGACCGAGCTGACGAAGGCGCTGGCCGAATACCTTTTCGACGACGACTCGGCGATGGTCCGCATCGACATGTCCGAGTTCATGGAGAAGCACTCGGTCGCCCGCCTGATCGGCGCACCTCCTGGCTATATCGGCTATGACGAGGGCGGAGTGCTGACCGAGGCGGTGCGGCGGCGGCCCTATCAGGTAGTGCTGTTCGATGAGGTCGAAAAGGCGCATCCGGATGTGTTCAACGTGCTTCTGCAGGTGCTGGACGATGGCCGTCTGACCGATGGTCAGGGCCGAACAGTCGATTTCAAGCAGACGCTGATCATCCTGACCTCGAACCTTGGGGCACGGGCCTTGTCCGAACTCCCGGACGGCATCGATGCCAGCGGCGCGAAATCCGAGGTGATGGAAGCGGTCCGGGCGCATTTCCGGCCCGAGTTCCTGAACCGTCTGGACGAGCAGATCATCTTCGACCGGCTGAACCGGGCGGATATGTCCGGCATCGTCGAGATTCAGCTCAAGCGTCTGGAAGCCCGGCTTGCAGCGCGGAAGATCGCGCTGGAACTGGACGCGGATGCGAAGGCATGGCTGGCCGACGAAGGCTATGACCCGGTCTTTGGCGCGCGCCCCCTGAAGCGGGTGATCCAGCGGCAACTGCAGGACCCCCTGTCCGAGATGCTGCTGGCGGGCGAGGTGCTGGATGGCACGACGATCAAGGTCTCGACCGGGCCGGATGGGCTGATGATCGGCGACCGCGTTGTCACCAGCCGTCGCGAACGGCCGTCGCAGGCGGTGGTGCACTGAAAGGCCGAGCCGCAAGCTGGAAAGGGGGCCTTCGGGCCCCCTTTCCAGGTTTTCGATGGTTGTCAGGTTCCTTAACAGTCCCTGAACGCCCACAGGCAAGGTATTGAATTCGAACGATCAAGCTTGCCTGTCCGGCGTGGACAGAGCTTGCGCTCACTTCGGCAGCAGGACCTTGTCGATAACGTGGATCACCCCGTTCGAGGCGATGATATCCGCCGTCGTGACCCGCGCCTTGTTGACCTTCACACCGCTCCGGCCATCGATGTGGACCGTCTGGCCCTGCACGGTCGCGACGTTGAGGCGCTGGCCTGCCAGCTGGTCCGAGGTCACGTTGCCCGGCACGACATGGTAGGTCAGGATCTTGATCAGCTGATCCTTGTTCTCGGGTTTAAGCAGGTTTTCGACCGTGCCCGCAGGCAGAGCATCGAAAGCTGCGTTGGTCGGCGCGAAGACAGTGAACGGTCCGTCTCCTTTCAGCGTGTCGACCAGCCCGGCCGCGCTGACAGCAGCGACAAGCGTCGAGAAGTCGTCGTTCGACGAGGCGATGTCAACGATATCCGGTTCGGATTCGGCAGGAACGCAAGCAGCCAGAAGTGCGGCGACAGACACCGCTCCGGCGATGCGGAAGAGGACACGACGGTTCATGTGAGATTTCCCTGTTTGGATGAAAGTGGGACGTAGCCCGGAAAGAAAAGGGGGCGCTCTCTTGCGCCCCCTGGGTGCATCAGCTTTCCGGCGGCAGGATGACCGAGTCGATCACATGGATCACGCCGTTCGAGGCGGCGACATCCGGGGCCGAGATCACGGCGCCATTCACTTTCGGCCCGCCATCCAGCGTGATGGTGATTTCCTTGCCGTTCACGGTGGCGGCCATCATGCCCTCGGTCAGGTCGGTCGACATGACCTTCCCCGGGACGACATGGTAGGTCAGGATCGCGGTCAGCTTGTCCTTGTTCTCGGGCTTCAGCAGGTCCTCGACGGTGCCTGCGGGCAGAGCTGCGAAGGCAGCGTCGGTCGGGGCGAAAACGGTGAACGGGCCTTCGCCCTTCAGCGTTTCGACAAGGCCAGCAGCTGTCAGCGCGGCGGCGAGCGTGTTGAACGAACCAGCGGCGACTGCGGTATCGACGATGTCCTTCGAGTGGCTGCCGGCGAAGGCAGGCAGCGTGAAGGCGGTGGCGGCGGTCAGAGCAAGAAAGGTTCTGCGGATCATTGGTGTCACTCCCGTTTGATCGGTATGCCGTCATTGGCGTGTATTATAGCGATGACCGGACCAACTGGATCACAGCGACATTTCCGTGAGACTGGCTTGACGAATGCGGACCCCGCGCTAAGCCGCGGTGGTAGCGCAGGACAAGTCAAACTCCTGTGAAGGCAGTTCAACCGACGTCATCAGAAACAGGCGTGTTGACCGCAATGTTTCATGCCCGTGCCACAGTCGTGAGGCAGTTTGTTTTGCGTTTCGGCGGGAAACAAGCATCCTGTTCGAAACCTGAAAGGAACCGCCCATGCTTCGCCGTGACGCCCGGAAACTGCGATGGTCCGATGTGACGCCCAGGCCATTGTGGATGAACCGCCGCAGCCTGATGACCGGCGCTGCCGCCTTGATGGCGTCTCCGGCGCTGGCGCGGATCGACGCGGCGGCCAGCCCCTATTCGACCGACATCGCGCCGAACAGCCTGGAAGATATCACCGCCTACAACAACTTCTACGAATTCGGCACGGGCAAAGAAGATCCTGCCCGTCTGGCGGACGGGCTGACGATCGACCCCTGGTCGGTGGTGATCGACGGGCTGGTCGACAAGCCCGGCACCTATGACTTTGCGGATCTGGTAAAGGATCAGCCGCTTGAGGAACGCATCTACCGTTTTCGCTGCGTCGAAGCGTGGAGCATGGTGATCCCCTGGATCGGGCTCGAGCTTGCGGGCCTGCTGAACCGCGTGGGCGTGCAGTCGGGCGCGAAATACGTCGCTTTCGAAACCCTGGTGCGCCCGGAAGAGATGCCGGGCCAGCAAAGCCCCTTCATCGAATGGCCCTACCGCGAAGGGCTGCGGCTGGACGAGGCGATGCATCCGCTGACCATCATGGCGACCGGGCTTTATGGCGAACCGATGCCACGGCAGAACGGTGCTCCGATCCGGCTGGTCGTGCCGTGGAAATACGGCTTCAAGTCGATCAAGTCGATCGTGCGGATCTCACTGGTTGCGGACATGCCGCCGACGACGTGGAACATGCTGCAGCCGTCCGAGTACGGATTTTTTGCCAACGTGAACCCCACCGTGGATCACCCGCGCTGGAGCCAGGCAAGCGAGCGTCGCGTTGGTGGCGGACTGTTTGGCGGTCGGGAGGACACGCTGATGTTCAACGGCTATGAGGCCGAAGTGGCAAGTCTTTACGCCGGGCAGGACTTGGCGGTGGCCTACTGATGGACCGGCTGAACGGGCTGGCCCGGCAGGTTCCGACCTGGGTCGTATACGCGCTGGGTCTTGTGCCGCTCGCGTTCCTTGTCGTTGGAGCCTTGCAGAATTCGTTGGGGGTCGATCCTGTCAAGGCGATCGAACGCCAGTTGGGCCAGCTGGGGTTGAAGTTCCTTCTGGCGTCGCTGGCGATCACGCCCTTGCGCAGGTTCGGGCTGAATCTTCTGCGCTTCCGCCGGGCGCTGGGCCTTCTCGCCTTTGCCTATGTCGCGCTGCATCTGACGGCCTGGGTCTGGCTGGACATGGGTCTGCGCTGGTCCGAGGTGGTCGCGGACCTGTGGAAGCGGCCCTATATCATCCTGGGCATGACCGGCTTTGCGGCGATGCTGCCGCTGGCTCTGACGTCAAACGCCGCTTCGATCCGCCGGCTTGGAGCGCGCGCATGGGGGCGCCTGCACCGCCTCGCTTATGTGGCCCTGACTGCGGGAGTGCTGCATCTTCTGCTGCTTACCAGGGTCTGGACGATCGAAATCCTGATCTACGCGGGGATCGCCATCGTGCTGCTGGGCTGGCGTCTTCTGCCCCGCCGCGCGCCGCGCAGCCGGGCTGCGGCCTAAGTTTACGTTTGCCCATGCGTAAAGTCGGCCCCGCCCGCAAGAAACTTGCGCCACAAGGGGGCGGCTTGTGGGAAATCTTGCGCCAACCCCAAGATTTTGCAGTGTTTTCCGGTTTGAGCAAAAATTTTAGCGGGATCGCATTTTTTCCT
>PNJK01000130.1 GCA_013821825.1 Rhodobacter sp.
GCGCACAAGGTCTCGGTGCTGGAACGCCAGCTGCCCACAGCCAGCCAGGATGCCATCACCGCCGACAACGTGCTGGTGAAGGTCGAAACCTCTGTGTTCTACCGGGTGACGGAACCGGAAAAGACCGTCTACCGTATCCGCGATGTTGACGGCGCCATCGCAACGACTGTCGCCGGCATTGTCCGGTCCGAGATCGGCAAGCTGGAGCTGGATCAGGTGCAGTCCAACCGCGCCCAGCTGATCGAACGGGTCCGAGAGCAGGTTACCGCCATGGTCGATGACTGGGGGGTCGAGGTGACGCGGGCCGAGATTCTGGACGTAAACCTGGACGAACAGACCCGGGCCGCGATGCTGCAGCAACTGAACGCCGAACGCGCCCGCCGCGCACAGGTGATGGAGGCCGAGGGCAAGAAGCGGTCGGTCGAACTGGCTGCCGACGCTGATCTTTACGCTGCCGAACAGGCCGCCAAAGCCCGCCGTGTGACGGCGGACGCCGAAGCCTATGCCACCGGCGTCATCGCCGGAGCGATCAAGGAAAACGGGCTGGAAGCAGCGCAGTTCCAGGTCGCTCTGAAGCAGGTCGAGGCCTTGCAGGCCGTGGCCGCCGGGCAAGGCAGGCAGACGATCCTGATCCCCGCCAACGCGCTGGACGCCTTTGGCGATGCCTTCAAGATGCTGAAAGGGCGTGCCTGAGATGTGGCAAAGTCTTGCAGATACCTGGTGGGCCTGGATCGTTCTGGGCTTTGCCCTTGGCGTGCTTGAGGTCCTGGCCCCCGGTTACATCTTCCTTGGCTTTGCCATTGGGGCGGTGCTGACCGGGGTGCTGGTGGGCCTTGGTCTTGCCCCAATGGGACTTCCGGCACTGATCTTCGTCTTTGCCGTCGCCTCGCTGGTGGCCTGGCTGGTCCTGCGCCGCACCGTCGGGGTCCGCAACGGGCAGGTAAAGATCTGGGACCGCGACATCAACGACGATCGCTGACCGGGGCCGGGCGGTGGATTTCGTCGGCGCCAAGGCGGCGTTCTTCTGCGGCGCTTCGGTTCTGACCTGCCTGCGTGACGACCACCCCGGCCTGCGCTGGCCGGGGCTTTGGGATCTGCCGGGCGGTGGACGCGAAGGGGCCGAGGGGCCGGAAGACTGTCTCTTGCGCGAGCTGGAGGAAGAGTTCGGTCTGGCCTTGCCTGCGGATCGGCTGATCTGGCGGCGAGAGTTTTCCTCGATCATGGACGCCACCAAGATTTCGGTCTTCTTCGGTGGGTACCTTACCGAAGACGAGATCGGGGCCATCCGGTTCGGGGACGAAGGGCAGGGATGGGAGTTGATGCCTGTCACGGCCTTTCTGGACCACGACCGCGCCGTGCCCGAAATGCGGCGTCGGGTCGGTATCGTCTGGGCCGAATGGGGCAGAGAGGCCGTCAGGCTGGCCTGAGGGAGTTCAGGGCAGTTCGCCGATGACCGCGCGGGCGGCGGCGGCCGGGTCTTTCGCTTGCCAGATCGGGCGCCCGACAACGATATGGTCGGCCCCGTCGCTGATCGCCTGATGCGGAGTGGCGACGCGCTTTTGGTCGCCGGCTGCCGCACCAGCCGGCCGAACGCCCGGCGTCACGATCAGCCGGCCCTTCGATTGCGGCAGGGCGCGGATCATCGCGGCCTCCTGCGGGCTTGAAATGACGCCATCGGCCCCGGCTTCCAGAGCGCGGGCAGCACGTTCCAGCGTAATCTCATGAATGTCGCCGGGTTTGATCAGGTTGGCGTCAAGGTCGGCCCGGTCAAGCGAGGTCAGGATCGTGACGGCGAGGATCTTCAGACCGGTGCCGCCTTTTCCGGTGGCAGCAGCCCGCACCACCTGCGGATCGCCGTGGACAGTCAGGAAGTCCAAATCGTATTGCGCAAGGCCGCGCACCGCAGCTTCGACGGTGGCGCCAATGTCGAAAAGCTTCATGTCCAGGAAGACACGCTTTCCCTGTTCGTGCTTGATCTCGTTCGCCAGGGCCAGCCCGCCACCGGTCAGCATGCCAAGGCCGATCTTGTAAAAGCTGGCGGCATCGCCGATGCGGGCGACAAGGTCGAGGCCCTGAACCACGTTCGGCACGTCAAGCGCCACGATCAGGCGGTCATCTGCGGTCATCATGGCCTCGCTGACAAGGTTTCCGGCGGTTTGACGGGGCGGGGAAGGGCTGTCAAGACTGGTGACCAAGGGGGGCGCGATGATCCTGGCTTTCGACATTGGCGGCAGCCGCATTCGGGCGGCGGGTTGGGACGGCACGCGGCTTTCGGGCCTGGGCGAGGTTCCCACGCCGGTTGGGGACAGGGCTGCCTTCGCCGGGACGATCCGGAAATTCGCCAAAGGTTACGCGGCGAAGGGCATTGCCATCTCCATCGCCGGGGTCGTGGACCCTGCAACGGGCATCGGCAAGGTCGCGAACATTCCTGCAATCGACGGGCTGGCACTTGGGCCAGAGTTGCGCACCGCCACCGGTCTGCCGGTGCTGGTGCTGAACGATGCCGACTGCTTTGCCTTGGCCGAGGCGACGCATGGTGCGGGCCGCGGGCATGGGTCGGTCTTTGGCGTGATCCTTGGAACGGGTGTGGGCGGTGGGTTGGTGATCGGCGGGCATGTCGTCACCGGCGCGGGCGGCTATGCTGGGGAATGGGGCCATGGTCCGGTGATCCGGGGCGAGTTTGCCTTTCCCTGCGGATGCGGCCAGCTTGGCTGCGTCGACACGGTCGGCGGCGCGCGCGGGCTGGAGCGGCTGCATCAGGCGCGGACGGGGACGGCGCTGGAGTCCGAGGCGATTGTCGCCCGCTGGTTGGAAGGTGAGGCCGAGGCGGTCGCCACGCTGGATCTGTGGCGTGAACTGGTGGCCGGGCCGCTGGCTATGGTGGTCAACGTCGTTGGTGCCGATGTGCTGCCCGTGGGCGGCGGGTTAAGCCTTGCGCCGGGGCTGGTGGCGCATCTCGATCAGGCGGTGCGGCAAAGGATATTGCGGTCGACCACAGGTCCGCTGCTGGTTCCGGCGAAATGCGGGGCGGATGCGGGGCTTCTGGGAGCGGCCATGGCGGGGCAGGCGGCATGGGAGTGATGATCGAGGTCTGTGTCGATTGCTCCGACAGCCTTGCGGCGGCGATCGAGGGCGGCGCTGACCGCATCGAGCTTTGCGCGGCGCTTGCCTTGGGCGGGCTGACGCCCTCTGTCGGGTTCATGGCCGAGGCGGCGGGTTTCGGGGTGCCGGTGCTTGCGATGATCCGACCGCGCGCGGGGGATTTCGTCTGGTCCGAGGCCGAACTGCGCGAGATGGAGGCCGATATCGCAGCTGTCCGGGCCGCCGGGCTGGCGGGCGTGGTGCTTGGGGCAAGCCTGCCTGATGGGCGGCTGGACGTGCTGGCGTTGCGGCGGCTGGTTGGCGCGGCTTCAGGCATGGACCTGACGCTGCACCGTTGCTTTGATCTGGTCCCCGACATGGCCGCAGCGCTGGAGGAGGCGGTTGCCCTTGGTTTCCGGCGCATCCTGACCTCGGGTGGGGAACGAATGGCAATTGCGGGCGCGGATCGGATCGGGGGGCTGGTGACTCAGGCGGCCGGCCGGATCGTGGTGATGGCCGGGGCCGGGGTGACGGCCGCGACTGCTGCTGCCTTGGTGGCGCTGGGCGTGCGAGAGTTGCACGGGTCCTGCGCTGAAGATCGCCAGACAATCGGCAAGGTGTCAGAACTGGGGTTCGGCCCATCCACGGAACGGAGAACGTCAGCGGCGCAAGTGCAGGCGCTGCGGCGGGCGGCCGGGTAAGGAGGGAAGCAGACGATGGACATCAACTTCACCTTTGACCGCCCCAGCGAGGGCCCGGACCCGGGACCCTTGACGGTCGGTTGGTTTCCGTCCAGCGACAAGCGCGCAGTGCTCTATGACCCGCCCGAGCGGGTGATGATCCGCCCGCCGAACCGCGGTCAAGCCAAAATCGGCGATCCGGCCGAAGGCGTAGTTTGTGCCGAAAGCCAAGGCCTGATCCCTGTGCTCAGGGCTGAATGCGCAGCAACCGGGAAAAGAAGCCTGATTTCCACTGGAGGGGTCCATGCGCAGTATCTTCGAGACATACGAGGTGGCCACAGGCCGGGTGCGCGAGGTGCTGGCAGTCGAAGGCCGGATCGAGGCGCCGAACTGGGACCCGTCGGGGGCCAGCCTGCTGGTGAATGGCGACGGGCGTTTGTTCCGGGTGCCGCTTGCCAAGCCCGGGCTGGTGCCGGTCAAGACCGGGTTTGCGGACCGTTGCAACAATGACCATGGGATTTCCCCCGATGGGCAGCGGATCGTGATTTCGCATCACACAGGTCGCGGGTCGGAGATCTTTGTCCTGCCTTCGAATGGGGGAAAGCCGGAGCCAGTGACGCAACATGCGCCAAGCTGGTGGCATGGCTGGTCGCCGGATGGGGCGCGGCTGGCCTATGTCGCGGCGCGGGGTGGCAGCCGGGTAATCGATGTCTACACGATTGGGATCGAGGGTGGCGAGGAGTTGCGGCTGACGCAGGGCGAAGGGCATTGCGACGGGCCGGACTATAGCGCGGATGGGGCTTGCATCTACTATAACTGCGACCGGACAGGTCATGCCCAGATTTGGGTTATGGCGGCGGATGGCTCAGATCAGCGCCAGTTGTTCGAAGATGACTGTGTGAACTGGTTCCCGCACCCTTCGCCCGATGGGCGACACCTGGTGTACCTGGCCTATCCGCCCGGCACGCTTGGCCATCCGGCCGATCTGGCCGTGGCGCTGGTCCTGTGCGACCCCAACGGCGGCAATCGCCGTCGAGTGCGGGAGTTTACCGGCGGGCAGGGGACGATCAATGTCCCAAGCTGGGCGCCCGATGGCAGCGCCTTCGCATATGTGCGTTACGAGCCGTAGGCCGGTTTCAGGGTCGATAACCCGCCCGGCGCCGGGGAATCGTCGGGGTCCTCTGTCAACCCAGGCGTCTGCAGGATGGGTTGCAGGTGGCGCGGATCGCCCCAGACCGAGATATAGACCTCGGGCGGAAAGCCGTTCGACAGGTGTTCTGGCACGAGATCGATGATCCGCACCCGCAGCGCGTCGCCATGCGCAAGCGACGGGGCGACGATTTCTTCCGCAACCGGGCCAAGGTGGCCGACCGGGCCGGGCCTAAGCCGGGGGATGAACCCAAGGATAGGCCGACGCAGCTGGGCGAAAACGCCGACCCGCCCATCAGAAAGCCGTTCCAGCCAGGCGGTGTCGCCGATCGTAAGGCCGGCGCGGGCGACATGGACCTGAAGCCCCTCGACAGGTGCCTTGTGGATCAGGGGAAGCTTCGCATCTGTCATCGGTGGCCCTTCCTTTTAACCGTTGCAACATGGTGGCCGCATCGCCGGAATGGCAAGGCGAGTCAGGTCAGAGGCCCTCGCCTGCGCCCGATGTCGCCGAAAGGGCCGGCTGGATTAGGCGGAGATCGGCCAAGCCCGTGATCGCCGTTAGCATGCATTTTGCGCGACCGGGGATTGCAAACGGGCCACTGCGGACCCAGATCACGGTCAAGGCTCTTTGTGGTGTGCTGGATAGCCGGGCACCATGACTGGGGCGCTTAA
>PNJK01000131.1 GCA_013821825.1 Rhodobacter sp.
GATCCCGCGGCTTTACGGTCGGATGCGCATCGGCGGCAACATCATCTGGGCGACCGACTTCCGCGAAGAGACAAAGACCACGACGCAGGGCGGCGGGAAGGGCGGCGGCGGTGGCGGCAAGGTCAAGACGACTGAGTACCTCTACTATGCGAGCTTCGCGGTGGCGCTGTGCGAGGGGGCGATCACTGGCATTGGCCGCGTCTGGGCCGATGGCAAGGCGATGGACATGACCGGCGTGACCTGGCGTTGGTATCCTGGCAACGAGGCGCAAACGGCCGATCCCTTCATTGCCGCCAAGATGGGCGCGGCCAACACGCCCGCCTATCGCGGCACGGCGTACGTCGTGTTCGAGGACTTGGCGCTGGCGACCTTCGGCAACCGCCTGCCGCAGCTGTCGTTCGAGGTCTTCCGCCCGCTGGCCGACCCCGACACCGCCGAAGGCCTGACCCGCGCCGTCACACTGATCCCGGCGTCGGGCGAGTTCACTTATGCCACCGACGCCATCCGCAAGGGCAGTGGCGGTGCGACGGTGGCGGAGAATCTGAATGCGCTGCCCTATCAGCCCGACATCGTGGTCGCGCTGGACCGGCTGCAAGCCATGGCCCCGGCGGTCGAGAGTGTCAGCCTCGTCGTGGCCTGGTTCGGCAACGACCTGCGCGCGGGGGTCTGCAAGGTGAAGCCCGGCGTCGAGGTTGCCTCCAAAGCCACCACACCCACCAACTGGTCGGTGAACGGGGTCAGCCGGGCCAGCGCCCATCTGGTCAGCCGCGATGCCGAGGACCGGCCGGTCTATGGCGGCACGCCTGCGGATTTCGCGGTGGTGCAGGCGATCCAAGAGATGAAGGCGCGCGGTCTGCGCGTCACCTTCTATCCTTTCCTGCTCATGGATGTGCCCCCCGGCAACACGCTGCCGAACCCTTACAGCGCCAATGCCGCCACGCCGGGTCAGCCTGCATTCCCGTGGCGGGGGCGGATCACCTGTTCCCCGGCTGCTGGCTTTGTCGGATCGGCGGACAAGAGCGGCACGGCCGCAACGCAAGTGTCTGCGCTCTTCGGGGCGGCGACGACGGGCAATTTCAGCGTTTCAGGCGAGAGCGTTAGCTTCACCGGCTCGCCTTCCGACTGGGGCCTGCGCCGCATGGTGCTGCACTACGCCCATCTCTGCGCAGCTGCGGGCGGGGTCGATGCCTTCCTGATCGGCACCGAGATGCCCGGCCTGACCACCATCCGGTCGGCGGCCAGCACCTATCCCGCGGTTACAGCCTTCAAGACCCTCGCGGCCGATGTGAGCGCCATTCTCGGCGCGGGCACCAAGATTGGCTATGCTGCCGACTGGTCGGAATACTTCGGCCATCATCCGCAGGACGGCAGCGGCGACGTCTATTTCCACCTCGACCCACTCTGGTCGGACACCAACATCGACTTCGTCGGCATCGACAACTACCTGCCGCTCTCGGACTGGCGCGATGGTTTCGACCATGCCGATGCGCTTGAAGGCTGGCCCGCGATCTACGACCGCGCCTATCTGCAGGCGAACATCACGGGCGGCGAAGGCTTTGACTGGTTCTATGCCAGCGCTGCCGACCGGTCTGCGCAGATCCGCATGCCGATCACCGATGGCGCGGCAGGCAAACCGTGGGTGTTTCGCCCCAAGGATATCCGCGCATGGTGGACGAACCCGCATTTCAACCGGCCGGGCGTGGTGGAGAGCGGCTTGGCCACCGCATGGGTGCCGCAATCGAAACCCATCCGCTTCACCGAACTGGGCTGCCCCGCCATCGACCGGGGTACGAACCAGCCCAACGTCTTCTTCGACCCGAAGTCGTCAGAGAGCTTCACACCCTATTTCTCGCGCGGCTGGCGGGATGACGCGATCCAACGGGCCTATCTGGAAGCCAGCTATCTGCACTGGGGCGACCCAGCCAACAACCCGACATCCAGCATCTATGGCGGCCGCATGGTGCATGTGCCGGAATGCGCCGCCTGGACCTGGGACGCGCGGCCCTATCCGTTCTTTCCCGAACTGACCGACGTCTGGACTGATGGCCCGAACTGGCGGCTGGGCCACTGGTTGACCGGGCGGCTGGGGGCAGTCTCGCTGGCAGCTCTCGTGCGTCACCTCTGCCTGCGTGCCGGAATGCCGGAGGCGCGGATCGACGTATCCGGCCTCTGGGGGGCTGTTGAAGGCTATGCGATCACGGCGCTGGAAGCGCCGCGCTCCTCGATCAGCACGCTGGCCCGGCATTTCGGGTTCGATGCCATCGAGACCGAAGGCATGATCCGCTTTGTCATGCGCGGGCGGGCGTCCGTTGCGACCTTGGCACATGACGACTTTGTGGCGTCCCGCGAAGGCGAGGCGCTGGAACTGGTCCGCGCGCAGGAAACAGAACTGCCGCAGGCACTGAAGTGGCAGGTTGCCCGCGCCGACGAGGACTATGACGCGGCGCTTGTCGAAGCCCGCCGGATCACCGTCGACACCAGCCGCATTGCGTCCGAGTCCTTCCCGATGGCAATCCCGCCCGAGGAAGCCGAACGCCGCTGCCGTCGTGCGCTGATGGAAGCCTGGATCGGCCGCGAAAGCGCCACTTTCCGCCTGCCACCCTCTCGGCTGGCGCTGGACCCGGCCGATGTGATCCGGCTGGAGCATGATGGCCGCGAGATCGAGTTGCGGCTGGTGTCCATCGCGGATTCCGAGGGGCGCGGTATCGAGGCCGTCCGGCAGGATCGCGCTGCGTACGACCTGCCGCCCGGCGATCCGCGACCGGCTTCGCTGACCCGGTCCGTGGTCTTCGGTGCTCCGGATGTCGTGTTGCTCGACCTGCCGCAACTGTCCGAGGACCAGCCCGCGCACCGGCCGATGGTCGCGGCGCATGCTGTTCCCTGGCCGGGCGAGATGGCGGTGTTCCGCAGCCCCTCGTCGGATGGGTTCAACTTGCTGACCACCTTTGGCAGTCGCGCCCGGATCGGCACGCTGGTGTCGGACTTCTACCCGGGCCCGACCTCGCGCTTCGATCTCGGCAATGTTCTGGTCGTCGATCTGGTCTCCGGCACGCTGGAAAGTGTCACCGATCTGACCCTGTTCGGCGGCGCCAATGTGCTGGCCGTGGAATCCGCGCCGGGCACATGGGAGGTCGTGCAGGCTGGTGCCGCCGAACTGATCGCCCCAAGCCGTTATCGCCTGACACGGCTTTTGCGGGGCCAGCGCGGCACCGAAGCGGCGATGGGCAATCCAACCCCGCCAGGCACAAAGGTCGTGGTTCTGGACTCTGCCCTTGCCCCGTTGCCCATCGCCGAAGCCGATCTCGGTCTGCCATGGAACTGGCGCATCGGCCCTGCGGCACGGGCCGTCAATGACGCAAGCTACACCGCGCTGGCCTTCACGCCAGCCGGTCGCGGCCTCGTGCCCTTCGCGCCGGTCCATGTCGCGCAGCCATGGCGCACGGCGCGCAGTCCGGGTGATCTGACGATCCGCTGGACGCGGCGGTCGCGCGCGCTGGTGGCCGATGCCTGGGAACAGGTCGAGGTCCCGCTGGCCGAAGACCTGGAAAGCTACGACGTCCAGATCCTCGACGGGGCTGTCGTCAAGCGCACGCTGACCAGCACCACGACGTCCGTCCTCTACACCGCCGCCCAGCAGACCGCCGACTGGGGTGCGCCGTTCGGCCCCGGCCAGACACTGGCGATCCGCATCTACCAACTCTCGAACCGCCTCGGTCGCGGCGATCTTGCCACCGTCACCCTCCAGTTCTGAAGGCGCGCCCATGTCCGATACCTCCACACATCTTGGTCTGCCATACCTGCTGGCGGCTCAAGCCCAGAAGCATGTCACCCACAACGAGGCCCTGCGCCTGCTCGACGCCATGGTGCAACTTTCGGTCCTCGACCGCACCCGCACCACGCCGCCAGCCAGCCCCGCCGATGGGGACCGGCATCTTGTGGCCTCGGGCGCGACAGGGATTTGGGCCGGGTGGGATCTGAACGTGGCCTTCTGGGTCGATGGCGTCTGGCTGCGCCTTGTGCCGCGCCAAGGCTGGCTGGTCTGGATCGCGGCCGAGCAGGCGTTCCAGGTCTGGAATGGCAGCGCCTGGGACCCTGTCGGTGTGCCGCAGGATGTATCCGACGCAATTTTCAGCCTGGTGAACGATGCCGATCCGACGAAGAAGGCGCTGTTTTCCCTGTCGGGGATAACGACTAGCACAACCCGGACCTTCACACTGCCGAACACCTCTTCGGAACTGGCGATCCTGGCGGGCACACAGACGTTTACCGGCAACAAGACCTTCTCCGGGACACTGACCGCCTCGGGCACTGTGACGGTCTCGGCGGGATCGGCCAGCATCGGCACGGCGACGACGACCGCCACCTACGGCATGGGCACCGGGGCGACGACCACCGGCGTCACCAAGACCGTGAACCTCGGCACTGGCGGCGCGTCCGGATCGACCACGGTCGTCAACATCGGCTCGACCACGGCGGGGGCCGCAGGCACGACGGTGGTGAACACGCCGACCGTCACCTTCGCCAATGCGGTGACACAGGTCGGCATGCCCCAGGCCAACCTGACCGCCCAACTTCTGGGCCTCGGTGGGGCGACAGCCGACAGCTTCAACCGGGTATCGGTCAACACCCCGGCACTGCTGTTCAACAACGCAGGCGCCGGGATCGAGGCCACCGTCAACAAGGCGGCGGCCGGGAACGACGCAGCTTTCGCCTTCAAGACCGGGTTTTTGGCCCGGGCGTTGATCGGCCTCCTTGGCAATGACGATTTCAGCTTCAAGGTCAGCCCGGACGGCTCGGCCTTCTTCGATGCCATCAAGGTGGACCGCACCAACGGCCAGGTGGAACTGCCGCAGCCGACGATCCTGCCAGGGCTCAGTGCCGCGCCATCCCCGCCGCCCACCGGCAAGGCGGCCGTCTACGCCCGCAACCGGGCGGGGGCCCCTTGGATCGACGTGATGCGTCCCTCCGGTCGGGACTTCCCGCTGCAGCCGCATTTCGGGGTCAACCGGATTGCCAACTGGTCGCCCTCGGTCACCACCACGATCACGACCGAAGGCCTGCCGATCACTTCGGTCGGCACTGTGTCCACCCCCACGCTGGCCGCTACGAACCTGGCCTCCAGCATGCGGCGCTGGCGACTGACGTCTGCCGCGGTGGTGGACTCGGCGGCCGAACAGCGTTCTGCTGGCTGGGCAAGCTGGCGTGGTAACGCCGCAGGATTGGGCGGCTGGACCTTCGTGACGCGGATTTCGCTGACAACCCTACAGGCGACTGGCATGGGGTTCTTCGGCCTCTACGGATCGACAGCCGCGCTTGCCACCACGCTGACTTTGGCCACCGCCATCAACTGCATCGGCATCGGATTCCAGCGCGGTACCCACACCCGCTGGCAGCTGGTCACAAACGACGGCACCGGCGCGCCGACGCTGACAGACATGGGGGCGAGCTTCGCCATT
>PNJK01000132.1 GCA_013821825.1 Rhodobacter sp.
TCTGGCCCAGACCGGCACCGGCAAGACCGCCGCTTTCGGCCTGCCGCTGCTGCATCGCCTTCTGGACCTTGGCCACCCGCCGGGGCCGAAGAATGTCCGCGCGCTGATCCTGGCGCCGACGCGGGAACTGATCGCCCAGATCAAGGACAACTTCGAGGTGTTCACCAAGGGCACCGCCGTGAAGGTGACGATGGTGGTGGGCGGTGCTTCGCTCTTCAAGCAGGCGCAGGCACTGTCGAAGGGCACCGATGTGCTGGTCGCCACCCCAGGCCGTCTGATCGACCTCCTGGAACGCGGCGACGTCAGCCTTGAGAAATGCGCCTATCTGGTGCTGGACGAAGCCGACCACATGCTCGACATGGGCTTTATCCATTCCCTGCGGAAGATCGCCAAGCACATCCCGCTGAAGCGTCAGACGCTGCTGTTCAGCGCGACGATGCCCAAGGACATCTCGGAAATCGCCGACACCTATCTGCGCGACCCGATCAAGGTGCAGGTGGCCCCTCCCGGCAAGCCGATCGAGCGGATCGTGCAGGGCGTGTACTTCATCCCGACGGGCGACAAGGCCAAGCTGCTGGAAACCTATCTCAAGCAGCATCCGGGCGAACAGGCGCTGGTCTTCGGGCGCACCAAGCACGGGTCGGAAAAGCTGGCCAAGCTGCTGGCAAGCTGGGGGTTCAAGGTCGGTTCCATCCATGGCAACAAAAGCCAGAACCAGCGCGACCGCACCTTGGGCGAGTTCCGCAATGGCGAACTTGACGTGCTGGTGGCCACCGATGTGGCCGCGCGCGGGATCGACATTCCGACCGTGCGCCATGTCTATAACTACGACATGCCGAATGTGCCGGAAAACTATGTCCACCGCATCGGCCGCACCGCGCGGGCCGGGGCCGAGGGGACCGCAGTCGCCTTCTGCGCACCCGCGGAGATGGGTGAATTGCAGGCCGTCGAGAAGCTTCTGAAAAAGCCGATCCCGATCCTGGGGGGCGCACCCTGGTCGGCGGATATGGTGGCAGCAGCACCAAAGCCGGGCCAGAACCGCGGTCAGCGCCCCGGTGGTGGGCGGGGTGGGCAGAAGGCCGGCTCCAAACCTCCGGCGCAGGGCCAGCGTCCGGGCGGCCACAAGCCGCGCAGCGGTGGCGCCGCCAAACCGCAAGGTGGCAGCTTTGCCCCGCGTCGGGCGGATGGCGGCGGGGCGAAGCGCCACCCGGGCTGAGCCGCGGCGAGAGGCGGGTTCAGCCCGCCTCTTCCTCAAGGTTGAGCTTCATTTCCAGAATGACCTGCTGAATGGCCAGCGTCTCTCGCAGCAGACGCTTGGCCTCGTTCACGGTGATCTTGCCGTCGCCGATGGCCTGATTGTATTCCGCCATCAGCATGCCGAAACGCTGTGCCAGGGCGACCACGTCCTGGTTCACGCCCTTCGTGGCCGAGTTGCGTTTTTCGCCGTCATACGAAAGGGTAATTCCCCGCAGATCCGCGAGGGCCGAGGTCACATGCGGAAAGCGGCTGGCCGATTCAAGTGCCGCAACCACGTCGATCGGCATGAAGCGGTCGTCGTGTTCGTCGTTCTCCGAATAGTAGCGTCCGATGGTGGCCTTCGACTTCCCGGTGATCTCGCAGGCCGTTTCGATGCCAACGTCCTTGACCAGGGCTTCGGTGTGCTTCTTCAGATAGGACGCAGTCGACATCACCCACTCCACGAGCCCGAAACTGCCGGGACCGCAGCCGGGGGAAACACCCTGATTTTTTCCCATTAACCGTCTGGGAAAGCTTTGTCATTCATAAAGAGGTTCCGGTCAGACCGGAGCATTGACGAGTATGCCGATGTCCCCAGCATCGGTAACGGTGGGGGTCCGCTGCACCGGCCTGTTTCAGGTGGGTCGGCGGCGTGTTCATATGTGGCGGACCCGGCCTGTTCATGAGTGTGACGGTAGTTCCGTCGTTGGTTTGTATGGCCGGGCCCGTTCACCCCACCCAGCTTCCGTGCAATTGCCCGTTGCCCGACGCCGAAAGCGCCCTGGTCCTTGCAGCTGCCCCCGACAATGGGCTAGGGCACTGCCACGATGGCGAAACTGTATTTCCACTACTCCACAATGAACGCGGGGAAATCGACCTCGCTCCTCCAGGCGTCGCACAACTATCGCGAAGGGGGGATGGTGACCTATCTGATCACCGCGCAGTTCGACAACCGCGGGGGCGAGGGCCGGATTGCCAGCCGGATCGGCATTGGCGAGCCCGCGGATACCTTCGCCCCGGAAGAAGACCTGTTTGCCAAGCTGAAGGCTCGATTCGATGCCGGGCCGGTGGCCTGTGTCTTCATCGACGAGGCGCAGTTTCTGTCCAAGGATCAGGTCTGGCAGCTGGCCCGCGCGGTGGATGATCTGGGCGTGCCGGTGATGGCTTATGGGCTGCGGGTGGATTTCCGGGGCAACCTCTTCCCCGGATCAGCCGCGCTTCTGGCCTGGGCCGACGAGATGCGCGAGGTGCGCACGATCTGCCGTTGCGGCAAGAAGGCTACCATGGTCGTGCGCAAGGGCCCCGATGGCCGCGCGCTGAGGGACGGCGAGCAGGTGGTGATTGGCGGCAATGAAACCTACGTCTCGCTTTGCCGCCGTCACTGGCGCGAGGCGGTGGGCGACTGACGCGCGATCATCACGCCCGCCAGCGCGATCAACCCCATCCCGGAGACGGCCAGCCAGGTCAGCGTCTCGCCCCAAAGCAGGAACCCCCAGCCGGCAGAAGCGGGCAGGACGACGTATTCGAACACCGACACGCGCGAGGCTTCGGCAATCTGGTAGGCCTTGATCACCAACCCGATCCCCAAAAGCGACCCGGCGGCCTGCACGAAAGTCCACCACAGGAAGCTGCCCGTCGGCCAGACCGGACCGCGTTGCAGGAACCCCTCGGCCCCTTCGGGCACGGCTATCGGGGCCAGCGTCAGGACCACCATGCCAAAAAGCCCCAACACTCCAAGCATGCCGAAAAAGCCCGCGACCAGCGTCTCGGCGGTTTCGCCACTGCACCATTCGCGGGTCGCGATGTTGCCCATGGCGTAAAGCGCACCTGCGATCACGGGAAGCAGGGCTGGAAGGCTTGTCCCCGAAGTCGCCTCGGGTCCCAGAACCATGACGGCACCGGCAAATCCCACGGCCACGGCCAGCACCTGAAGCCCGCGGATCGGATGGCCATAGGCAAACCGCTGGATCAGCAGGACAAAGATCGGCGCGGTGAAGAGGCCAGCGGCCACTTGCGCCACCGGCAGGTAAGCCAGCGCCCCGAAGTAGATCAGCATGGCCGCCCCATGGATGGCAGACCTGGCAAAAACCGCCCGGAACCGGCGCGGGCGCAGGCGCAGCCCAAGTGGCAGTGCAAGAATGGCCAGCAACGCGGCCGCCATCGCAGTGCGGGTGGCGTGGAACTGCCAAAGCCCCACTTCCGCGGCAATCACCCGCACGTAGTTGTCGGTAAAGCCGATCAAGCAGGCATAGATCAGAACGGCGCCCGCCACAGCCAAGGTTCGGTTCGGGGTGTCGGTCATGTCGCCCTGCCTGTTTCTCGACCTTGATGCCCGCGGACAACGGCCCGCGCCAGCCTGATCGCGACGCCTCGCGGTCCGATCCGGTCGCGCATGAGACAAGGCGACACGTGGCAGACCTTGGGTGATTGTGAAGATGATCCGCAAGGGCTAGACTGCCCGGCAAAACAGGCAGAGATCTCGCAGCCGATGACGGCGCTGAAGAAGTATCAAAGGCTGGAATGCTCGGGCCTCTGGCGCGAGACGCCGCAGGACCAGCGCCGCGAGGTGGAGGTGCGCTTTGGCGAAGCGACCCTGATCCTCTCGGATCCGAAAAGCGGCACCGCGCTAAGCCACTGGTCGCTGCCGGCTATCGAGAGGCAGAACCGTGGCGAAGAACCGCCGGTCTTTGCTCCGGGGCCGGACTCGGGCGAAAGCCTGGAACTGACCGATCCCGACATGGTGGCGGCACTGGATGCCGTCCGGGCCGCGGTGAAAGCGGCGGTGCCGCGGCCAGGCCGGCTGCGCGGGCTACTTCTGGGTGGGCTTGCCGTTGCGGTGGTGGTGGGCGGGGTGCTGTGGCTGCCAGCCGCGCTGGTAACGCACACAGCCTCGGTTGTTCCGGCAGCTCAACGGGCTGAAATCGGCCAGCGCGCGCTGGATGATCTGGCGCGGGTCACGGGTGCGCCTTGCGACAACCAGCTTGGACTGCAGGCGCTTGCCGGTCTGTCCGAACGGGTCTTCGGCCCGGTGGATACGCCTATCCTGTATGTGATGCCTGAAGGGGTGGCCACTCCCCTGCACCTGCCCGGCGATGTGATCGTGCTGCCACGGCGCCTGCTTGAACAGGCGAATGGCCCGGAAGCCGCCGCTGGGGCGGTGCTGGTTGAGCGGCTGCGGGCGCGGGCAAAAGATCCGATCATTCCGCTGCTGGAACATGCCGGGCTGCGTGCGACCTTCCAGCTTCTGACCACTGCGGAACTGCCGGACGAGGCGCTGCGCGGCTACGGCGAGGCGGCATTGCGCGCCGCCCCTGTGGCGCTGGACGACGCCAGTCTGATCGCCGCCTTCGAGGCGGCACAGGTTCCGGCCACACCCTACGCATTGGCGATGGACCCGGATGGGCTGAGCCTTGGCGGTCTTGCGGCGGGCGACCCCTACAAGGGGCTGGCACCTTCGCCCTTGATCCCGGACGAATCCTGGGTGGCGCTGCAAGGCCTGTGCGATGGGTAAGACCCTGGCGGATCGTAGCCGCGCCTCAGGGCCCGATCACCACCGCATCAGGGAAACCCTGGCCGCGCAATGCGTCCTGGGCAGCGAAAGCTGCGGCTGAGCTCTCGAACGGCCTGGCGAAGACGGTGACCAGCGCCGTGCCGCCCCTCCGCACGCGGCCCCGTGTTCCCGGATACCCCAGTACAGCCAACCGCGCCGTCGCACTGTCGGCATTTGCCGTCACACCGAAACTTCCCGCCGCGACCAGATAAGCACCCATCCCGCCGGTGGCCGGAGCGGTCGCCGTTGCCGGTGGCTTTTCCGTCGGCACCAAGCCCTTGACCGCGCCCGCCTCGCCCTCTGCCGGGACGCGGCTGCCCGAGGGGGGGGGTGCCGCAAATTGGCACGCCATCCCGGGTTACGCGAGACACCCAGACTGTCTGCCCGCCCTGACCTGCCCGCATGAAAAGGCAGCCCTTGCTGTCGACGTACTGCTGACCACGGTGGTCCGCGGGCGGAAGCTCGGCCGGCGTGGCGATCTCGCGCGGCAGTGCCGGGGTCGCCGACAGGGCTATCCCGGCCGTCCATGACGTGAGCCGCATCACCCGCTTCACCCTGCCCCACATCATTCCGCGATGCCTTTACTTGGTTCCGAACATCCGGTCCCCGGCATCGCCAAGGCCCGGCACGATATAGCCGTGGTCGTTCAGATGGCTGTCGACAGC
>PNJK01000133.1 GCA_013821825.1 Rhodobacter sp.
GGGCAGGAACCACTGTCGCTTTTCCTTCACGATTTCACTGCATGGTTATGACGAGTTTTCACGATGGTAGCGCCGGAATCGGCGCAATTTTCTGCTTTGCGATTTCAATTTCAATTCGGACTTCAATAGGTTTCGAAGGGCACGGTGGCATGACAGCGCTCAGCAAAGATCGGCCATTGGAACGGGCAGCTTACCGCGCTTCTGACGAGGTCTGGTCAAAGGCCGTTCGGATCGCTCGCGAACTTGACCGGGTTCTCGACGGCGACTTGCCAATGCGGGAGTCTGTCAGCCGGGCAGCGACAGAACTGCGCCTTTCGGCCCGGCAGGTCTACAATCACCTCGCCCGGTATCGCGGGGAGCGTCGTGTCTCGTCGCTTCTGCCTCGGACGAACAGGGCGCGGCGTGCGAGGATATCGACCGGCGTTGAAGCCATCATTTCCGAGACGTTGCGGGAGATGTGGCTGCAGCCGGAGCAACCCGATCTCGCGCCAATCGTCGACGAGATCCGCGCGCGCTGTGCCGGCCAAGGCTTCAAGCCCCCGGCCTATGTCACCGTGGCCAAGCGGATTCCGCTCATCTTCACTCCCGAGGAGATCGCGCGGCGGCGGCTTTCCGGTGGCAAACATCTTCACCGCCTGAAACCGCGTCCGGGATACATCCGTGCAGCCCACGCCCTTGACGTCGTCCAGATCGATCACACACCGGCCGATATCCAGTTCGTCGAGGTGATCGACGATCATGGCGTTTTCGTGGGCAGACCCTATCTGACCATCGCCGCCGATGTGGCGACTAGTGCAATCATCGGCTTTTGCCTCACCCTCGAGCGCCCGTCCCGACTCTCGGTGGCATTGTGCTTGGCACACGCGATGTGCCGCAAGGATGACTGGCTGGCCGAACGCGGGATTGCGCACCCATGGGAAATGTGCGGCCGCCCGAAGCAGATCGTTGTCGACTCCGCCAAGGAGTTTCAAAGCAGCACCTTCACGACGGGATGCGCCGACTTCGGCATAACCGTCCGCACCCGGAACAAGGGAACGGTTCACCGGGGTGGCGTTGTCGAACGGCTCCTGGGCAAGGTGAACACTGTGCTTCGCTCCCTTCCCGGCAAGACCGGGCGGTCCATCGCGGACCGTGGCGACTATTCGTCCGATGAGAGGGCAAGTCTGACCTTCGCGGCCCTTGAACGCTGCATTGCCCTGGCAATCATCGATCACAACCAGACCCAGAACGCGCGCAAGCTGACCGTTCCTGTTCTCGAATGGGGACGGCGACTTCCATCGATGGACCGGCCGATCGACGATCCTGACCATGTCCTGCTCAACTTTCTCCCCCGCACAACACGTCGCATCTCTACCCAGGGCGTCAGCCTGTTCGCCATCGACTACTTCGAGAAATGGCTTGGGCCGCTCGTAGCCCGGCGAGACCGCCTGGCACCCTTGGATATGTGCTATGATCCCCGGGACATCAGCCGGATCTACATCGCCGATCCCGACACACGGGTCTGGCGTCCGGTTGGGCGGCGGGACGGGGTCACGATGCCTGTCACGCTCTGGCAGCATGAAGCCGACCGAACGCGCCAACGCGAGAGCACGCAACTCCCCGTGCAGGACAAGACCATCCTGCGCCGAGAAATCGCGGCAACGGTCGCGGTGGCCAAATCAAAGAAGGCTCACCTGCGGGAGATGACGCGCGCCCGACACGCCGCAGGCGAGAAAAAACCATATCAGGATGCGGAAACTGTTTCAGGGACGGCCAATCCTGGACCAGAGCCCGACCGACCCCGCCGCGTCTTTCCCGTGGAGACCTGGTGACATGGTCGAGCAACTCCTTCCGACGACTTCAGCGTTTCTGGAGGCTGATGTTGCCGCCCGCATCGCGCATATCAGGGCGCCGCGCTGGATCGGTCATCCCGGCGCCTCTGCCGCGCATGTTGCGATGCAACAGTTGCTCGAACGACCCTCGTCCCTGCGCCCTCGCGGATTGCTGCTCGCCGGCCCCTATCACAACGGCAAGACCATGATCGCCGAACGCTTCGCCGTCGAACATCTCCGCCGTGTTGACCGGCAAAGGGTCTGGGTCATCCAGACCAGGGAGGGGGCTGGCCTGTCGCATTTCTACGCCAGCATCCTGTCCGGGCTGCGCGCCCCGCAGGCTGCCGGCTGGCGCAGCCTGTCCCGCGCCAGCGAACAGGTCGATCATCTTCTCGACAGCCTGAAGCCGCGCCTGCTCATCTTCGACGAATTCCACAGTGCGCTGCGCGGACGCCGACAGGATGTGAAGGCAATCTTCTCGTTCCTGCGGCGGATCGCACGCGTGCATGACATCTCGCCAGTGCTTGTCGGCGAAATCGCCGTCTACGATGCACTGCACGACACCGAAGAAATGGGCTCGCGGTTCGATACGGTCCCGGTGCCGCGATGGGGTTTTGACGAAGACTTCGCCACGCTTCTCGACAGTCTGGAGGCCAGCATGCCGCTTGCCCACGCCTCAAACCTCTCACGACCTCCCCTTGCCAGAATGATCCATGATCTGTCGGAAGGGCTGATCGGAGAGGTGGTCGACATCGTCACCCGGGGGGCGGTGGCAGCTGTTGAGAACGGTGAGGAAAGGATCACGTCCAGCACCATCATGGCCCTCGGCTATGTGCCGCTGTCACGGCGGCGGAACTCTAACCTGCGCCATGCGATGACATGACCAGCACTGCGCCGAGGATCACGGTTTCACCCGCCCATCGCTATGGACTGGCGACGGGACGTCGCTGGCCGGTGGACGTCAAACCGGCACCCGGCGAGCTTTTGTCAAGCTGGCTGCACCGACTTGCGCATGCCAATGGCGCGCCGCCGCGTTACTTCGGAGCGGTGCTCGGCGCCGCCGGTGGGGCATGGTCGGCACAACTTGACCGGCATCTGCCGGATGCTGTTCGTCGCTTGCTGCTCGACCATACGTCGATCTGCCCCGAAGAGATCGACGGTCTTTGTCTGGCCAACAGTCCACTTTCGATCCTGCGCTTGCGGCTGCGGACCCGGCCGCAAGATGCAGGGACATCGACGGCGCA
This sequence comes from Rhodobacter sp., assembly GCA_013821825.1. Classification (GTDB taxonomy): domain Bacteria; phylum Pseudomonadota; class Alphaproteobacteria; order Rhodobacterales; family Rhodobacteraceae; genus Tabrizicola. The sequence goes on from PNJK01000133.1 coordinate 3,056, forward strand.
GTCCTCTTGGCAGCAGTTCTGTACCACCTGCCTGCGGGAAGACGCGGTGCCCTATTTCCGGCGCAGCTGGACCTTGGCAACCCGCGTGTCCTGCTTTCGCCATGGCTGCCGATTGCGTGACCGCTGCCCGTCTTGTGGTCAGGGCCTTGCGCCGTTCAAGCGGGATCGCCTTGTACCACAGCAGTACTGCGCCTTCTGCGACGCTCACCTCGCGAAACCAACAGGCCCGGCAAGCCTGGGCGCCCGGCGCCTCGAGCGCCTGATTGACGATCTGCTGCGCCTTGATTCCGCTGGGCGCGCGCGGGACGACCGGCAGTCTCTCGCCGCGCGGCTTATGAAACACCCAGTGCCCGTTGGCCCGGCGACATCAACGATCCCGTTTTTGTCGCATCGGGTTCGCTACGATTTCTTCCGGCGGCTGTCAGAGCGGCAGATCGAGGTAAGAGACCCCACAGAACGTGGCCCGCTAACCCTCTGGGTCGGGCTGACCCGCGCCGCCGAAAACCACATCGGGCTGGTCAGGATACTTACGGATCGGCTTAGCAAAACTGCCGGGCTGGGGCCGGCCTCCTCCTCCAGAGAGCCTGATCTGGCCGCCTTGCTGCGGGCCGCGACCCGGCTTCACGAAGACCGCGGCACTCCTGTCGCAACTCGCGCGGCCTCTTACACGTCAGGGGCTTCCAAAGATCCCGCCAAGCCGGCATCAGCAAGTTGCTCAGGATCGGGCAGGTCGCGCAAGGACTCCATCCCAAAGGCAGCCAAGAAAGCCTCGGTCGTGACGAAGGTATAAGGCGCGCCGCGGCGGGGTTCGCGGGGGCCGGTGCCGATGAGGTCGCGCTCGGCCAGCCGCCCGATGAGGTCGCGGCTGATCTCTTTGCCGAAGATGTCCTTCAACCCGTCGCGGCTGATCGGCTGGTGAAACGCAATCGCCGCCAGCACGGCGAGGTCGAACTCTGACAGGTTCAGCGCATGCCCGCCCACATCCGCCGCGGCGCGGATCGCGGGCGCATAGGCGGGCCTGGTGCGCAGCATCCACCCGGCACCCACCTGCGCCACCTCATAAGGGCGGCCCTCCAGATCGACCGCCAGATCCTCGATCAACAGATAGACCGAGACCCCCTGCCCCACGACACGCGCCAGATGATCCCGCGCCACCGGTGCGCTACTGGCAAACAAAACCGCTTCGATCCGGCGCAGCCATTCCCGCCAGCGAAGATCAGGCGGCAGGTCAGCCAGGTCCCGGTCAAGCCCTCCCTCTTCCCGCCGTGCCATGCTCAGACCCCGTAAAGGCGGAAGGTGTCGCGCCCGCTCAGTTCCCGCAGCGCACCCAGTTCCACCAGCCGCTCACAAAGCCGCCGCGCGGCACGGTCCGACAGGCTTTCCGGGATCGCCCGGGCGAGCGCCACGGGGGTCAAGACATCCTGCGACAGCATCATTTCCACCGCCCGCGCGGCCCCCTTGGCCCGCAGCTTCGGCACCGCTGCACGCAGACGTGCCGCCGCTCGCGCCAGCGTGCCCGCCAAGGGCAGAGCCTGGCCGACCCCCCTTACAGCGGAACGGTGGCAGGCAAGGCGCAGGTCGTCGCCTCGCAGGCGCAGGTCGCGCGCCGTCATCACCGGGCCCAGAAGCGGCAGCAGATGATCTCGCCCCAAGGCCAGCGACAGCACCGCATCCGCCAGGATCAGGGCAGCGATCTCGCCCCGTGGGTTGTCTTCCAGCACGGCTTCGATGACCTGCGCCGCTCGGTCCACCGGGGTTGGCCCGGTGGCATCGAGGTTTAGGGCAATCCGCTCTGGCGCGACACCGTCCAGCACGCGGCCCAGATTTAAGACCGAGATCGGCCGTGACACTGCTCGCGACCACTGCCGCAAGATGTTTCCCGCAGGGCCGGGATCATCGCCCGCCTTGGTGAGATGCAGCGCATCACGCATCGCACCGGCCCCTTCGCGGCGTCCCGCGATACCCGCTGAAACCTCTGCCGCCGCCAGCGCCAGCCGTTCACGCCAAAGCGCCTGAGGCACATGGTCGGCGGCCGTCGCCAGATTGAGATGCGAAAGTGCGGCCCCTGATTTGAACGCTGCCACCTCAAGGTTTTCCGGAGGCGTGGCGGTGATCCAGCCCGGCAGCGGTGTCAGCATCGGCAAGGGTTCTGATGGCTTGATGCGGGATTTTCTCATACGGCCAAGCTAATTTATAACGGCGCTTTTAGCTAGTCCTTTGCGCCAAAAGCGCCGCCTGTTTGTCTTTGTCCTTATGTCCAATAATCTTGCATTATCGGACGCAAGAAG